>JABEUY010000151.1 GCA_013044175.1 Bacilli bacterium
CAAAATTCCTCCCCTTTTGATGAAGCATCTGTTGTAAACGATTACAGGATAGATCGAATGCGTCATTTTTCCTATGGGTGAAAAACGTTATTTATAGTATTATCCTAACTTTAGTTTAATTTTTGGCTAATCGATAAGCTTTCGGTGTTTTTCCGACTACTTTTTTAAACAATTTTGTAAAATAAACAGGATCTGCATAGCCAACTAATTCACCGATTTCATAAGTTTTTAATTGTCGATCATGGCGCAAAAACTGTTTTGCGCGATCGATTCGTAATTGTGTGATGTAGTCGGTTAAAGTTAATCCTGTTTCTTTTTTGAAGACCCTACACAAGTAATTGGGACTTAAATGGACGGCTTCGCTTAATTCGGAAATGCTTAAGTTGTTAGGAAAATGCTCATCAATGATACTTTTAACGTGTTGACTATAATACCCGAGATAGTTGTTATTTGTGGACCCTGATTCGAGTGTCAGGACTTCTTCAAGTGTGGTAGTGATCGTGGTAAAGACAATATCAAGAGGTTGTTGGCACAGTAAGTTGTGCCAGTTTTGTTCTCCCCAGTAGAGTGCATCATAATCGAGATTGTCTATCTTCGTGACTGTTGAGATAACGGCCATTAAGGCGGAAACAACCTCTGCAATTAATGGAACTGTAGCCTGATTATTGATCAATTCCTGATGCAGGTTCTGTAAGTAAATAGACAATGAAGTGGGATCATGGTTTTCGAAGGATGATTTAATGTGTTTTATTAGGTGAATTGAGTTTTTTTTATTTGTTATCTGTAGGTGAGGCAGTAAATTCATAGGGATTCGCCACCTTGTTAGTTTTAAATAAACTAATTTTAGGATAACATTTATTTGCGAAGCACACAAGAAAACTGCTTCTCCATGCGATGTATGCATCGTGAAGAGAAGCAGTTTATTCAAAAGCATAGGTAAACATCAATTATTAATGGGGATGAAGGAGGAAGGTTCATCAAGACAGACAGTAGAAGATCGAATGATAAGTTCTGTCGCCATGAGTATCTTTTCTTTCGTAGTATCTGGATTATGATATCGACGAAGTAAAATTTCGACGGCGCGTTTTCCGAGCGCTTCTTTGTTCACGTGAATTGTGGTCAATGGTGGATCGGTTTGCTCAGAAATTGCAATATTATCGAATCCAGTAATCGAAATTTTATCAGGTACATTTAGATGTAAAGCTTTAGAAACTTGCAAGGTAGCTATCGCGATATCATCATTCGCGCAAACAAATGCTGTTCTTTGATCGCCTGGATTCCATCGATTCGTTAGGTAGGATGAAATCTGTTCTTTTGTTTGGGCAATATCGAGGGAATTCAAATGAAGCAACTGTTCATCCTGAGAGATGGTATATCCATGATTTTCAAGTGTGTTTCGAACGCCGTACCATCGTTCTTTAAAGCTTCTCGAAAAATCGATATCCCCTATAAATTGAATAAATGTATGTCCGGTTTGAAGTAAATATTCTGTGACACGTGTAGTTCCTTCTTGGTTATCAACAAATAAGGAGTCTATAGGGATAGTTCGGTCTTCATGGTCGATGGTGACGATGGGTAAACCGAGTTGACTGATGGCCATTAACATCGATGTTGAAATCGTTCCGACGATGATGATACCTAGAAGTTCATTAATGTTGATCAGTGTTGAGGCATGATCAGCAAGATATTCGGTGGTGATGATCATGGATAAATTATTCTTATTGAGCTCTCCGACAATTCCGTCAACAATATGCCCCCAGTAAAAAGATTCAATACTTTGTAGACGAATATTGGGGATTAAGATCATGATGGAGCTTTTCTCGAGTTGATCAGCAGGCGATTTTCTATTTACCGATCTTGTGTATTTGTTTTTGACACGGGGTTGATTAAAATACCCTACTTCGTGAGCGATTTTTAAAATCTTTTCGCGAGTTTGTTCACTAACACCACTTTTACCGGATAGTGCTTTTGAAATCGCGTATTTGGATACACCAACTCGTTTGGCGATTTCATCCATGGTCACCTTGCTGTTCATGAGCTGCTCTCTCCTTTGTACGCGTTAATCTTAACACTATTCTAAAACACGTACAAAAACTGCGTGAAGGAAACTATTCAATTTTATAGTCCCTGATTATCATGTTTAAGTTTGAGCTTTGAGGTTGCCACAAAAAACTCATATTTCTTACTCTACACACTTTGCCCCCTTTATGATAGAGTACTTTTATAATCATCATATGATCTGATGAATTGGAGATGGCGTGATGGATAAGGAAGTCTTGCGTGAACTTCGTGCGATCAGTGGTGCGGCGTATGTGCTGGACTCTGAGATGGAGCGTTACGCGTATTCGTACGATTCGACGCCGCTGTATCGGGCGATGCCCGATGTGGTCATTCAACCTGCCGAGGTCAAGGAGATCGCTGCGATTTTGAAAGTGGCCAGTCGGCATCGAATTCCGATCGTATCGCGCGGTTCGGGGACGAATCTATCGGGGGGTACGGTGCCGTTAGAAGGCGGTATCGTCCTGCACATGAGTCGAATGCATCAGTTGAAAGAAATCGATACGGATAATTTAACGGCGACGTTTGAGTCGGGCTTGATCACGGCGGATTTGCATCGAGAAGTGGAGGCGGTGGGACTTTTTTACCCGCCAGATCCAGGAAGTCTGCGCGTGTCGACGATGGGTGGCAATGTGGCCGAATGCGCCGGTGGCATGCGCGGTTTGAAGTATGGGGTGACGAAAGATTATGTGATGGGCATCCAAGCGGTATTGCCCGATGGCTCGATCGTGTCCTTTGGGGGTAAAAACGCGAAAGATGTCGCCGGTTATGATATCACGCGCTTGTTGGTCGGTTCCGAAGGGACGCTAGCGGTGATTACGGAGATTACCGCCAAACTGTTGCCGCTGCCGGAGACGAAAAGAACGATCATCGCTTTTTACCGTGAAATGGTGGATGCGGCGAAAGCGGTTTCAGCGATGATTGCGGCGCGCATCATTCCGGCTTCCCTAGAATTTCTCGATCAAAAGACGATGAAAGTGGTCGAAGCGTATACGCCACTTGGCTTGCCGCTCGATATGGCAGCGATGCTGTTGATCCAACAAGATGGACCCGCTTCGCAAGTGGAGCAGGATGTGGAAAGGATTCTTTCTCTTTGTAAAACGTCAGGCGCGGTACAAGTGGATGTCGCAAAAGATGATGAAGAAGGCGAAAAGTTGATGAGCGCAAGGCGTAACGCCTTGTCGGCGCTTGCGCGCGTGAAGCCGACGACGATTCTCGAAGACGCGACCGTTCCGCGTTCGCGCCTTGCGCAAATGGTTACAGAGATCAATCGTATCGCGGATCATTATGGTGTGGATATTTGTACATTTGGTCATGCGGGGGATGGTAATCTTCATCCGACATGCCTCACCGATGAACGCGATACGGAGGAGATCGAGCGCGTGGAGCAGGCTTTTGCTGAGATTTTTCACGCGGCGATTCGTCTTGGTGGGACGGTTACGGGCGAGCATGGCGTCGGCATCGCTAAAGCGAAGTATCTGGATCTGAAGATCGGTGAAGCGGGTATGGAATTGATGAAGCGCGTTAAGGCAGCTTTTGATCCTCATGGGATCATGAATCCAGGGAAGATGTTTGCGAAAGATGCACGGCGCAGGGTGGTGATCCAAACGCATGAACACGTCCATGGAAACTAAGCAGATCGATCCTTTTTTAAGTATCGAAAGGGAGAAGAAGAGTGCGTCCCATGCTGTGACGTTCGATCTTGATGAGTTGATGAATTGTATGCGTTGCGGTTTTTGCCTACCGAGTTGCCCGACCTATCGGGAGACGGGCAAAGAGATGTTCAGTCCGCGAGGACGCATCGCTTTGATGAAAGGCATGGCCACAGGCAATACTTCGTTACTCTCTGATGAATTTGCGCAAAACATGTATATGTGCCTGGGATGTCGTGCCTGTGAGACGGCTTGTCCGGCTGGTGTACATTATGGGCGATTGGTGGAAGGTGCGCGTGATGTGATTGAAGCGCATAAGCGCAAAGAAGCAGCGGCGAGTGATCAACCGCTTACCCTTACGCGAAAAGAACGAATCATACGCGATATTGTCTATAAGAAGCTGTTTTTGTATCCCAAACGCATCGATCGGATGGGCAAAGGTCTGTGGTGGATGCAAGCGCTTGGGTTGCAGACGTTCGCCGATCGTACAGGGTTGATGCATATCTTGCCTAAGCCGCTGGCGAATATGCAAAAAGCGGTACCCAAAGTCGCTTCACCAAGGCGTCGTAAGGCGCGTCAGCCACTGGTGACGAGTAAGCGCGGTGTTTCGCGCGGTCGGGTGGGATTTTTTACAGGATGCGTCATGGATGTGTTGTTTTTTGAGACGAATGAAAAAACGGCGCGCGTGCTAAGCAAAGTGGGTTATGATGTCGTTTTTGTGAAAGAACAGGCGTGTTGCGGTGCGCTTCATGCGCACTCAGGCGAAAGCTATGGCGCGATTGCGCTGGCGAAACAAAATATTGAAGCGTTTGAACGTGCGAACGTGGATTTTATCGTCAATAATGCAGGTGGGTGTGGTGCTTCGTTGCGTGAGTATGCGCATTGGTTGCAAGATGATCCGAATTATGGTGAGCGTGCGAAGGCGTTTGTCGCTAAAGTGCGGGATATCTCCGAATTTCTTGCGCCGATCGATGATTTACCTTTTCAGGGCACGCTCGATGCGACGGTAACGTTCCAAGATTCCTGTCATCTGCGCCATGGGCAAGGTATCTATCGGCAACCACGCGCTTTACTTGAGCGCATCCCTGGCATTACGCTCGTTGAGCTGCCCCATGCGGATTCGTGTTGTGGGTCGGCAGGGATCTATAACATCACGAATTTTGATCGCTCCATGCGGATTCTCGATGACAAAATGATCGAAGTCAAAGCGACGAAAGCGTCGTATATCGTCACGGCTAACCCAGGATGCTTGGTGCAGATGCGCCAAGGTGTGGTGCGGGCGGGTTTACAAGGGCAAGTCGAAGCGGTGCACATCATCGATTTGCTCGATCGGGTTTTGTAGGGAAGGAAACTCTATCAAACGCACGGTAAAACCCTTGCAAAAGTTATCAAGACCTAAGTCGAAAAAATCTTCTCAAACTAACGGCGACACATGGCAAATATATGTACACCGTTAGTTGGGTTTGATGTCAATCAATTTAATGAATCTACTTTATCGGTGAAAAACAGAATCGCGAACGATAAGTAGATTCTGGACTTCCTCGTAAAGCCGTGCACTGCTTGCCTTCCTAACACGGTGTATAATAACGTTAGGGAATCATTCCCAATTCAGTGAAGGGTAGGTTTTCCTCGTGGCTTTGTCGCGTGAACAATTACATCGCGTAATCGATCATCTTTCCCCTGAGAAGTTGCCAGCATTAGCTGACCTCATTGAAAAACTGATTGACGAGGATGATGAACCTGTTACAGATGCGGAGATTGCAGAGTATAAACGAACCCTACAGGAAATGAGAAATGGCGAGTACGTCCCGTTTGATGAAGTCTTCGGAGAAGATTAAAAGTACAGTCTAGCGATAAGCAAAGATGCACAGAAATTTATTAACAAACAACCACGGCAAACGAGGCAACGACTACGAAATGCTTTGATACAATTAGCTGAGGATCCATTTACTAATCCTAACGTTAAAAGATTAAAGGGAACGGATTCAATGCTAAGGCTCCGTGTGGGGGATTTTCGGATTGTATTTTCCATTGAGGAGCAAAAACTTTTGATTTTAGTCATTGCTATTGGAAGCAGAGGTGACGTTTATAACAAGTTTTAGTTTTTTTATCAAATGCGCTGTAAAACCCCTTGGAAAAGGCATGAGGAGTGGTCACGATCAGTAGAATTTAAGGGCAAGTCGAAGCGGTACACATCATCGATTTGCTCGATCGGGTTTTGTTGGGAAGGCAATTTCGTCGAGAAAGCTTTAACGAACGCAGGTCGGTTCGTTAAAGCTTTTTTTATACGAAGGTAGATTTTCTGCAGGAAGCCCATATATTATTTGGTAAAAATAGGGTTTATGTTTATAACGGGTGATTCGTGGTATGTTGAATTTGGCGAATGGAAATTTCCATTTCGACTAAAATTCATAGGGGTGTAAGCATGAAATTTATTAAAAGTAAGAAATTAATGCTTAACTTAATGGCGACGGGAGGTGTTGTTGCTGGAATGGCTTTCACTGGCGGAAATGTATTTGCTGCAACAGAAACAGGTCCCTATGGTCAGGCATTTATTGATGAGGTTAGTATGGTTGGAACAACAGAGACGGCACATATGGGAGCAATTACTAATAATAATTATTTATGGATTACAGGAGGTACACAAACGGTATATTGGGGAGATGGTCAGTCAAGTTCTGGAGGTATAAACGAATTATTTCAAGGAATGTCATGGGATAATTACGCTAGTCACACGTACAGTCCAGGATCTCCAGGACGTTATTTTCAAGTTGTGTTGTCTGGCTACTTGCAAATAAAGAATAATTACAACAATGAATACCACACTATGCCTTTTGCGGGATTAGATTATTTTACGAGTCCTACGACTTGATGCATCGTTTATTTTGTTGACTTTTTGGATTTATTAGATTTTATCGAACCAATTTGGTACTTAGCCATATTGGTTCGATAGAGATAATAATAATTTCTATTTTATGCGGAGGGTACTTATGCGTGTCGAGATGGAAAAGGTAAGTATGGTGATACGTGGCCATCAGATTCTAAATGCTATCGATGCACAGATGGAGGATGGTGTGCATGTGGTCGTCGGTAAGAACGGTTCAGGAAAAACCAGTATTCTTAAAATGGTATCTGGGATCTGGAAACCGACTTCGGGCATGATCCACTATGATGGATCGCGTCATGTGCCGCATGCTACGCTGGGTTATTTGATCGATCCTCCTTCCTTCTATGAGACATTTACCGCAGCGGAGATGTTGCATTACTACGTGAACATGGCGGGTAAACGATGGGATGCCAAGTACTATGAGAACCATCTCAAAAAATGGAGTGTTCCTGCAGGGAAAATCAAAACATTCTCACGGGGTCAACGACAACGTTTAGGCATTGTTTGTAGCTACTGGCATGATCCTAGTCTCTGGCTGTTGGATGAACCGTTTACGGGTCTGGATCGATCTGGGGCATCCTTTTTGTGGGATACGATCTTTCAACAAGTGAAGGCAACCGGTTGTACGGTCATTGTCGTGTTACACGATGGGCATGGTTTGCCAGCTGATGTGAAACAAGTGATCGAAGTACAGCAGGCGAACCTGACGTTTCAAGGTAAAGCCAATGAATTTTTTGCTCATTCGTTACAGAAGGTAAATGGCATGGTTCCCTTGCATTGGCAACCTGTTTTGGATGCGCATGCGATTTCTTTTAGCTATCGAGAGGGGAAACTGCAACTCTTGTCGGCTTTGGATGATCCTGTGTTAGCGGACGCCTTGCTTGAAGCGAAACTGAATCCTCTGACTTTAATGGAGGAGGAAAGAAATGTTGAGGTATAGTCGACTTCTTCATGCCGCTTGGCTTCGCATGCGTAAAGAACCGTTACTTTGGCTGTCGATAGTCTGTCTTTACATCGTTAATTGGATGCAACTCTTACTGGATGCGCGCCATCTTTCTCCGATCTACTATACGCTTCCTGTCTGGATAGGTTATGATTTCTATTTATTAGCGGACACACATGATGCCATGTTGATCTTACTGTGTTTTATAGGTGCGCTTGTCGCACGGGATGCGATGCGTGATGCGATGGTGGTTGAACATCTTGTGCGATATCGCCATTATATCGCACGAAATTTCATGGGACGTGTGGGTTTATTGGCTTGTATTGCGTTGCTTTTGCAAATGGGTAACTTGGTGTTGGTGGTGATGAATCAACTGGCGCTGCATAAGTTGGTGGCGCCGAATTTACCTGTTTTTTTATTCAATGCTTTTGTTTATTCGAGTTTACATTACTTTTCCTTTCTTCTAGGCGGTTATCTCTTTACTATGCTTTGGCGAAATTTGGTTATTGGGGTGCTTGCCGTAGCGGCACTACATTGGTTCGTGATGAATATCTATTATGGTGTTCAAGCTTTGGTTTTGTACCCGCTCATTCCCCATTGGCTCAGCTATGTGATGGCCAGCATGGTACCAACGAATAATTTCTATAGAATTGGCAGTATCAGTGCCACACCATGGCAATCGATCATCATTCAGCAACTACATATGCATGGCAGTTATCAGTTAGGCATGCCTTATGGGTTATCGTTGAAAGGCCCAATAACTTATGTCCCTAGTCTCTGGCAAGCCCTTCTTATGTTAGCCTTTGTTGGACTGTGTTTATTTTTGTTTTCCTATGGTATCTATCGTTACTCGGTTGTAAGGAATCTGGTTAAAGGCTCTCGCCATAAGGGTCGATCGGTCATTACGTTAAAGCGAAGTTTGATCGTACTAGGTGGTGGCATCATTGCGAGTTTGATGCTGGGCGTTTATATTATTGGGCCCTTTCTTAATGCACAGGCTCCCAAGCTTATCGATCGCCAAGTTCATCATGTCCTGGGAATTCTCAAGACGTCTTTAGCGAATCCCAATTTACCCTTAAACGACAAGACGATCGTGTTGCGTTCACCGTATGCTGCCTTACGTGTGCGAGACGTCTATGTCAGTGCACTGATGAGTTCCAATGATCCGGTTATCGATCAGGGTATCATAGAGGGGATAACGTCGAATGCTACGATCAATCACTCTCTTTCGTTGGCCTATCTGGGTGATAAATTTCTTCTTGCCGATATGATTGGTTTTTCCCGGTTGTATCCTAAAGCATGGTCAATAATTCGTCATCAATACATTTCGATGCTGCGTAATCCTGTACCTGTAGATTTTACTGAGTTTTCTGCAGCGATAAGGGATGCGTTGTATCAACAAGGCATTGAAAGTAACAGCTTGCTTAGGGCAAGAACATTGAATGATAAAATTTTGGAATACATTACGAACTTAGCAGTTAGCCACTATCCTGGCTTGACGCAGCAACAGGCTTTAGAAAAAAGTGGTCCATTATATACTAAACTCATGTATGAAGTGACGATGAATGGCATGCGATCACGATCCTTACATAGCTTTTCTCAAGAAAGATGGGAGGAGGTAAAAAGATGAAGCTATGGTGGTGGATGGTACGCATATACGGACGAAACCATGCCCTAGGTTTGGTTGCATCGCTTATCTTAGCGGCGCTATGGATTGAGTCGGAATTGTCGATATGGGCAACAGGGAATTTGGCGTTAACGGATATGCAAACGGCGATCGGGATTGCGGGATGGTCGTTGTCGGTACCTATGATAGATGTCGTCTTTGCGCTTTGGGCTGCGCTGATCGTGCATAAAGATATGAATGCAGGGATGGATGGAGAAATGGTAGTAAGAAATATTTCTTTGCGAAAGCGCTTATTACCACAACTCTTTCCTGTAGCGGTGAGTATTATTTTGCTTTTTCTGATTGTGAGTTGGTTGACCATACACGGGACGATCTTGACGGTAGACAATAAGGGGACGTCAGCGATGCTCTGGTTACAATGGGGAATTTGGATGCTATCCATGATCGCGGTGGGATTATTTATTTTTTGTATTAGTTATTATGCTACTATCTTGTTTCGATCGTACGTGTATGGAACGATCGTTGCTTGTGTATTTCCTGCAGGATATAGCGTGTTGCCGATGCGTTTTAATGAATGGTTGCCTGGGACATCTTTGATGGCCTGGACGCAAGAAGTACCCGTGTATGCAAAGGCAGATCGAGCACAATTGAGTAGTATTCTTCATACGCACCTTCCAATAGGCACAGGTATCGTACCCATCTTTATTGGTATCGTTTTAAGCGGGTTGCTTCTAGCTATGTTCCATGATCTCGCGAAACGAAGAAGGTACGAACCCTATTTGAATTAGCCTGTTTGGCATAAGCAGTTATGGACGCCCATCGCTTTACCGATGGGCTTGTCTTTCTTTGTGATGAAGAATAGAATGTAAATAACCATTATAGGATATTACATCCAGAGAGAAAGTGTATAGCTAAGCGATACGAAGGTCACATAACCATCGTGGGGGGACGAACGGATGGTAATCGCTTTATCGCCAGTATGTCGATATGATCGAGAGCGGCAAATGATACATCGAGGCAATCGAAACTACGCGTTAACCGACATTCAATATCATTTATTAGAATATTTGCTTTCTCATAAAGACGTTGTAGTACCTCATGCTGCTATTATCAACATCTTATGGCCTGAAAAACGTTTAGGGAAAAAAGAGTGTCTGCGTGTGGTTGTCATGCGGCTACGAAAAAAATCGAAGTGGATATCAAGAATCCAATGATTTTAATCACGTGTTATCGCCAAGGCTATCTCTTAAAAACAGTCCAAAATAATGATGCGTAAGCGGGAATATACCGGTTCAAACGGTCGTGTTGACAAGAAAAACAGTGTGCTACGATGAAGTCAACTCCTCGTATGAAGGACTGTTTGCCATGAGAATAGAACACGACATGCTCGGTACCTTGCGGATTGAAGACGATGTTTACTATGGTATCCACACGCTGCGAGCTCTTCAGAATTTTCCGATCAGCCTAGTACCGATTCATCAAGAATTTGTCGATGCAATGGTCATCGTTAAGAAAGCGGCTGCGATCACGAATCAGCGTATCGGTTCGCTTTCTCATGAAGTTGCTTCAGCGGTGATCAGCGCTTGTGATGATATCTTGAGCGGCATGCTTCGCGATCAATTTGTCGTCGATAGCCTGCAAGGCGGTGCAGGAACGTCAGCGAATATGAATGTCAATGAAGTGATTGCCAATCGAGCGATCGAACATTTAGGTGGACAAAAAGGGGAATATCACCTCGTTCATCCTCTTGACCACGTAAATTTACACCAATCGACTAATGATGTGTTTCCGACGGCCGTCCGCATCACGGCGATTCGTATGCTCAAAGAAGTCAGTGAGCAGTTTGCGAAGTTACAAACGGCACTTCAACAAAAAGAAGAAGAATTTGCGACGATCGTCAAAGTCGGTCGTACAGAGATGCAAGACGCGGTCCCAGTGACGCTTGGACAGGAATTTGGTGCGTATGCCCAAGCGGTCGCGCGGGATCGTTGGCGTCTTTATAAAGTCGAAGAAAGACTGCGTCAAGTTAATATCGGGGGTACGGCGATTGGAACGGGGATCAATGCGCCTCGTGACTATGTTTTTGCGATGATTGACCACTTGAGAGAATTGACGGGCATCGGCCTTGCGCGTGCAGAATCGATGATCGATGCGACGCAAAATTGTGATGTTTTTGCCGAAGTATCGGGTCTTTTAAAGGCGGCGGCGGTCAGCCTTTCTAAGATTGCGACTGACTTACGCCTGCTGTCGTCAGGACCGCGTGCGGGATTCGGTGAAATCACGCTTCCTGCTGTTCAGGCGGGTTCTTCGATTATGCCTGGTAAAGTCAATCCGGTGATTTGTGAAGCGGTCAATCAAGTGGCCTTTCAAGTGATGGCGGATGATTTGACGATCACATTGGCTTCGCAAGCTGGACAACTTGAACTTAATGCTTTTTACCCGCTTATCGCAAAAAGTTTATTCGATATGCTTGATTTGTTACGAAATACGCTCCCGCTTTTTACCCATCGTTGTGTCGAAGGGATTCAAGCGAATCGTTCGGTGTGTGAGGAGCAAGTGGCCAACAGTTTCATTCTTGTTACAGCGCTGACCGGTTATATCGGTTACGAACAAGCGGCACAAGTTGCGGTGACTTGCCAGGCGTCGGGGCAGACGGTGCGCGAGGTGGTATTGGCGCGCGGTTTGCTGACCAAAGAACAACTCGATATTATTTTGCGACCGCAAAGATTGACAGCGCCGGACCGACAAGTAGGAAAGGGGAAGGGTTTATGAACAATACACCTTTGGCGAACCGATTTGCGATCGGTTTATTCGGAAAGCGTAATGCGGGGAAATCTTCCTTGCTCAATGCGATCGCCGGGCAAGCGATAGCGGTTACGTCTTCTGTGGCGGGGACAACCACAGATCCTGTACGTAAAGCAATGGAACTTTTGCCGATCGGACCCGTTGTGTTTATCGACACGGCGGGGCTTGATGATGAAGGCGACCTTGGCAAGTTGCGTGTGGAAAAAACGTATGAGGTTCTTCGCAAGTGCCATCTTGTGATCGTCGTGGTCGATGTCGCGATCGGCATTACCGCGTTTGAACGTGAGTTTCTCGATCAACTTCGTCGCCGCAAGATGCAAGTTCTTCTTGTCATGAACAAATGCGATGACACGGTGATTGATGAAGAAGAGCGCGAAGCTTTAAGCACTTCTTTGGGTTTTCCGATCGTATGGACAAGCGCTTTGACGGGTATGGGCATCGAAGAAGTGAAAGAGCAGATCATTGTCCATTCGAACGTTGAAGAGATAGAACCGGCGCTACTAGGGGATTTGATTCATCCTGGTGATATGGTAGTACTTGTCACACCGATCGATAAAGCCGCGCCAAAAGGACGACTGATTCTTCCTCAACAGCAGACGATACGTGACATCATCGAATGCGATGCGATGGCGGTCGTCACGAAGGAACACGAATTGAAGCTGACGCTTGAACGCTTGAAAGAGCCGCCGGCGCTTGTGATTACCGATTCACAGGCCTTTTTGAAAGTTGCCGCCGATACGCCACCTGAAGTACCGCTGACGTCCTTTTCGATTCTTTTCGCCCGACAAAAAGGGGATTTGGCGGAGATGGTTCGCGGTATTCGCCGGATCGAGGAACTGGCTCCTGGTGACAAAGTGCTGATCGCGGAAGGTTGCACGCATCATCGGCAATCGGATGATATCGGCACGGTTAAAATTCCGCGTTGGATTCGGCAGATCGCTGGTGGGGAAATTGAATTTGAATGGACTTCTGGCGCAACTTTTCCGAAAGATGTGACGAAATATGCGGCAATCGTGCATTGTGGCGGCTGTATGGTCAATCGTCCGGAAATGCAATATCGGATGGAATTTACGCGTAATCAAGAGGTGTTCATCACGAATTATGGTATGCTGATTGCATACGTTATGGGCATTTTGCCACGGGCGCTTGAACCTTTTCAGGCAGCGAAGTTAGCGTTAGAAGCTGTGTTACAGGCATAACTTCGTTGCCTTGCGAAGCGTGTGGCGGCAAAAGGAGGGGCAACCATGAAAGTGACGCGAGTGATGATCGACCGTGATCTGCGTTTTTATGGCATGCTCATGAAGTGGGTGATGCCACTTCATGATGAACGGCGCTTTCTTCGACTCGCCACGCGACAACAACTTCGTAACGTTGGTTCGCGCCGACGTCGTGCACACGGTCTCGATCTTCGTGAAGTTTTTATCGAACGTGATGATCACACCACCCTTCGCCTTCTGATCATCGCGGAAAAAACGACGGGCGTGCTAAAACCGGGCATTCTGTGGTTGCATGGCGGTGGCTATGCACTCGGGTCGCCGGATGATCGCTTGGCTACGTACCGGCGATTGCAAGCGACACGTGATTGTGTCATCGTTGCCCCCGATTATCGCTTGTCAAGGGAAAAACCGTATCCTGCCGCGGTGGATGATGCATATCTCGCTTTAACCTATCTCTATGAACACGCGAAAGAATGGCATGTTGATGAAAAAGCGTTGATGGTGGGTGGTGAAAGTGCAGGAGGTGGCTTGGCCCTTGGCCTGGCCATTTTGGCAAGAGATCGGGGCGTCATTCCGATCGTTTTTGCCATGCCGCTTTATCCGATGATCGACGATCGCATGCAACTTCCTTCTGCGGTCGACAATGATGCACCTGTGTGGAATTCACAAGCGAATCAGATCGCTTGGAAATGGTATTTGCGCGATCTGATCGACGGCGATGTTCCTGTCTATGCAGCGCCGGCTCGGTTAACCGATTATCGCGGATTACCACCGATGGTCACGTTTGTTGGGGATTTAGAGCCGTTTCGCGATGAGACGATCGCCTTTGTTCATGAAGTGAAAAAAGCGGGTATTCCCGTCTTTTTCTCCTGCTTTCCTGGTTGTTTTCACGCTTTCGATATCGTGAATCCGCGTGCGGCGATCAGTAAAAAAGCGACGAGATTCTGGTTAGACGCTTTTGCGCATGCGGTCGATCAGTACGTGCAAGTACTGCCTATTGAGAAGTAGTCTTTTTTTTGCGAAAAAAAGAATTTAGTTATGCCATAAAAAATCAAAAAGTATTCCGATCCGACAAGATAAGGATTTGCCCACTTGTTGGAAAGGAATACTTTTGCGTTGTTATCTAGATGGCGCATTCTACGCCAGGCATCATTGGGGGAGAGTCCCCCCCAATGAGCTTCGATGTTCAGCTTCAGCCAAACGGGTTCACTTCATCCTGAGAGATCGTTTGCTAATCGTTTAACCGACGGTCAAGTTGTAATTGGAGCCACCGTTACTATCCCAAGTGCTGCTTTGGTTGTAGTAAGCGCTGTTAAAGGCGGTGGCACCGGCTGGCATGGTGATCGAGGCTGTCCAAGTACCGTTAGCCTGTTTG
>JABEUY010000152.1 GCA_013044175.1 Bacilli bacterium
CGTCATCGAGAACATCTTTCGATCTTGGCGTAAAGGCTATGGTTTCGGTAAAAAATTCGTCCTCAAAGCCACAGGTGAAGTCGGGCAAGCGATTACTTCCTCGACGATCACTACCATTGCTGTCTTTCTGCCTTTAGGCTTGGTCAGTGGTGTTGTCGGTAAAATCTTCTTCCCATTTGCACTGACTGTCATCGTGTCCTTGTTGTCGTCACTGCTTGTGGCGCTCACCGTCGTTCCTTTACTGGCGTGGTTGTTTGTTGCAAAAAAACAGACCAAAGACGGGGATTATGCTTGGTTGACAGGTACGGCAGAAGATCATCCTAATGGCGCTTTTGCAGAAGGTATCTTACTGCAAGACACGGAATCCCACGAGTCACTTCGCCCTTGGCAAATTGGCTATCGCCGTTTTCTCAATTGGGCATTGAATCATAAAATCACCGTGATTGGCATCACGCTCGTCGCCTTGATCGCTTCGATCGCTGTTCTGCCACTAGCCGGCAGCACCTTTTTACCTTCATCTAGCGATAAATTCGCTACCGTTTCCATCTCCATGCCGACGGGAACGACGCTTTCGGCAACAAATCAAAAAACCTTACAAGTCGAGAATTTGTTAAAGCAATATCCTTCACAGATTCAAATCATCAATTCGCAAATCGGTAGTGATCCTGGACAAAGCCAAGGCTTTTCAGTCCTTGGCAGCAATTCGGCAAGCCTGTTTCTCAAGTTAAATTCCAATGTCCATGTCACAGCTTTTACTAACATGTTAGGCGACAAAGTAAAAGCCATTGCAGGTAATGCGAATATTCAAGTACAAGGCATGTCAACAACCGGAACGGCCGCGAATTTTGATCTGATCGTGTCTGGTGCTGATCCTGCGAAAGTTAAGCAAGCCGCTCTGCAAATCACCAATGCCCTTAAAGGGTTTTCCGGCATGAACGATCTACAAAACAACCTCAATCAAACGGAACCTGAAATCAAAATCGTTCCGAATGATCTTACGGCTGCACAATACGGTTTAACGCCGTACGCCTTATCGAGTGATGTTCGTAATTACCTCGCGACCAATGATATCGGCGCGATAACACTGAACAATCAGTCCTATGATATGGTAACATCCATTCAATTACGAAATGGAATTTCAAAACTGAATGATATCAAAAATTTGTCGATCAGCACGCCAACAGGTCAATCTGTTTCTCTGCAAAAAGTGGCTTCGGTGACGATCGCACAAACACCGATATCGATCTTACATCGCGACGGCAGTTCTTACGCCGAAATTACAGCGAACTACACGACGAGTAACACCGGTTTAGTCACGGCGAACGCTTTGAAAAAAGTTGCCTCTCTAACCTTGCCAAATGGCGTTACCACGTCGATATCAGGTTCTAGTCAACAGCAAAATCAAAGCTTCTCCCAACTGATCGAAGCAGTCTTTGTCGCCATCGGCATGGTCTACATCGTCATGTTGATCGCCTTCTCAGAATGGGTTGCCCCGTTTGCGATTCTGTTCTCAATGCCCGTCGCTCTGATCGGTGCCTTCTTTGGTACTGTCGTCGGTCATCAACCAGTCAGCGTGTCCTCGCTTATCGGGATCTTGATGTTAATGGGTATCGTCGTCACGAACGCCATCGTGCTTGTAGATCGTGTTGAACAGCAACGCAAAGCCGGATTGACGATTCGCGAAGCATTGCTTGAAGCAGGAACAACGCGGTTACGGCCTATCTTAATGACGGCGATTGCGACAATCTTTGCCTTAGCACCGCTTGCATTAGGCTTTTCTGAAGGTGCTTTGATCTCACAAGGTCTTGCCGTCATCGTCGTCGGTGGTTTAATCACCTCAACACTGTTGACGCTGATCATCGTTCCGATCATCTTTGAGATTTTGCATACGCGTACGAGAAAACGTGAAAAAGCTGGTTTGAACGTCCTTCACCATCATCAGTGGTAACCCGTCAAGCCATGCAATAAAGAAAGCCTCTCGTTGGTTCATCGTAGCTTGACATAACCGATGCCCAGCCGAGAGGCTTTCTATTTTATCGCAGTAAAAACAACGCATAATCGACTAAATACTTGGCAAGTTCTTCTTTCATCGATGCATAAAGTAAAGAACGCGCTGGTTTGGGATTCATCTCAATAAACCAAACCTGACCCTCTGGGGAAACACCAAGATCATATCCGACAAGACCGAACAGAGGATACTCAGATCGCAAACGATTCGATAAAGCCAGTGAGGTTGCCTTAAGATGCCTCGTTATCATCTCAACTTTTTGTGTTGACAAATAATCTTGTAATTTTGACAAAGTCAATCGTTCTCCACCACCGACAAGATTCGTCACGACGCCATCTTTGGCAGCGAGCTTAGGGATGATGCCGATCATTTTCCATTGACCTTGCCCATCACGGCATAAGACGACTCGAAAATCCATGTTTCGCTCTGCTATCATTAAGCGCGGAATCTCTTCTTGAACGAGTTGAACGTGTCTCGCCAAGAAGCGTTGGTAAAAGGAGGCTAGCTCATGTTCACGTAACATGCTTTCCATTTTTCCACCATGAACAAATCGATCACATCGAACATGATACAAGCGATGCTTTTGTGCAATGCGAAAAACCATACGACCGCCATAGCCACCCGATGGTTTTACATAAACCGTACCATGCTTTTGTAGCATCGTTTGCAACGTTGAATAATCACGAATCACTTTCGTATCGGGTACTTTTAATCCTGCGATCGGATTTTGCATAAGAATACGCTGCATTGCCGCTTTCCCAGGCATGATCGGATTAAAAACTAGCAATCCGTGCTCTTTCGCATATGAACGCAAAGGTTGCACATACCCGTTGACAGCAAGGTGCACGAAAACATTATCATAGATAACAGAGGGCAGGCGGAAGGTTGCGAGCTTGTGATCACTTACATCGGATCGCCATCCGACCACGGTAGCATCTTGACGTCGAAATGACTTTGGATCAAAAAACAACAAACGCGCCCCTACCTGGGAAGCGCGTTGATTCATCCATTGATAAAAAGGAACTGTAATGCGACCTTGGTGGTTCATGACGCGTAGCGTCGTAGCAATACCGATCGTGGTCGCAGGATTCATCGTGCATTACCTCCACCTTATCCCCATCACATAACGCTATAGCGTATGCAAAAGGTAGGCAAAGGGTAGTAGGATAACGCCTAGTTTTGACCTTCTGTATACTCGACGCGCACGGTCGTTGCGATGCCACCGCGCACCGAATACTTACCGATCACTTCAAGGAACTTCGGTTTTGCAAAGCGAATAAAGTCATCCGCGATCAAATTGGTTACTTCTTCATGAAAATGACCTTCTTCGCGATAACTCCAGAGATAAAGTTTGAGCGATTTTAATTCGATGATATATGGTCCTGGGCGATAGCGAAACGTGATCACACCAAAATCAGGTTGTCCCGTCTTAGGACATACCGTTGTAAATTCTGGTGCCTCGATAAAAATCTCATAATCCCGTTCCGGATAAGGATTCGCAATCGGTTCAAGCTCTTTCGATGGTTTTGTTGTCATGCTGATTACCCTCCAAGAACATAATTTTTTCTTGCATTTGTACCATCTCTGCCTTCGTCATACCCAGTTCCTGAACAAGACGAATCGAACGAAGGGTAAGGCGTGTGAGAACGACGGTGAGATGGAGCATAATGCCAAACAAAAAAAGAAAGCCGATCAAAAATAACAAGGATGGCGGATAAGCGATATGCAATAAATCCGCGAGTGGGTTAAGCCACTGGTGAAAAACCGACAGGATCAGCAAAACAAGTCCCATGCCGAGCCAAAAGAGTGAGTACTGTTCCATCAAGACGCGACGGCGCATTAAATCCGTCACAATGATAAGAAAAAAGACGGCAAACAAGGCGACAATCACAAACACATTCATGTGCGCAACCTCCCTTTCCCGCTCGTTTTTCTTAACATCTCAAGAATGATCGCCAAGGACACCTTTAGCATATAATACGCCGACTTGACCATCGTAATGGAAGACACACCTGCTTGCCTTTCTTTCATCTCGACAGCGACTTCCAGAATCCGCAATTTGTGACGATGTAAAAGGACGAGAACCTCTACTTCTGGATAATCGATCGGATAGTAGCGACTGAATAACTCGATGACGCGACGATTGACGACACGATATCCGGACGTCGTATCGTAGATAGGATACCCCACAGCAATTCGAACGAGTGTCGCCAAAAGCACCATGCCAATGCGACGCGAAGCGGATGATCGATACGAGGTTTTTTCGACATAGCGCGATCCGAGCACCATATCACCCTCATCATTTCGCGCATGTTCAAGCATGCGCGGTAGATCAGCCGGATCATGCTGGCCATCCGCATCGATCTGAATCGCATACTGATAACCCAGACGATGCGCATGGAGATACCCCGTCTGCATCGCGCCACCAATACCGAGATTCATGGGAAGTTCAATGACAAAAGCGCCTGCTTGTCGCGCTACTGCAGCCGTTCGATCCGTTGAACCGTCCGAGATAACAACGATATCGACCGGCGCTGCACGCTTAATCATGGCGATGACATCGCCAACGCTTTTTTCTTCATTGAGCGCAGGTATAATGACTAAAGCATCGTTCACGCTCGCATCCTCCTAGCATGCCACCATGTATACATCTCAACGAGTAGTGCGCCGAGGATGATAAGCCAAAGCACAATAATCGGATAACCGTATCTCGCTGTCGGCAAAAAGCCTAGTTGTAAAAGTAAGAGCAAAAGCGTCGCCAAACTCAGGTAGCGTAGACGTTTAACAAAGAGTCCAACAAACATCGCGATAAACCCAAGGAACACCACCACATGATGGTATACCACAAATGAGCTCAAATAACCATAAAGCCAAGGCTTACCGAATAGATAACCGAGCTTCCCGAATAAAAACCATTCTGCAAAAAGAAAGAAATGATGCGTAAAACCTTGTAGGATATAATGAATCGCAAACGTTTCCTGACTTTCATGAAGCGATCTTGACATCGCGATTAGTTGATTGATATTTACTTGAAAATACGGATCTCCACCGGCGAGTAAAGGATTCCCTGCTTCCGTCGAAAGAGGAATGAAATGATGAAAGTCGATCGCATTGCGGATCCACCAAGGTAACATCACGATCAAAACCGCAACAAGCATAGGCCAACTGCGCGCCATCAATTTGTACAGTCCCGCCTTCTTCTCACGAAAATACGGCCAGTAGATGATCAATAAAAACAAGATGACAAGCGGAATGACATTAGGACGAACAAGCGTCGTCAAACCGAGAAACAATCCGGTTAAAGCATAATAACGTTTACTATCCTTTTGCTTGCCAAGGATAAAGAAATAAAGCGTTGCAAGCAGGAGCGGGATAAACAGCACTTCCGTTAACAGCATATTGCCGACAAAGGACATGGGAAGATAAAAGACAGAAAGAAGTGAAGCGATCAAACCCGCTTTACGATTCACCATAACCGTTGCTATCCTATAGATAAGCACAAGTGAAATGATCGAGATAAGTTGTTGAACAAAATAAATTTCATGGATTAACCGAATATGCGACAAGCTCGTTCCGTGAAATAAAAAAACGATTTTCATTAAAAAAGCAACAAATAGCGGATAACCTGGTGTGACAAAAGCATCGGGTCCTGAGCCAAAGCCGAGATACCCTTTTAAAGCAAGGTGCATCGACATCGCATCGTACCGTAGCATATCTCCATACTCAGCGACGCCCGTTTTTTTCCACAAATAGATGTGAAAAAGTAACGTTAGCACCGCGAGGACAATAAAAGGAATATCTTTTTTAAAACGAGCCAAAACACAATCCTCCTAGCCTATTTGGTTTAGCGTAACGTGTTAATAGCCTGCTTGTCAAACATCATTTCATCATGGAATAAGGAGCAATGATTTTCAATGGCCATTACACTACCTGAAGACTTTCTGATGCTTTTTCGTCTCGCATTTGGTGAAGCCATGCTAGACAACTATCTTGAACAGTTAAAATTACCAGCGTATCGCGGTCTTCGTCTCAACCCCATGCGGCACATGCCAAGCGATTGGGCAATGGGGCAACCGGTTCCATTTGAATCTTTTGCTTCTTACATAGAAAGCAACGATCGCATCGGTAACGATCCGCTTCACGCAGCAGGAAATTTTTATCTCCAAGAACCTTCTGCGATGGCACCTGCACGCGTATTACATCCACAAGCCCATGAGTGTGTACTCGACTTATGCGCTGCCCCTGGAGGAAAAACCACACAAATCGCCACGTTAATGAATGATCAAGGATTTCTTTTAGCCAATGACATTAGCGCAACGCGTGCAGAAGCATTAGTGTCGAATATCGAACGATTCGGTCTGCAAAGTGTTGCAGTCACCTGTGCCACACCGGCTAAACTGAGCCAAACTTATCTAGAATTTTTCGATGCCATTCTCGTTGATGCTCCGTGCAGTGGCGAAGGTATGTTCCGTAAAGATGCAGAAGCCATCACTTTTTGGCGTTTTGATCATGTCGAAAAACTCCATAGCGAACAAGTAGACATTCTTGACCAAGCCTATCGCATGTTACGGCATGGTGGACGGATAGTCTATTCGACTTGTACGATCAATCCGATTGAAAATGAATTGACACTTGCTGCTTTTCTAGCGCGGCATCCTGATATGTCGCTTTGTCCTATCGACCTTTCTCAGAGTATGCCTGGGCATAACGTTGAGACTTTGACCAGAATCGCAATGCATCACAAAGCATTTTCTCGTTATTTTGAAGCCTATCGCGATACGTTATCAACTATGCCCTCTTCGTCGATGCGAAGACTTCTTCCCACGGAATTTAACGGTGAAGGGCATTTCATCGCCTTATTGCAAAAAGCTCATAAAGGAGCTGCAACGGATCAAATCATGAATCCTATTCGCCAAATTTCCAAAAAAAATAACCAGAACAAGCCTGTTGATCACCAACAATGGACGATCTTCAGTCAATTTTGCGCCAAAAATTTTACGCCGGCGTGGTTGGCACGATTACAGCATACCCATCATTTTTCACGTCAAAAAGACACATTGTATGCCGTGAATAAAGCATTGATTGAACTTCCTACTTACTTTCGAAAAGGAATTCCTCTAATTTCTTTCTCTCATAAAGAGATCAAACCCGAACATGCGTTAGCGATGACGCTACGTGAAGAAGATTGTCTTCGCGTCGTCCGTTTACCTTACGGTGACGATCGCGCACTTCGCTACCTCGAAGGCCATCCGATTACCGACGATCACATAACGGACGGCTATTGCTTAATTACACTGGCTGGAAATCCACTCGGATTCGGTAAAGCATCGCAAGGTACGATTAAAAATCACTATCCCAAAGGTCTTCGCAGAACTTATGCGTACGCAAGATTGGACGAAACGCCTTAATCATCGGCGTACGTCTTTCTTGCAAACGTGTGCACAAAAGAATAACACGTTTATTCCACTAAAATTAATAATTTTTGATATGTAAATAGTTAATATAAGATATTATTTTTTCTAGTAATAACAGCAAAAAACGCTGATTTCTACGATAAATACGTTCTGTTTACACAGTTTTTACACAAAATAATTTTATCGTAGAGGCAGGAATACAAGATGATTATCTCGAATTCATCACTATCGATCGTGTGCAAACGATTGTGCAAAGGAATTCATCGAGTGTAAGCGAGTTCAGCATTGATAATTCAACATCGAGATAAAACTTCTCAGCTTACCTTCTATGAAAACGCTTGGATAATCGGTTGCGCACGATACGAAACAAAAAACGGGGGCAAAGACTACGTTTAACGTAGTTCCCAGGATAAAGAGAGGGGTTTTTTTACATGAAACGTTTGTCCAAATTTGCAAGCGCAGCACTCGCTGTCGGTACACTTGGTACCATTCTCGCTACTGTCGGCGGTACTGCCGGAGCAACTTCGACCGTAAAAGCAACACAAGGCGCTGTACCATCCGGTCAACATCTTACGGTTTGGTCATGGTGGGGCGGTCCTGAAGCACAATTAATGCAAGCTACCGCCAATGCCTGGGGCAAAATCCACGGTGACACCGTAACGGTTATCGATAAATCGGCGGACAGCAATTTTAATGACTTTGAAAACGCTGTACGAAGCGGTGCCGCTGACATGGCAGTCGGTATTCCTCATAACAACTTAGGTCCTTTGCAATTGGCTGGCGTTCTCGCACCGATCCCGAATGGCTTAATCAATAAATCGCAATATATCGCGCCAGCAATATCTTCAGTATCCTTCGCCGGTCGCATGTACGGTATTCCACTCGCAGCGGAAACGTATGCACTCTTTTATCGCACCAACAAAGTGAAAACAGCACCAACAACTTGGAATCAATTTATCGCTGACGCGAAAAAAGTCGGCTTTGAATTCCCTGACACGAACTTCTACTTCGCCTATGCTTACCTCGGCGGTATGGGCGGCTACGTCTTTGGTAGCAACCATGGCTACTCTAATGCTGGCGATATCGGTTTAAATAATGCAGGTTCGATCGCTGGTCTAAACATCTTAAAAGATTTCGTCTTCAAGTATCATTTTATGTCGCCAAACTTTAACAATAACTATGCGCTTTCCGACTTCCAATCCGGTAAGACTGGCTTTTATATCTCCGGTCCTTGGGATACCCCAGGTCTTCTTAAAGCAAAAGTTCCGTTTGCCGTCGCACCACTACCGCTCTTACCCAATGGCAAACATCCGCAAACGTTTGAAGGTTATCAAACGGAAGTCGTCAGTTCGCGTACGCCAAATCAAGCGGCCGCCTTTAGCTTAGCGCAGTATATCGCACAAACGACACCGCTTAAAGAACTCGCCGTCGGTCACCGCTTGCCCGTTCTCAAATCGCTGATCAACGGACCTGCAGTAAGTAAAAATCCGTTGGATGAAGCCTTTGCCCAAGCGTTAAAATACGGTACGCCAATGCCGAACATCGCTGCGATGAACGCCGTTTGGACACCAGCGGGCAATATGTTAACTTTCGTCACGCAAGGCAAAGAAACGCCGCAAGTTGCAGCCAACAACGCTGTCAATCAAATTCGTGTCGGCATTGCCATTCAGTAACCCCTTTACGGTTTAAAAGACGTACAGTAAATTTAACGTGGGGAGTACCTGGCTCAGGTGCTCCCCATCCTATCCAAAGCTAACTTTTTGCCTAAAGGAGGATACTACCGTGGCAACCCCTTCCGTGCAACTTCCCGTTCGCAAGAAAAAACAGAGAAAAACACAGCCGACTGCCTATCTGTTTCTCTTGCCCGCTTTGATTACGATCGGCATTTTAAGTATTGGACCGATCATCTACACCGTTGTCATTTCGTTCACAAACTATGATAGCGGCGCGCACTTTTTTAATTGGAATTTCATTGGTTTTCAAAACTATTACAATGTCCTGTTTGGTCAATGGGGACAATATTTTCTTCCTTCGATCCTATGGACTTTCGTCTTTGCCATTTTAACAACCGCCTTAAACTATTTCCTTGGCTTGATTATGGCTGTTCTTCTTAATAATAAACATATGAAAGAATCAGTCTTTTATCGCGGGATTTTGATCATACCCTGGGCTGTTCCTGCTCTGGCTTCTCAACTCGCTTGGAGCGGCATGCTCGATTATAGCCGTGGTAATATCAATCAACTTTTACACATGATCGGAATCGGTGCTGTGCCTTGGCTCATTGATCCCTTCTGGGCAAAAGTAGC
>JABEUY010000026.1 GCA_013044175.1 Bacilli bacterium
CCATGATGCGTTTCACTTCACGAACGCTGTATAGACGTCGATCAGTCGGTGAGCGTGTTTCTTTAATCTTCCCTTCTTTCTGCCACCTGCGAATCGTTTGGGGGGTGACGCCGAGTAATTTTGCCACCTTACCAATGGGTAAAAATTCTTTGGTTTCCATGATCACATTATACAACCTTAGATTATATTGGGATATACTTTTTTATACTCGCTAAAACGAAAAGCCACGGAAATCATCTTCCGTGGCTGCTGTTTACTTTCTTTATTAATTGCTTTTCAAAGATAACCAATGGATATTCCAGTTTCCTTTTGACGTATACAACTTGATCAGATGCTTTCCTGCCGTTACGTGTACCTTTTGCGAAACCGTGGACCACGTTGTCCAACTTCCCGTGGGCAAAACGGTAGTAGTCGCCAACAAGGTTCCATCCTCCGAAAACTGAATATCGCCAGGATTTGTACTACCGTTGGAGACACGATACGAAACGGTATAATTTCCTGTCGATGGCACATTCACATAATAACCAACCCAACTTCCTGCATAGATATACCCAAGATTATGCCCATCACCGAGGCCAAGCGTATCATTGGTTGTCTGTACGACAACGTTCGACTCAGGACCAAACTGATCCGCATTGATAAGCCCTGGGATAGGGTGATAGCTTATCGGTGGTATGCTGACCGGTGCTGGTTCTTGCTTCGGATTGTTATTGTCATAGGTTCTTAGTGCATCGACATAAATCGTGCCCTGCGAATTAGGCGTTGTGGCTAAAATATCAATCGAATAAACATTCGTTAAATCTGGTTTTGCAAAGGAAGGCGATGATCCTGGATCCGGTTGATTGGTTGCCTTGACCAGTTGCTTAAATGGCAAGACAATTGTTTTCCAACCCGTAAAGTCATCTTTAAACGTATAGGTTGAATGTTTAGGATTGACGAACTGAAATAATTCATGCCCGTTTGCCTCAAGATTGACTTGAAAAGTGTTTCCTGAATCTTGACCGTACACTTCGACCTTCAGACCTGAATCAGGCGATAGATTTTGTAAAGGATGATCATACCATTCGGAAACAGCGCCAGACGCACCTACATGATAAGCTAATTCAGCATCATAATGCCCTTGATAGGCAGGAGCAATTTTTTGTCCAGCAGCATTATAGACCCCATCGCTACGTCCTGTCGTCATGGATGCATCCCCATACGTATAGGTTCCCATCGGCCATTTAGAAGACAACTGTTCAAAATCATTCACATAGCGAGGACCTGCAGGAATCAATCGCAGCCAGTGTAGTTGAACAAGGCCGTTGCCACTCACATGGAGATTCCATTTTTGAATACCCGCTTTTAATGTTAACCAATGCGGATCCGTCACGGTTTCATAGGTTTGCGTTGTACCTGTGCTTGGTACCATCACGGAGGATAAGGTTTTATTGTTACTACTTACGTTCATTCTCATCTTACCGCTTACGCTCGCTACTCGGTATTGCATTTCATACGTACCTGAATTCGTGACGTTCACACGATACGTAGTTTGAGCATGATTACCATAAATAACACTTTGATCGTACGTGAACGGTTCATTGTTGTTCATGGTAGGAGTAATGCCCTTGACATAAGAAAGATCATTCGCTTTTTCTGTGGTTACCTGGTTAGACGATATATATTTTGCTGCGTTAATACGTCCAGGTACTGGCCAAGCATAGTTCTTTGGCAATTGATACACGCGCACATAGTCGATGCTCATTTGTTGAGGTTGAAATGCAGATAGATTGGGGTTTCCTGGCCAATTCCCACCTACCGCTATGTTCATGATCAAATGAAATGCTTGATCAAAAGGCGCATTCGCCTGACCGTTGCCACTAAACCAATATTTAGCATCTTGGGTTGCATAAAGGTGACCATCGATAAAGAATTGAATTTGATTCGGTGTCCACTTTATGCTGTACGTATGATAGCCTGTCGTCGGTAATGTATACGCACCTTGTCGATAAGGATCATAATCGGACCAACCTCCACCATACGTCATATAGGCACCAAAATGAAGTGTTCCATATACGTTTTTCATCCGATTATCGATGGCTTCCATCATATCGATTTCACCACTACTCGGCCATCCACCATACACATTGTTCGTCGGCATCATCCATATCGCTGGCCAAATACCTTGTTCGCCTGCAGGTAGTTTGGCGCGTACTTGGATCATGCCATATCGCCAACTTCCCGTGTTTTGGCTGTTCAACCTTGCTGACGTATAGTTTTGACCGCCCATTGACTGTTTTAAGGCTCGAATAACCAAATGCCCTTTACCATCCAAAAATGCATTTTGCGTACTGTTCGTATAATATTCGAGTTCGTTATTTCCCCATCCGTTTTGTCCGTTGCCCATTTCATACGTCCACTTATAAGGATCGGGAGCAGCACCTTGAGGGCCATTAAATTCATCATCCCAAACAAGATTCCATTTTTGTCCTTTGATAAAAAGAGCCTTAGGCACATTGGCTGGAACCTGACTCATCACCGTAATGGTTGATGTCGCCTTCATACCCTGATCCGTTGCTGTAATCGTTACTTGACCTGATTTCTTTGCTGAAATCACCCCAGTTGAACTGACTGTAGCTACTTGTGGATCACTCGAAGCAAAAGTTACTTCACTTGAATTTGGCGTTACCTTTGATCCATCGGACTGTATTTGCGTTAGCTGCATCTGATGGGTCTCACCAACGGTTAACGTGTATAGCGGCTGCTCAACCTGCAAATTCATAGCCGCTTGACTTGTGTTAGCCCAAGCAATGGTCGATGCTCCCATGGAACCTGTCACCAGCAAGGCCAAAGGTACGGAGATCACTAGCCCACTTGTTGCACGCTTGAATATTTTTTTCTTCATGGAGGTCATCCTTTCAACATAAATTATATGGCGAAAATTTTTTTCATGAAATCGCTTACAATATCCTCCCATCAACTCCTCATTTACAGATATGCATCTCTTCTACGCTGTAAAATCAGTCTATAGTCGAAAATAATTTTCGTAAAGTATTTTTTCCGAAAATTATTTTCATCAATAACTTGTAATTTTGACGATAGACAGTATGATGATTAGCAAAGAGATCAATTTGATCATTAAAACGCATTCCTAGCAGAAGGTGAATATGCGGTGACAACGATTCGCGACATTGCAGTAAAGACAGGCGTCTCCGTAGCGACGGTTTCCCGTGTCTTGCACGGATATCCGGATGTTCATGAAACGACTCGACTGAAGGTTCAAAAAGCGATCGCAGAACTCGGTTACAGTCCTGGCGCACTCAGTCGGTCACAAATGCTGGCTCGATCGTATGCCATCGGTGTTTTTTATTTTGCTGGAAAGCATGGCGAATTGACCCATCCTTTTTTTCAAGATGTCCTTGACGCCTTTAAGCAAAACACTGGAGAAGCAGGTTATGACTTGTTATTCTTTAGTGTCAATTCACCCACGAGTGATAAAGAACACTTTGAAGTACGGTCGAAACTCCGAAGAGTTGACGGTCTTCTTTTGGCGAGCGTATCGCGAATGGACGAGCGAGCTGCTTCACTTTGTGTTAGCCAAATCCCTTCCATGTCGATCGATTTCGATATGGTCGGTGCTCGCGCCGGATACATCAGTTCTGACAATTTAGGTGGGGCAAGATTGGCTACTGAATATCTCATCACATTAGGACATCGAGATATCGCGTTTATCGGTGATCAATTTAATACCAAACCCGGTCATGATAGACTGATCGGCTTTCAGCAAACACTCCAGCGCCACCAACTCCCTTTTTCACCAGACTGGGTTTTAAATGGGGATTTTTCAACAGAAGGAGGCTATAAAGCTGCCGAAATGTTGATTCATCAACCTCATCGCCCTACAGCAATTTTTTGCGCTGGCGATTTAATGGCGATCGGTGCTATTCAAGCGATTCGTGATGCTGGCCTCGAAGTAGGTGCCGATCTCTCTGTGATTGGCTTTGATGACATAGCAGCTGCATCTCTCGTTACCCCTAGTCTTACGACGATTCGCCAAGATCGAAGACAAATCGGCCAGTTAGCTGCTAAACACTTAGTAGCCATGATCAACAATCCGAATTGCGTTCCTCCGGTTGTAACGGTACCTACCGAACTCGTTGTGCGGTCTTCAGTCAAATCACCTCGCAAATAGCGAACTTCTTGTAACGAATTCATAAAGCTTGATGACACTTCGCAAAGTCCACAAAAAAACCTTGATTGCTCAAGGTTTTTGGTAATGCCGTTACTAGGACATGCAAAAAAACAAACGGTCACCGATTGTTCGTCGATGACCGTTTATCCTTGCTATTATGCGGTTTTCTCTGGTGGGCGATGACGGATTCGAACCGCCGACCCTCTGCTTGTAAGGCAGACGCTCTCCCGCTGAGCTAATCGCCCAAAGATGGTGACCCCAAGGGGAATCGAACCCCTGATTCCGCCGTGAAAGGGCGGCGTCTTAACCGCTTGACCATGGGGCCAAAAAACTGGTGAGCCATCCGCGACTCGAACGCGGGACACCCTGATTAAAAGTCAGGTGCTCTACCGACTGAGCTAATGGCTCTTGAGATGCAGGTAATAATATAGCATGATTCAGCAGATTTCGCAAGTGCATCTTGTGCTTTTGCTATATTTTTTTTGATTGCATGCTTTCGGTACGTTTTTACTGTTGCCAGACAAAGAGAATTTTCTTGTGATTCGTCACGATATCCTGATAGTTACCCAATTGCCCAACTAAGCTTTGTATTGGTGTTTCAATCGCGAGATTACCACTAGCAAGGCTTGCTTGAACATAGGGATTCAGATCAATAAAGGTCGGTCCAAACCACCATGATTTGACGACAAGATAGGCTGAGGCACTTTGTAGCTTGCCTGTCTGCATGAATGATGGCACATGATAGACAATCGCAAATTTCGCCCAAAACGTCACGACGACGACAGCAAACACGATCAGTGTCGTATAGGTAATGCGTTTCGTGATTTTAACCATCCTTAGATGACGACGTAATCGTAATCGTCGCTGTCTGCGCCGCAAGCGATTGCGACTCGTCGGTTCGATCTCAGAAGGTTTACGCAACGGTTCATGCCGGATACTCGCTTTTATTTCTGGGTTTAATCGAAGAGAGCCGAACATTTTCTCAAAAACTTTGCGCCATGAAAACGGTGGTCTTCGATGAACATTTTTTCGGGGTGGCATCGCCGACGGTATTTCGGTATATTTTTCTTCTTCATCCATATGTCATTACCTATCGGATCGATCGAGCGATACAAATTTATTAAAATTTTTAAGAAAAACGAGTTCCACTTTTCCGGTTGGCCCATTACGTTGCTTTCCGATGATCACTTCGACGATATTTTTCTTTTCCGATTCTGGATCATAATAATCATCGCGGTATAAAAAGGCCACGATATCCGCATCTTGTTCGATACTGCCCGATTCCCGAATATCCGAAAGCATCGGTCGCTTATCTTGGCGCGATTCGACAGACCGACTTAACTGGGAAAGAGCGACGATCGGGACATCAAGTTCCCGAGCAAGACCTTTCAAGGACCGTGAGATCTCCGAAATCTCTTGTTGGCGATTATCGCTTTTATTGCCAGTCTGGATCAATTGTAAGTAGTCGATGACGACAAGATCAAGACCATGCTCCACTTTAAGTCGTCGAAGACGAGAACGAATCTCTGTCAGCGTAATTCCCGGTGTATCGTCAATAAATAACGATGCATCCGATAAAGAGGCGATCCCCATCGTGAGTTTCGTCCAATCTTCATCTTTTAATTGCCCAGTTCGTAAGACTCCTGCATCGATATTCGCTTCTGCACAGATCATCCTTTGTACAAGCTGCTCTTTCGACATTTCAAGGCTGAGTACACCCACCGACTTTTGCGAACGCACAGCGACATTTTGCGCGATATTAAGCGCAAAAGCAGTTTTCCCAACGGATGGCCGAGCTGCGATAATGATCAGATCAGACCGTTGAAAGCCTGATGTCATCGCATCGAGTTCCTTATATCCTGTCGGTACACCGGTGATACCACCTTTATGATGGTATAAAAACTCGATACGTTCATACGCCGTCATCAAGACATCCCGAATCGGCGTAAAGCCTGTCCCCGTTCTCGTTTGCGCAAGAGCCAGGATTCGTCGTTCTGCTTGATCGAGCAATTCGGTAACGTCACCCGTCGCCGTATAGCCGCTTTGCGCGATTTCTGTGCTCACACCAATCAATCGACGGAGTAATGCGCGATCTGCAATGATCTGGGCATGGTATTCCGCATTCGCTGCTGTCGGTACTGAGCGTGAAAGAGCAAGCAGGTATTCAACGCCGCCAGCTTCTTCAATCTTCCCGACATCTTGCAATTTTGCAGCCAAGGTGACGATATCGACAGGTTCTCCTGTTTCGGAGATCGAAAGCATGCTGGCGAAAATCTGCTGATGGGCAAAACGATAAAAGTCTTCTGCTTTGATTTTTTCAGCAAGACCTGGCAAGATGTCTGGCACGAGTAAAATCGCGCCAAGAACCGCCTCTTCTGCTTCGATATTTTGTGGCGGCAAACGATCAAATGTCGCTTCCATGCTCGTCTACCTGCTTTCTATTTCCATCGATTAATGCGTATCCTTGTGCGCGACCACGTGCACATGGATTTGCGCAGTTACTTCATGATGCAATTTTATCGCGACGGGCATCGTTCCAAGACCTTTTATTGCATCATGTAAAACGATTTTTTTCTTATCGATCACAAAACCTGCTTTCGCCAATCCCTCAGCGATTTGCTTGGACGTAATTGAACCAAAGACACGACTACCTTCACCGACTTTGACTTCGATCGTAAGCTCATAGTCTTTTAATTGTTCCGCGAGTTTCACCGCGGCTTGCTTTTGCTGTTCTTCCTTACGCGCGATGGAAGCATGATGCGCTTCGATCTCTTTGAGCGCTTCTGCTGTGGCTTCTTTCGCTAACTGGCGGGGGAACAGAAAATTACGTGCATACCCTTCTGACACATTTTTAATTTCACCTTTTTTCCCTTGTCCACTAACGTCTTGTAATAATACAACTTTCATGTTGTTCACTCTCCTTATTATTCTTTCAAGATCACTCTTCTTTAGATTTACTTAATCGCTTGCGAAGGTCGATGATATTGTCAATGATACCGATAATCATGAAGATCTCAAGCAATATGGTTATGATGAGAAAAGTACCGGCTAATCCGATGATGATCTGTAACGCAAGCGGTAACTGACGCATTTTTTCCTTAAACAGCCACCATAAAAGCGACATCGCTTGTAAAGCAAACAAAAATGTCATGACCATAAAGACTGTTGATACCGCTTGCCCGATAAAGTCACTGTTACTCGGTGAAAATACCATGATCAATAAGACGAGTCCGTACAAAAAAGCAGAACGCTTAGGCATTTTAAAATGTCGCAGTACTGGAAAGCTTTGTGGATCTCTTGCTGTTTCAAAAATTCGCAGGATAACGACATGAGTCAAGGTGATCAAAATCGAACATACAATGATGACCGATGGAATCATGGTGGCGACAAGTGTCGTTAGATCAATACCTTGTATACCCGATTGGTTCAGCGCCATTAAAAAACTTGATGACTGGATTTCCTTGACCATTTGCGTCGTCAATTGCGAAAGCAGGTTCAGTCCAGAGGCATTAAACAGCAAGACGAGCGCTACGAAAAAAGCGACCCATACAAGCGTGGCATTGACAATCTGATAACCCACTTCTTTTCGCGCAAATCCTTGCCCAAGAAACCATCCTTCAATCGCTGAAAAAGGAATAAAAATCCAATATAACAACCAATTCGCGGAGAACAGTGCAAGGAGCATGCCGAGCGATAAGGAAAGGATCCATGGTCGCCATTGTTGATTCTTGACCATCATGATGAGAAGCGCTGGTAAAAGGATGAGCAGTAACGGTATTAGATTGGGTATCATGATCGATACGATCACGATCACCATATAGACGATACTGAGACCCCACCCTGTCATTTTTGTCTTAATAAAAAACACCACCTTTACCCTTGAAACGAAATCGATTAGCAGCGCGAAATTGTACTTTTACGTCAATGTGTATAATATGATGGTGAGTGTGGTCAAAGGAGGAAATTACATGAGGGCGAGACGAGATACAAAGCAGTCATTGCGCTGGCTACTCGTCTTCATCGCTGTGCTCTCTTCGATCCTCTTTCTCTTGGTTATGCTCAGGTGGATTCAACCACTTCACCTATCCGTATTACGCAGTTTTGCCATGCAAGTCGGTATTATATTAACTTCCCATGCTAACGAACATCCTGTCTCGCTGATCGCTTCAATGTTCGCTTCACTAAGACAACATTATACAGCTATACATTCGCTGATCATCACACAACAACACCATGCCATCGCTTATTCATTTGGAGAATCTTCTCATCTTGTCGGAAACACTTATCTTTTAGTATATCACGTAAGACAAAACGCTTGGCATTTTCGCTTTTCCCTAAATACGCTCCTTCTCGTTTATCTATTTAATCGAAATATTTTGACAGTATTGCTTTCACTTCTTCTGCTTCTCGCGATCACTTACTTAGCGATTCTCATCATCCGTGAACAGCATACTGAAGCACAATCGAATATAGTATCTGATAAAAACGATATTGTTTCTCCCCTTTTACGCAGGATTCCTATGGCCATGCTTGTCCTCGATTCTTCTTTTCATCTTAAAGCGGCCAATCCTATGGCATTACAACTTCTTGGCATAACGGAAGTAGACATTCTTGAGTTTTCCCTTTTTGTTATCATGAAACGTTTTAAGTGCAAAGCACCAAATATCAAGAAAGCGTATGCATCCTTATGTCGTGGCCAAGATTTAAACATGGTACCTATAAAATTCATCCCATTTGGTGCACAGAATCGTCGCTATGCTTCTGTTACTATCCTTTACAACCATAAGGATACATCTTGTGATGGCTATTGGATTTTTCTCGAAGACACTACTGCCTTCAAACAATGGGAAGCTTACTCTTCAAGGAATGATCGCATTAATCTGATCGCTGAATTTGCAGCTTCAACTGCGCATGAGATTCGCAATCCTTTAACGACAGTTCGAGGGTTTTTACAATTACAAAAGCGTCGCTTTCAAGATGATACAGCAAAAAACCATTTTCAAATCATGATCGACGAAATCGATCGTGTCGATTCTTTAATTACGGAATATCTCACCATGGCAAAAACTTCGCTGACCGCAACTCGCTTAACTATCTATCTCGACGAGTTGCTTGATGCGATGATTCCGTTGATTACAGCCGAAGCGAATTTACGTGGAATCACGGTCAACATCGGATTGATTACCGTCGGTACTGTGTTAGCAAGACCACATGAGATTAAGCAAGTTTTACTGAATTTGACTAAAAATGCGATCGATGCGATGGATAAAGGTGGCGTTCTCACAATTTCATCTCGTCTAGAAGCAGGTTTTTATGTAATTAGTGTCAGTGACACTGGTCTCGGCATACCCACAAAAGACCTTGCGCATATTTTTGAACCTCACTTTACGACGAAAGAAACGGGGTCTGGAATGGGGCTCTATGTCTCCCATAATATCGTCACAGCGCACCAAGGAACATTGAAAATCGAATCGTCGAATGAGAAAGGCACGACCTTCCTACTATCACTTCCTCTAGGTTCTTGATGGGTGGTACCATCATCAAAAAAGCTGCCGAGTATTATCCTCGGCAGCTTATCAATTCGCAAATTAAACGAATTGATTTCTATTCCATTGTATAAGGTAACAATGCGATTTGACGAGCGCGTTTGATCGCTAACGTCACTTGGCGTTGATGTCTGGCGCAGTTTCCGGAAATTCGACGAGGAAGGATCTTTCCTCTTTCCGACAGATACTTCGTTAAACGATTGGATTCTTTGTAATCGACAGTCACAACTTTATCGACACAAAACTGACATACGCGTTTACGTTTACCTCCACGGCCTTTACGCGGCATAGGACTTCCACCCCTTTACTTAACATCACGGGGATTTAGAAAGGAAGGTCATCATCTACGATGTCGATCGAACGACCATCATCTGCAAAAGGATCATCCTGATAGCGATCTGCAATGCTCGGTGCACCAGACATGTCTTCTTTACGGTTCATGGCAGGTTTTGGCGGGTTTCCTCCCGCTGCTCCATCCGTCGCTCTTTCGAGGAACTGAACGTTGTCAGCGACTACTTCGGCCACACGTACTTTTTGCCCTTCGCGATTTTCATACTGACGTATCTGTAAACGACCTTCTACTGCAGCAAGCCTGCCCTTGTGCAAGTATTGTGCGCATAATTCACCAAGTTTTTGCCACACGACGATATCGATAAAATCTGTCTCACGTTCACCTGCTTGATTCGCCCTTTGACGATTCACTGCTAACGTAAAAGACGCTACCGCTACCGCATTTTGTGTGTATCGCAACTCAGGATCTCTTGTCAATCGACCGATCAGAACGATACGATTTAACATCGTAAGTCCTCCTTTGACCACCGTGTCTCACTTAGTTTTACTTACTCTTCAACTCGGGTTGTCAAATAGCGAATGACTTCATCACTAATGCGGAAAAGACGTTCGAGCTCTTTCGAGACATCGGTAGGGGCACTATAGTGTACTAACACATAATGGCCTTCACGATTTCCTTCGATCTCATAAGCTAAACGACGTTTGCCCCAATCTTTTACTTCTTCAATTTCACCTTGATGATTGGTGATGACATCGTTATAGCGTTGAATGATCTCTTGGGTCTTTTCGGCTTCCAGATCGGCACGCAACACGTACATCGTTTCATACTTGCGCATCCGATTCACCTCCTTATGGACTATAGGCTCTTTCTTCAAAAGAGCAAGGATGGCAGGGTCCATCGCTACA
>JABEUY010000153.1 GCA_013044175.1 Bacilli bacterium
CAAGTCAACAACAACGCACCGCCAAGTGTCACGATCCAAGGTGTAACCTGGTACCAAGTCAGCACAGCCGCACAGCTTGAATATATCGATCAAAACCAAGGAAAGTATCTCAATGCCGACATCGAATTGATGAATAATCTCAATCTGATCGGGTTTCCCTGGACACCGTTTGGCAATCACGTCACGCCTTTTTCAGGGACCTTTAACGGACAAGGCTATGGCGTGTCCGGCGTTACCGTGGATGAACCTTCTTCAGACTATGTGGGCTTCTTCGGAGACAATTCGGGAACGGTTGAAAACTTTCACGTAAACGATAATATGATTGGCCGTAACAATGTAGGTGTTTTGGTAGGCGTTCAAAGCGGAGGTACGATTACTGATAGCTACGCATCAGGATCCGTGAATGGGTCGAACTTCGTAGGCGGTTTAGTCGGGATTCTAACGGGGCAAGGAACCATCTCTGATAGTTATGCGACCGCAATCGTTACTTCGAATCAGTATGCCGGCGGCTTAGTGGGGGTAGATGACAGCAGTTCCATTGCAGATAGCTATGCAACAGGATCGGTGACAGGGTCTTTGTATACAGGTGGCTTAGTCGGATTGGTATCGATGCATCAATCAGGTGGCTCCATCACGAATAGCTACTTTGACACGACGACCTCAGGCCAATCGCAAGGTGTAAGCAATTTCCCACAATCCACCATAACCGGTGAACTCGATACGGCGATGAAGACAGAAGCCACCTTCTCCTCTTGGGATTTCTCAAAAACCTGGGGTATCTCCAGTGCCATCAATCATGGCTATCCCTATTTGCTTAACGATCATTCTTTCAATGGTGGTGGCTTAGTCGGTCAAATGCCTGAAGTACCACTCGCTGGTGTACTACCTCTGCTTGGTCTAGCCGGTGTAGGCGTTTTCTGGTTACGCCGTCGCCAAAGCGTGAAGTAGGTAAGACAGGACACAGGAGGCGAAAAAGGAACGCCTCCTGTATCCTATCATTGATCCATGATTACGCCGAAAGACGAACAAACAATACATTATTCTCTAAATGGATATGCTCAAACAAATTGCTCTCAAGCTCTTCAAGCGCACGATAGACATACGCGAAGGTTCTGCAAGCATCATCAGGCAACGCATAATCTTGCGTCACTTCGCGAATCGCAGCCAAAAGCGCGCCAGACGCCTCATGCTCGCGATCGAGCGTGATCAAAAGCTGTTGCAACGCGGCGCGTTTTTCCTCAGAAGGTGCGTTTTCATACGCGATGATTTGCGGAAAAACGACGTTCTCCTCTTCTTGCATATGCGCTTCTAAGCCGGCACGCAGTTCGTCGAATTTCTCATGCACCACCGACAAGACAGCACCGTGATGCTCCCCGTGTACTCGATGCACTTTTGCCACCGATTCAGCGAGCATCGGAAACTCTTGCTTCAAATACGTATGGTAGGTGCCGACGATATGCTGAATCAAGCCTTCATAAGGGATTGCCATCCAATCTTTAACGTCAAGACCTATCGCTTGTGCTGCCTCATACTTTTCATTCACTTCTTGGAGTAAAGCCTCCGCGTCAAGGTTACGACTTTGGGCCACATCTGCTAAAGGACGATCGCCGCCACAACAAAAATCCAAATGATAGTGTTTAAACAGCGTCGCCGCTTGCGGAAATTGCAGGACAATCTCACCTAAGGTATCGTTCGTTTGAAATGATTTACTCATAAAAAATCCCTCTCTTCTTTCGTTTTATAAAGCCACTTTCAACACACGATAGACATAGCCACCACATCCGCATTGATCGATAAAGCGCACCTGAAGTTTTTCACCAAACTGCGCCTGGATCGCCGGCAGTAGATAAGCGTCGGGATGACCGTGATTTTCGGCGACCGCAAGATTTACATAGCAACCGAGCTCCGTGTCTTCGATCGCTTGCAAAGCATCCTGCACGAGTAAATCCCGATCCTGTACATACTCCTCAAGTTCCAAATTGATCGACCAGTTTTCTTTCATGATGATGACCGTCACCTTTCACCAGTACATCGTTTTTCCTTGCTTGCACCTTCATCCTAGATCAAGCGGCGATCACCCGTTGTGCGCTTTCGCACAAAACGCCTAAAAGAACTTGCCCTATGACGCATTCCGAATGAAAAATGTTTATTTTTTATATATGTTGACTTTTCGCTATTTCTGCTTTATGATAGGTATTGTTCAGAGTGCATCGGATGAGGGTATGATTTTAAAAGCCGTTTTCTCCTGCTTTCTCTAAGGATTGCAGTAGGAAATGGCTTTTATACTTTAGCGGTGGTAGTGAATAATGAACAAATACGGTCGTGCCAAGAGCATGAGGAGGCAATACAATGGAACAAGGTATCGTAAAATGGTTTAATGCAGAAAAAGGTTTTGGTTTTATTTCCCGCGAAAATGGTGATGATGTGTTCGTACACTTTAGCGCCATCCAAGGTAGCGGCTATCGTTCTTTAGAAGAAGGACAACGCGTCACCTTTGACGTTGTTCGTGGACCAAAAGGTTTGCAAGCAGAAAACGTCGCTTAATTTTTCTTGACAAAATAAGGCTGCCTGTAAGGTGTTGTTCAGATACCTTCAGGCAGTCTTTTTTCATCTTTAGACATCACACAGAGAATGGTTATGGAAGAGGGCATTGCAATGAGTTATTTTAGTCGAGGAAGGAAATCTCTTGCCGATTACGTCTATGCCAATGTGATCATTTGGCAATGTTCAGAATGTCAGTGTTGGTCGAGACCAGAGTTTATTTATGTATCCTCACCAACTTGCCCCCTGTGTAAAGCTTCGATGCATCAAGAAGCGAAAAAAATTCGTATCGAGTAAAAAACTGCCCTTTCATCGGGCTTAACCGTTGAAAAGGCAGTTTTTTTATAAAAACCAGCTCATTATTGCACGGATAACTGCGATTGGGCCGTATTACTCGCATTCGGATAAATGGGATCGCGCAAAACAAAGTCATACGTTTGCGGATCCACGATACCCACCACGTTGTCGCTTTCACACAGTTGCACCAAGAAATCGGCCATCTGTGTTGCTGTGTGGTATTTCGGCAACGCTTTGGCATAATCGAACTCGCCCGCTTCGCGTGCGATTTGCGCAAATTCCGTTTCCGTGGCCGCAGGCGCTAACAGTTTCACGCTAAGTTTAGCCCCAGTACGCTGCATCTCATGCGCTAAACCTTCGGTAAAGGCGCTAACATAAAACTTCGAGGCACAGTATGTCACCGCATCAGCGACGATCGCATAGCCACCGACGGACGAGACATTCACCAACTGACTACCTTCAACGTGTGCATGATCTTTGACATATAATGAAGTTAAGATCGTTAACGCTTCGATGTTCAAATGAAGCAATTGTTCGATTTTTTCCAGATTGAGCTCACCGATTTTCGCATAATCCCCAAAGCCTGCATTGTTAATCCAACGCTTGATGTCATAGGAACGAACTTGTTCATACAACGCATAGACCTGATCGCGAAGAGACAAATCGGTCGCGATGACCACCACATCACACGTTGGGTATAACGCAACCACTTCTGCCTTTAGCGCTTCAAGCAATGCCAGACGCCGTGCCACCAACAACAAATGACTGCCTCGCTTAGCAAACGCAAATGCGGCGGCGCGACCAATGCCTGCACTCGCACCCGTAATCAGCGTATACGACAAACGATACCCCTCCCACTGTAGGAACCTCATTTATTTTCTTACCCTATGATTTTACCATGGAAGTGTTCGTCGTACGTCGACCGACAGGTACCCATTTCATCAAGAACGTCGTCACGGGAAGAAATAAAGGGGAAAGTTTATTGACGATACGACTCGCAAGAAAGCCTACGAAGAATCCGGCGAGCACGTCGGTCGGATAGTGAACACCCACATATACCCGCGCGAAAAGGACAAGAACGGCTAACACGGTAAACGGGATCGAAATCCACCTTGGCAGTCGTCCCCAAGACGCCGTCGCAAAACCAAAACTACCGGAAGCGTGATCACTCGGAAAAGACGCATCCATACTATGCGGTACCAGTTGAGTGAATGTTCCTTTTGAAAACACAACAAACGGTCGCGGACGAAACCAAATTTGCGCAATCAACGCATTGATCAAAAGCGCCAAAATCCCTGATAAGCCAGCGAGCAATAGGGCGTGTCGGTGGCTGCGATCATCTTTAGCTAAAACAAACCAAGCGACGACAAAGAAAATCGCATACAAAGGCAACGCCTGGTTGGCTAGAAAAATCATGCTCGCATCCATGATCGCGTTATGACCTGCTAATCCGTTGATCCCGTGATACAGTAGGGTATCAAAGGGATTAAGCCAAGCAAAATGAAACATACCATCACTCCTACGTGTAAGATCACGTCATAAAGACTCGATTTCTTTGCAAAAAGTTCATGACGCCATGAACTTTTTGCCCATACCGATCGTCTTTTTGTCATGATGCCTTACAACCTGAAGGATCGTGGTCATCGAAAGGCGAACGATGAGGTGATACTGCTTTGAACCGCGATGATCGAAACCTCATTGTACAAGCGCGAAGCGGTGACCAAGAAGCTTTTACTCGCCTCGTCATGAACTATAAGCAGTACGTCTATCGCACGATTTATGGCATGGTGGCTAACGCTTATGATGCACAAGATCTAGCACAAGAAACCTTTATCAAAGCCTATCAAGCTTTACCCACGCTTCGTGATGAGACAACCTTTCCAACGTGGCTCGCCAGAATTGCCATCCATGTCTCCTCCGATTTTTTGCGCAAAAAACAACGCCAAAAAGAGCTTAACGAACGACTTTTTCACTACGAAAAACTTGAGGAACATCGACAAGCATCAACGCGCTGGGATCTACAAGATGCACTCCTTCGTTTATCGGAAGAACAGCGAACGGTGCTGCTTTTGCGAACGGTACAGGAATTGCATTATGAGGAAATCGCGCAGATCATGAACATTCCGATCGGTACGGTGCGTTCGCGCCTATACGCTGCGAGAAAGAAATTGCACGAACTTTGGCAAGAAGGAGAGGACGAGAGATGACCTGCTTTGTGGATGGAGAAACGCTGTCCGCTTATGCTGACCATGAACTGGAGCCTACGCTGTGGGCAACGATACACGACCATGTACAATCCTGCACCGAATGTCAAACGCAACTCCAAGCGATCGCCACCGTCGATACCGCCATACAGCAATGGATGGCGACGATTCTTCTTCCCGAATCGTTCGACGATCGCCTACGGCAACAAGTCGCCATGGTTCGGCAAAAACACCATCTACGCGCGCTCTTACTCGTCATGGCACTCATGACAGGATTTATTGTTCTTAGCTTGATCGTTTTATGGCTGTCGACATGGGGCAACGTATTGCAAACGTTCTTGGCAGGGTGGATGCCAGCGTTGACTAGTGGATCATGGCTGAGTTCCTTATGGGGATATGCAGGGAACGTTTGGGTCATCGTGTATGGCGGCGTTTTTGCCCTGATCGCCTTATTCGGTTTACGCTGGTTGCTGATCAGTTCGAAAAGCGAGGTCACTTCATGAAGCGTCTTTGGTCTTTGATTTGTCTTAGTCTCCTTGCTTGTCTCTTGGGTAGTCTTCCCCTATTCCCTGCATCACGCGTCTTAGCCATGTCACAAAGCCAGACGCTGCTTGAGCACCATGCGATGTCGATCGCAAAAGGACAAAGCATCGAGGATGCCCTCGTGCTCGGTCATCATGCTATCGTAGCAGGCTCGGTACGCAAAATGATCGTAGTGGTTGATGGTAATCTAACGCTTTTACCTACATCAAAGACGGACATCGCCATCGATCTCGGCGGTCGTTTGACGATCGATCCTGGTGCTCGTGTGAGGAAAATTCTTCATCTTTCTTTAGCCTCACCTTTTTGGAATGGCCTCTTCGTGGGGGTTCTGATCGGACTCTTGCTTTGGTGTGGATGGTTTTTGCTTAGCGTTGGTGGCGGAATCGTCACGATCGGACTCGCTTGGATGCTTCAAAAAAATCTCGCCGCTCCCCTTCGCCTTTTGGAACAATCGGTGCGTCGCGCTGGTGCTACTGGATTATTGGTCAGTCTCTTAGCGTTATCGCTCGCGGCCATGATGATCACCACGATTCTCGGTATTCCGCTTGCCCTCGTCGTGGTTTTCGCTTATCTTCTTCTTGGTATCGCAGGTTTTCCTGTTATCGCCGTCTGGCTAGGACAACTGCTTTGGCCAAAAACCTTGCCGTCTCGCCCCCTTTGGCAAGACGCTCTCACCGGCATCGTGATCCTACTTTCCCTCTTCAATCTGCCTGTGATCGGAATTCTACTGTTTGTTCTCGTTGAAATCACCGCCGTCGGCATTGCGACACGTTGGCTCTGGCTACGCTGGTCAATGCGAAAAGCGAGGTGAACGTACCCTGTTTAAGGCATAGCTGTGCCCCAAAAGCTTACTCGATTTTTTCCTCGCTAAGTTGTTCGACGACAGATATGGGTAGCCCTGTAAGATCGCTAATATCACGACCATCCATCCCTTTTTTGATCATAGCCTTCGCCATTTCTCGTCGTGCTTCCTGTAGACCTTCTTGCCGACCTTCTTCAAGTGCTTCGCGTTTCATTTGATTCATATCCCGTATTGCCATGTCACGATTCACATACGCAGCCCAATTCTCCGGATCTTTGCTAATCGCTTCCCATAAGTTAAACGCCTTTTCCATCATCGTGTCCGACACAGTGATCGCCTCCAACGCCTCACGGATTCTTTCATCACGCTGCGCAAAAAGCAGGAGTAACCATTTTTGCAATGGATCTTTCAGCGCTTCATCCATAGTATGCCCGTTTTGTAACCCATTTTGAAACTTAGGCATTTCAATCACATGCAACTCAAAATCATCCGTCAAGCGAAATCCTTCTCTGTCTTCAACTACATGATACGTCGTATGAAAATGTTCTGTCGAGGTGATCAGCGCAAAATCCACGATCTGAATCACGATCGC
>JABEUY010000154.1 GCA_013044175.1 Bacilli bacterium
CGCGATCGTGCTAAAGTAGTGACCGGAAAATTCCGTTATCAAGCAAATGAGATCAGGTTCGGTATGGCCTGATGAAGTAGGGTGGCACCACGACCGATCGAAGCATCGTTCGTCCCTTTAGGACGAAGGGTGCTTTTTGTGTTTGCAAAAGAAGTTAAAGGAGTTGTACCATGGCGGAATTCAATCGTCCTCGGGGAACGGCAGATATATTGCCAGCGCAAATCGGCGGCTGGGTAACGATCGAACAAAAAGCGCGTGAACTTTTTAGTTTGTATCATTTTGATGAAATTCGTACGCCGATTTTTGAACACACTGAAATTTTTGAACGTGGTGTCGGGGACACAACGGATATTGTGCAAAAAGAAATGTACACCTTTCGTGATCGTGCGGATCGCTCCATTACGTTACGTCCAGAAGGAACGGCAGGCGTTGTACGGGCATTCATCGAAGCCAAGCTGTACGGTGGACCGCTTCCTGTCAAACTTTTTTACATGGGACCAATGTTTCGGTATGAAGCACCACAAGCTGGACGCTACCGACAATTGCACCAGTACGGGGTAGAAGTGATCGGATCGGAAGATCCTCGTGTCGATGCTGAAGTGATCGAACTGGCACATCGATACTTACAGGAGATGGGCGCGAGATCGACGCTTGAACTCAATTCCGTTGGGTGTGCCACTTGTCGCGCTGATCATAAACAAGCACTTCTTGAGCATTTGACACCGATACGCCATGAACTTTGCCAGGATTGTCAGGGGCGATTTGATAAAAATCCGATGCGCATTCTCGATTGTAAAAAAGATGGTGATCATCCTGTCGTTACAGCGAGTCCGCGCATTACAGAGTATCTTTGTTCATCGTGTAAGACGCACTTTGACCAAGTGAAAGAACACCTTGACGCGTTACAGATCCCGTATACGGTCAACCCAAATCTCGTCCGTGGTCTTGATTATTATACCAGAACCGCTTTTGAATTTATCGACACGAGCATCGGGGCAAAAAGTACGATTCTCGGCGGTGGACGTTATAACGGTTTAGTTGAGATGCTCGGCGGACCTTCACTGTCGGGTATCGGTTTTGGCGGTGGTATCGAGAGACTGCTTCTCTCGCGTAAAGAAGCCGGCATCGATGATACCGTGCAAGATCATGTCGAAGTGTACGTCGTTGCGCTTGGCGATGCGGCGAAGCAAGAAGCTTTGCGCGTGCTGTCTGTTCTTCGGCAAAACGGCATCAAAGCAGATACCGATTATACCGATCGTGGGATGAAAGCACAGATGAAGTCGGCCGATCGTTTGTCGGCACAGTTCGCGCTTGTTATCGGTGAAGACGAGCTTGCTAACGGTGGTTATGCACTACGGGATTTAGAGAAAAAAAGTCAGGAATTTGTTACACGCGAGCATTTGCTGACGTATTTAACGGAGAGACTAGGAGCGGTGAAATCATGATGAATCGAACTCATCAAGCAGGAGAATTACGTAAGGAACATGCTGGTATGGAAGTTACGTTATCAGGTTGGGTGCAGACAAGACGTGATTTAGGTGGCGTGATTTTTATCGATTTGCGCGACCGTTCAGGAATTGTACAATTGGTTTTTCGTACCGACATTAATGAACAAACGCTACAAATCGCTGAACGATTGCGCAGTGAATTTGTAATTCGTGCGAAAGGCAATGTTGTGCTTCGTGATCCCGAAGCGGTGAATCCGAAGATCGATACAGGTGAAATTGAAATTCTGGTTGATGAATTAATGATATTTAATGCAGCGAAAACACCGCCTTTTCCGATCGAAGATGATATCGAAGTGGATGAAGCGGTACGCCTTCGCTATCGCTACCTTGACTTACGACGTCCTGCGATGCAAAAAACATTGATGCTTCGGCATAAAGTGATGAAAGCGGTGCGTGATTATCTCGATCATGAGGGTTTTTTGGAGATCGAGACACCGATGTTGACGAAAAGCACGCCAGAAGGGGCAAGAGATTATCTCGTTCCTTCTCGGGTACATCCTGGGGAATTTTATGCGTTGCCCCAATCGCCACAGCTCTTTAAACAATTGCTGATGGTAGGTGGTTATGAACGCTATTTTCAAATCGTGCGTTGTTTTCGTGATGAAGATTTACGGGCGGACCGTCAACCCGAATTTACGCAAATCGATATCGAAACCACTTTTCTTTCAAAAGAAGAATTGCAGACGATGATGGAAACGATGCTAGCTGACGTGTTTGAGCGTGCGCTAGGCGTGAAGATTTTGACGCCTTTTTTGCGAATGACGTATGCAGATGCGATGGGGCGTTACGGTTCGGATAAACCGGATCTTCGTTTTGATCTTGAATTGGTCGATCTGTCTGAAGTTTTACAAAACGTTTCTTTTAAAGTTTTTGCTGACGTGTTACAAAAAGGTGGGCAGGTCAAAGCGATCGTCGCACCAGGATGTGGTTCTTACAGTCGTAAAGAAATCGATGATCTCGGTAAACTGGCAGCACGTTATCGCGCAAAAGGACTTGCTTGGATGATCGTCGAAGAAAATGGTGTCCGTTCTTCGATCACGAAGTTTTTTAACGAAGAAGAATTGGCGAAGATCGTACAAACAACCGGGGCTGAAAATGGTGATCTTATCCTTTTTGTCGCTGACACGCGGAAGGTTGTTGCTGATGCGCTTGGTGCGCTGCGTACACACTTCGGAAAAGTCTTAAATTTAATTGATGAGCGAAAACTGGCGTTTTTATGGGTTACAGATTTCCCGCTTTTGTCTTATGATGAGGAAGAGAAACGTTATGTTTCGGAGCACCATCCATTCACCATGCCACGTGTGGAGGACATTGCGCTTCTTCAGACCGATCCGGAGAAAGTTCGTGCGCAAGCTTACGATATCGTCTTGAATGGGTATGAGATCGGTGGAGGTTCCATGCGGATCTATGAACGAGCTGTTCAGGAAATGATTTTCGAAAAGCTTGGCTTTACAAAAGAACAGGCGAAAGAGAAATTCGGCTTTTTGCTCGATGCGTTTGATTATGGTACGCCGCCGCACGGTGGTATCGCCTTTGGCCTCGATCGCATCATCATGATCATGGCGAATCAAACGTCACTGCGCGAAGTGATCGCTTTTCCAAAGACGGCTAGCGGTACCTGTCTGATGACTGACGCGCCTTCGACCGTGGCTAAAGAACAGTGGGACGTGCTCCATCTCATGCCACAGGAAGTTGAAGAACAACCATCCTGATGGACTCTTAACCAAAAAGGGATGTTCGCATGATCGATTTACGTAGTGATACCGTAACCAAACCAACGCCTGCGATGCGCGCGGCGATGGCAAACGCTGAAGTCGGCGATGATGTGTATGGCGAAGACGTGACGATGAGAAAACTTGAGGAGACGGCTGCGCAGCTTTTTCATAAAGAAGCGGCGATTTTCGTGACAAGCGGTACGCAAGGTAATCAGGTTGCTGTGCTTACCCATATGAAGCGTGGCGAAGAAGTGATCGTTGAAGCGGATTCCCATGTCTTCTATTATGAACTCGGTGCGATGTCTTCGCTTGCTGGTGTTCAGGTTCGTCAAGTTCCTGGCGTTCGCGGACAAATGGCACCGCACGATGTCGAAAAGGCGATTCGTAAAGAGAATATCCATTTTCCTCGTACGAGCCTAATCTGCCTGGAAAATACGCACAATCGTGCTGGCGGTGCCGTTTTGCCGCTTTCACATATGCAAGCGATTGCTGATCTTGCTAAAGCACATCATTTGCCTGTACATTTGGATGGTGCGCGTATCTTTAATGCATCGGTCGCTGCAGGCGTTTCACTCGGTGCGTATGGCGATACGGTTGATACGTTGCAGGTGTGCTTATCGAAAGGTCTTGCGGCTCCTGTTGGTTCCTTGCTAGTAGGACCCAAAGCATTTATTGAAGAAGCGAAGCGCTGGCGCAAAGCGTTCGGTGGCGGTTTGCGTCAATCGGGCGTGTTGGCAGCTCCTGGTTTGATCGCATTAACGGAAATGGTCGATCGTCTTGCTGATGACCACCGTCGTGCAAAAGAGCTTGCGAATGCTTTTGCCAATATGGCAGGATTACGCGTCGATCTCTCAACAGTTATGACGAACATCGTGATTATCGATATCAATGAATTAACCTGTACTTCTGATGCGTTTTTGCAAGAATTGCTTACCAACGGTGTTATCGCATCAGATTTTGATGATGGTAAAATTCGCTTTGTTACGCATTTAGGCATCGAAGATGAAGATATCACGCGAACGATCGATATCGTCGCCAACGTGGTAAAGCAGCATACTGTTCATGCTTGAGGAGATTGAAGGAAGATTGAAGGAAGATTGAAGGAAGATTGAAGGAAGATTGAAGGAAGATTGAAGGAAGATTGAAGGAAGATTGAAGGAAGATTGAAGGA
>JABEUY010000027.1 GCA_013044175.1 Bacilli bacterium
ATGATACCTTTTTTACGATAGGGTCACAATCGCAAGCTTTTGACTATTGCCTTAACCTTTGCCATAGTACAAATCGTTTGACATTTGCACAAACCGTTGCTATGATGTATGAGTAGGCAAATTTCAAGTAAGTACGTTTGTACTTCCGTAGGGGGCTTTTGCATTGCAAGGAACAGTGAAATGGTTCAATAGCGAGAAAGGCTACGGATTTATCCGAGTCGACGGTGGTAACGATGTATTCGTACACTATACAGCGATCAACGGTGATGGATATCGTACATTAGAAGAAGGGCAACAAGTCGAATTCGACATCGTCGAAGGACAACGCGGACCCCAAGCAGCTAACGTCGTTAAAATGTAATCCAGCCATCTATACATTAATTCATCGTATAGCACCTCCGCCTTGGAGGTGTTTTGTTTTATGGGGGGATCTCTTATGCTTCTACGATCGATCATCCAAAAAGGCGCTTTGCTCAGTCTTCTTGCTGGTTATCTTACCCTATCAACGCCAGCATGGGCAAGTACGACAAGTAGCATGCTATCCAATTCGGCCAATCCTTTACCGACAACACCACCGTCAGGCATCGTATCCTTATCGCTACGCTCCCTAAACGCTCTGAGCGCCAATCCGAACTTACTTCGTGCGCCGTTAATCAGCGACCCTAACGCGCCCTTTCAGTTAACATCAGTTCGGTACGATGCCAATCAACCGGAAATCCTCGTGACTGGAAAAGAGCAAAACCGAAAGCGCCATTTATTTTGGCCAAGAGTTTGGGTGCAGATCGACGACCTCGGAACCCTTACCTTTGATCCACAGACTTGGATCTATCCTGTCACCGTCTCACCCAATGGGACATTTAGCGCGGTTCTCTACGATCCGTTTCTCGCTGACCATACCGAAATCCAAGTAGCACCACCTTTATCAACCGCCCAGACTTCACTCAACGTTAAATTTGACACGTTGCAAGACATGTCAACGAAAGATTTTCTCCTCACCTATCATGGGCAAGCAACCAATCAGCAAATCGGTTTGCTCACTTCCGTTTGGGCCGATGCCCTTGATCCCGGGATTCAAGCACTCGCTCAATCGATCACCGCTTTTGCGACGACACCGATGGCAAAAATTTTGGCCGTCTATAACTGGGAAGCGCGTCACATCGGGTATAATGGCGCTTTACTTGCTCATGGTGGTTACGGCTGGAGTACAGCCGAAGAGACGATTGCCACGAAAAAAGGGATCTGTGTCGATTATGCCAACGTAGCGGATGCGCTTTTACGATCAGTAGGCATACCAACAGAAATGGTTCTCGGCTATGCATCCGACGGAAAAGGTAATGTCGCTGATAGTGGCAATAGCGGTCACGCTTGGAATCGCTCATACGTTAACGGAAAGTGGGTCTACTTTGATCCCACTTGGTCGCGAATCTATGTGACGACGCCATCGCCAAATGCACCACCTGAACCGACCGACCTCTACTTCTATCAAGCGACGTGGTTTAACCCGCCGACAAAATTGCTGGATCACAGCCATAGCATGTCGGCAATCGGCTACCAATAAAACCCAAGTCGGTCAAACCAGCACAGGATGGCTTTTAATTTTATCAAGCACCTCTTGAATGATCAAGTGGTGCTTTTTCTTATGTTCAAAAAGGTATCGCCTCATCAAAGCAAATTGTTTCTTATCGATCACACCACGTTCACATTGGTCGTCGAGCAAGGGAACAAAAAGTGCCTCTAAGGCAAGATAAGCGAGCAAGCGATACCCCCCGTCTTCATCATGATAGACAATGCGCATCGAATGCGTGGTCGGAAACAACCACAAAAAGCGATCGAGTTCGACATGAATCGACTCAGGGGATAGATCTTGCAACGTGACGTCATAGACCGGCAAAGAAACCATATAGATTAGCCCTTCATAGGAACATTTTATCGTATCGATCGTCTTGCCCAGCACACGCATGATTCGTTGCGCTTTTATTTCAAGCACCCGATTGGCGATTCTTCGACTGCTGAGCATGATGACGACAAAAAAGAGAAAACCAAAAGCAAATGCTAAGATGGCAATCACTTTAATCTCCCCCTTGAAAAACCACTGCTCGATTGCGACCAAGAAATTTCGCGCGATATAAAGCATGATCGGCCGCGCGAAACAGTTCGTCCGTATGCTGACCATCATGCGGAAACGTCGCGACACCAAGACTCATCGTGAGATGTTCATCAGGCTGCGACTCCTCACGCTCAAACTTCGCAGAAGCGACCGCGATCCGTACCTGCTGAGCATATTGAAAGGCGATTTCCTTGGTCACACCATACATCAAGATCACAAATTCCTCGCCACCGAAGCGACAAACGATACCCTGGTCTGCGATGACGCTGCGCAAAATAAACGCCACTTTTTGCAACACTTCATTGCCCGCTGCGTGGCCATTGGTATCATTGTAGATTTTAAAGAAATCGACATCAGCGATGATCAGCGAAAGAGCTTGTGAAGCTTCTTTCGCTTCATCAAGCAAATTAAAAAACATCGTCTGAAAATACCGTTGATTATATAACCCTGTCAACCCATCCGTCTGAGCGATCAATTCCGTTTGGTTGAAGACGCGAGCATTCTCGATCGCAAGCGCCGCTTGGGTCACGATCGGCATGATGCTTTCGAGCGATTCATCCGTGATCGGCTTTTTGTTCACTAAGTTATCGATCACGAGGATACCAACGATTTTACTTCGATTCAATAGGGGTACAACGGCAAATTCCTGCATCGAAAAAGCGGCAGCAAGCTGTCGTTGTATCGGATCATGTGGATCGATGTCACGGATAATAATAGGCCGTTCAATCATCAAACTATGATAAAAAACGGTTGATTTATCATTTAAAGAAAAAGTCATGCTTTGCAATAACGCATTGAGCTCATGGTTTTGAAGCCGTGCTTGATTTTGTAACTCGATAAAATCAGGAAGTCGCATATGACTCGATACGACATCCTGCCAAATCATATGCCCTTCTTGGACATTCATGGGTCCGATGCCGAATAAGCCCGATACGGATAGCCGTGTATCGGAAGCAATAAAGAGAAAAGCGCGATTAAATCCTAAACCATACCCTGCTGTAATCGCCGTCAAAATAATATGAATAAGTCGATCCAATTCGAGTGTACTTTGTAACGCAATGCTGATATCGCGCAAGATCTGAAGGTTTTTGGACTGTAGTAAGAGTCGTTCCATCCAGCGTAGATGACGCTCACGAAGTCGAAATAGCCAGCGTACGGAAAAGCCAAATACAAATGCGATCACCACATAAAAGGAAGCCCAAACGAGAAAGCCATGAATGGGATTGGGAGGCAGCCATAGCGCAAAGATCGCATACGTTGCCACAAGAATGGCTCCCGTTACTTCAAAGCTATACGCGCCAGCAAGAATCACAAAAAGATTTAACCATCGAAGCGATATCGGCGAGAATATTTTCGCGCCAACTAAGACGACGAGCGCCAGCGATAGGACAAAAACCAATCGATTGAAACGATCAGGTAGCATATGACGCACAAAATTGATGATCAAACCAAATAAGGCAACGGCTAGAAAGAGAAGTCCTATCATCATCCCGTGCCTCCAGTGCGCTTTGTCGTTAGTTCATCAGTAACACGTGAAGCACGTAAAGTCAAGAAAAGCAGGTCACTAGGGATTTCCTAAGTGACCTGCATCCTCATGGTCTACATGAATGGTCATGGTAAGCACATAGCGATTCCTTCATGCTTACTCATGATGTTTTGGATGATTTTTTCTTTTTTTATCTGAATGTGTCGGTTTTACAAGCATGTAATTCGAACTACCCGTCAAAGTAAAGCTCATATTGCCTTGTGATACGTTCTCTGGTACGGTCACAAAAGTCCCATCAGCCTGCCCTTGTTCTACCACATCACCGACTTGGATATGGCGATTCGTGATCGTTAGCGTCATTGGCGAAGAAGAAGTGCCTTGACCAGAAAGTTGCACGCCAAAGTAAAGAATACCTTTTTGTCCTTTCGCTACGTAAGGGCGAAGCGAAGAGGATTTCCCTTTATACAAGGAAACTTTCACGGGTGTTAAAAAGGCATTTGCCGGTATGGAAAGGCTCACCTGATTACCATGCCGTGACGCGAACGATACGTTGCCACCCTCCACGGAGATCAAAGCTGACGCTACTTGCTTAGCGGGTGGTAAGGAGTAAGCCGCTTGACTCACCGCATAGCTATCCGTGTTAACGGCAGCGACTTTATACACGCTCGTCAGCATACCGGACGCATCCGTATAAGACAGGAATTTACCTTCATGATCGGTTGCCGTGACCGTAGCGATCGGTTTGAAGCTACTGTCAGCTTGTTGTTGATAGACGGTGTAGGAAGAGGCACCTTTCACACGATCCCATGTTAAGCGATTCCCTTGTGGCGAATTCGTCAAAGAGACCGTGCCCATCGCGAGATTTTTCGCAGGAATGACCGCCGTATTGCTGAGAAGCGTCCCTTGATCCGTAGAAGCTCTAACAACCAACGTAACCGGATTTTGCTTACGCAGTTTTGTCACAGCAAAGGTCAATACTGACGCTGGCAAACGAGGACTTACACGCTTTGTTTCACCGTTTGCAGACACTTCGTAAACGGCATAACCACGCGCATTGGCAACGGGCGTCCACGACAGTGTCGTTGCTGTCGCCGTTGCGTTATTTTGCATCGCAGCAACTGGTCCTTGCGGCGTAACGAGAATCGCACCTTGGTAAGCGATAAGGTTCATCGAAACTGCACCATTTTGTACCGTATACCACGTGTTGCTCAGTTCATCAAGCAACTGCGTTCCATCTGCAAGAGTACCCTTGACAGGAATCGAAACTGTCGTTGCTGTCGCCGCATTATTGATCGCTACGATTGCCGCAGCATTTTGTGCTGATGCGCCAAATACATCCTGACCGCCTGTGATGGTTCGACCAAACGCATACACACTACCACTTGTGTATAGCGGTGTGAACGTACCCGTTTGTAACACAGGATTAGCATTTCGAATGGCACCGAGAAGACGATAGTGATTTAGCAGATCCTGATTGGCAAATCCCCATGGATACGTGCCGCGATCGAGCGGATCTTTGTACCCGGTCGCCCCTGCTTCATCACCATAATAGACGGTAGGATCGCCGGGAAAACCAAATTGGAAATCAGACACTAATTTCAACTTCGCGATACCGACTTGTTGTTGCGCTGCTGTCGGTTGGTAGGTAGCTTGTTGAAGTGCTGTCATCGTCGTCGGACTCGGCACACCTTCCAGTACGGAAAGAATGCGCATCGTGTCATGACTATCGATAAGATTCATCATCGCATAAAACGATTGAAGCGGATAATCGCTGTAAAGCGTCATCAATTCACGATTAAAACCTGCCGCATTCACCGCATTGTGTTGCTCATTGCCATCATTGTAGTTTCCGGCAAAAAAGTCGAGAACGGCGTTGCGGAATTGATAATTCATCACCGAGTCAAACGTCGAACCGGTTAACCAGTCCGTACCTGCCGGCGTCGCGCCACCATCATTCGATGCGTTATTCCAAACTTCACCGATGATCGCAGCATTAGGATCAACTTTTTTCACCGCTTGGCGAAATGCAGACCACCACGGCACACTGAAGTTGCTATTGTCCGCTGAGTCTAATCGCCATCCGGAAGCACCTTGGGTAATCCAATACGGTCCAACCGTATTATCCACAAAGTTTTGATAAGACGGATTGTTCGTGTTCGTCAATGGCAACGTGTCATAGCCAAACCAGGAATTATACGGTGGCGTTTGTCCCGGTGCCCATTGATACCACGAATAATACGGTGAATTCGTATTGACTTGGCCGTTTTGATAAGCACCGTTCGTGCTGCCATACGCACCGAAGCGATTAAAGTAGGTGCTATTACTGCCTGTATCTTCGAAAGCCGTATCTAAAATGATATGCATACCCTTGGCTTTCGCGTCTTTAACCAGATTGAGATAATCTTGCATCGTGCCAAAACCGGGATCAACTTGCATGAAATTGCCCGTATCATACTTATGCACCGATTCCGATTGGAAAATCGGCGTAAGGTACAACGTATTGACGCCTAGACTTTGCAAGTAATCCAGTTTATCTTGAATACCTTGCAAGTCACCGCCAAAATAGTCGATGTTGTATTGGCCATTACCCGCATACGCTGGATTCGAGCCTGTCGCCGGATCAAAAGGTAGACTATACCAATCCTTGTGAAATTGAATCGGTCCAAGATTCTCTGTCCCGTTCGCATTCACATAAACCCCTTGTTGCGTATTGGGATTCTCATCATTGGCGATATTGCCATTGAAGAAGCGATCCGGGAAAATCTCATAGATGACAGCATGCTTTAACCAAGTCGGCGTTTGATACGTCGGGTCATACACGCTAATCTGATAACTTGGTCCACCAGCTGTGAAAGAAGGTTGACCGACACCCGCTTGTTGCGATCCATTATCCGTATAGTACATCGTCTGGCCTTGATAGGCGGCGGAAAACTGATACCACATCAAGCCCCCTGTGATCTGCGTCGGGAACGTCGGATTCGGGTTGTTGATCGAATCGTAGACACCATTTACCGAAGGAACATAAGAGAACGTTACCTTTGCGCCACCAGATGGCACTGTAAGATTGACATTCGCACCCGGATAAGAGACCGACCAAGCGTGATTTAGCGCAACTTTGTACTGATAGGAACCGGCAGGAATCGTCACCGTAAGCTGATAAAGATTCGGATTCACTTCAGTCATCGTCGTTTTTTGCGAACCAGGATCCCAGTTAGAACTACTGCCTACCGCCGTCTGAAAACTACCTGCAACGGTAGCCACGACGGACGCCCCTTGCGAAGCGGAACTGGGAATCGTTGCTTGCCAGTACGAATACGCAGATGGATTGGCATCCCCAGTCGCAGCCGTAATCTGAGCATTGGACATCGTAACTGGCGTCATCGGCACGCTGATCGGCGTCGGACTGTTAAGCGGTTGATAAAGCAAGGTTGCGTTTGAAGAACCTGCAATACTGCGCAAACGCAGTGTGATCGCTGTCCCTGCTTGAACAGCACCAAACGGCGAACGATAAAACGAGTTGGTGGAATCATGATATAAGCTGTTAAACCAGTAGTTTCCCGAGCCAACAACGAGCGTCGCTGAACGAACGACATCCGTATTGACGACACCATTGGTATCAGCATTCTGGTCATCCACCTGCACGGTATAAAGGCCAGATGGCAGCGTTTGCGGTACGGTAAAGGAGATGTTAGACCAACCACCGTTGACGCCTGTCGTTGTACCAACGACGTTACCGTTTTGATCAACGAAAGATACAATAACCTTGCCTGCGCCAAAATCAACGTTCCCACCCGTTGCTGTCACGTTGGTTCCTTGCATCGCGGAAAACGTGTTAAAGGAAAACGGACTAAAAGGAACTGGGAAATTGTTGTTATTCGTGTCGGAAGGATGTAAGCCATCGCCAGAAAAACAAGCGATCGTCTTACCCGTAGCATCTTGAATATCAATACGATACCAGTTCATGCCCCCATTGGACGCCGTTGCTGTTGCCGTCCAAAGTTGATAAGGTCCCCAAGTTTTACCCGGTTTCATCGGAATGATCGTGTTTTGGCTCGTTTTCGTATCATAGATATTCAAGCTTGCGCTAACGACATTGCCGCTAAAAGCGCGAAAACCGATCGTAAAGGATGAACCTGGCGTCGGCGAAGACGTAGAGAGATAAGGTCCCGACTGCGATGTGTACAAACCATCCCATTGTAGGTTCGCTGTTGTCGTATAGGGCGTTACCGTAAAGGAAGTCGCTTGAACCTGTCCATTGGTATCAGTATTAAATTCGTAATTACCTGCCCCAATACCACTATTTCCAGTCGGAAGAACTATCGAAAGTGTCGTTGGCGATGAAACGGTAACCGCGGAAGAAGGAATATATACCGTTCCATTGACATTATTCGTTAGATATACGGAAGTTTGGCCTTGAGCAAAAGAAGTTTTATTTCCCGATACCTGAATTGTCGTTGCTCCATAACCTGCCTGCAATGAAGTTTTATCCAACGATATCGCTTGACCAGAAATGTTCCAGGTATAGGATTGTTTCGCGATGGCACCATTGGCATCCGTCACTTGAGCAGTAAACGTAAAAGAACCGATTTGCGTCGGTGCCCCAGATAGTTGACCGGAAGTTGATAATTGAATCCCTTGCGGCAAACTCCCTGATGAAATTCCCCAAGTAAACGGCGCAGTACCACCTGATTCTGATAAGGATTCAGAATAAGATTGATTTGCTGTTGGATTAGGCAAAGAAGATTGTAACGTAGTGATCGCCGGAGCAGGATTCACCGCAAGTTGTTCCAGTTCATCGTACACGGCACCCGTGACATCTGTCGCTTGAGCAGTAAAATAATAGTTTCCTGCCGTCGTCGGTGTCCCCGAAAGCTCACCGGCCGAAGATAACGTTAACCCTGTTGGTAATGGTCCTCCATAAACCGAACCTGTCACCGACTGCCATGTCGGCGAAGTCGTTGTCCCATCCGTCAGAAGGGCACTGTTCGTCGAATAGGGCGCCCCTGCTGTTGCCGGCGCTAACGTCTGACCAAGAACATGCATGGTATACCAGTACGTAACCGTATTGACACCATCGGTCGCTTGCACCTGAAACGTATAATTGCCAGCTGCCGTCGGCATTCCACTGATGGTACCGTTTGCACTTACTTGAAGACCTGGAGGAAGAGCACCCGGTATGCGAAAACTGGCAAGATCGACGTTTGATTTGGACACCATCGACGTCTCGTAGACATAGCCATTGGCCCATCCGTCAATGCCCCAATGCATCACGACTGGCGGATTTTTCGTCGTAAGCAAAGAACCGGCGTAACCGATCGTACCCCAAGCACCCGGTGTAAGTGCCGCACTGGTTCCGACGGTAAATTGATAATTTTTCCCTCCGCCCAACGAATTACTATCATACGAATTTTGATTATTGTTAAAATACATCGTTACTAAGTTCGTAGGATTTCCAGCTTCAGTGGTTGGAATCGTGATCGTTCCCATCCAATCGGCACCTTGTTTGGTCATCGCAAGATGCTGCGTATTGCTCCAATCGTTATTAAACACATAATTCATCGTGATCGAACTACTGGTCGAAGCAAGTGATCCCTGATAAACAAAAGTAACCTGATTCCCAGGTAAAATCGCTTGCTGATTATATACCGAGCCCATTACTGTAGGTATACTGTAATTAGACGATGAATTACTATCCCATGTCTGTGTTGAACCGCTGTCATGAAAAACGGCATTGATCTCAGGCATCGGCAAGATCGACCATGTAACACCGGAAGCTTCTGATGCCGTTAAGGTTTGACTAAACGGTTGACCAACGACAGCATCGCTGATCGATGATGTCGAAATCGAAAGAGAAGTTGCAGCAAGTGCCGTCAGATTAGAAAGTGGCAATACCGTACCACCGATACTGATCAGCACGACCATAAGCGCTTGCATCCATTGATAAAAACGTTTGCGCAACTACGGAATCCTCCTTTTTCTAATTAAAATCGCATTTCAACCATGATTTTGAAACGATCGCCTCCTGCCTAAAAAATAATTATGAGCAAACGTTTTCACTGAGAAAACGGTTACTTGTTGCATTTCTATCAGTCTACTTCAGTCCCTCTTTGAAAGCAACAAAAATGATCATCATTTTGTAACAATTCGAACTAGGATTCTTCAGCACTTATTCAGCTTTATTGCTTAATTTATTTTGCATAGCGAAATGAAATAAGTAATAAGTGAGGGGATTGCATTGAGCGTCAAAATCACCGACCCACCAGCCATCCAGCTAACCACCAAAAAAAGATGGCGAAAAAAAAGCATCTACGCCTCCCTGGCCGTCCTAATCGTGCTTGGCGGGGCTGGATACGCCTATCTTCGTTTGAGTAAATCCCATACCGCCATTCCCACCACCGATATCTATACAGTCGGACTCGGCGATATCACACAAACGATCAGTGCAAGTGGTACGATCGCGCCCGCAAAAGAAGAGCAGTTATCCTTCACAGGTACATCAGGAGCGGTGCAATCCATCCCGGTCACCGTCGGACAAAAAGTCACAAAGGGCGAAGTGCTTGCTTCCCTCGATAGTAGTTCGCAACAAATCGCCTATCAAGAAGCACAAGTCAGTGTCACATCGGCCAAAGCAAGCTTACAATCGGCCATCGCGAAGGCGGCACAGACAGCTGAACCGCCAACGGCAACGACGATCGCTTCGGCAAAACTTGCTGTCACCAAAGCGCAACAAACATTATCAAGTGCCTTACAACAACTTCATGACCAACAACTTGCCTATAACGATCGCACGAGCGCCAAACAAGCGGTAATCAGTGCTGAAAATTCACTTACGCAACAACAAAATGCGCTTGAACAGGCACAATTAAGTGAACAAAAAGCGGTGTTACAAGCCAAAGAATCGCAATCCGGTGCAACGCCAGCAGACATCGCAGTACTGAAAAACAATGTCATCGTTGCCCAACAAGGCGTCACATCGGCTAATCAACAACTCAGTCTCGCGCAGAGCAACTTGTCCATTCTGTATCAAAATTTGCAACTTGCGGAACAGACGCTCTCCAACGATTCCCAAAACAACGCGAGTGCCACGCAAATCCAAGCCGATGAGAATGCCGTACGCCAAGCGCAATCTAGCTACAACAGTGGACAAAGCTCCTTGCTCAACTCACAAAACAGCGTGACCAACGCTGAATCTTCTCTAGAAAACGCGCAAAAAACGCTTGGCGATGCACAGCCTGCTAGCAATACACCAGCTGGCCAATTGATTGCGAACTCCCTTGCCTCCGCCAAAGCATCACTCGCATCAGCGAATCAGCAAGATCAGGCGGCAAAAGAAAATCTAGCGATCAGTCAAGCGATCTACAACGATCGATTAACCGCACAAGAACAAGTACAAAACGCACAGACAACCGTTGCCCAAGATCAACTGAGTTTGCAAAGTGCCAAAATCAGCCTTGCGCAGACACTTCAACCACTCGACCCTAATGTGATTGCACAAAGTAACGCCTCCGTCTTACAAGCGAAAGCTTCTCTTGCCAATGCGAATGCCCAATTACAATCCGCAAAACAAAATCTCAGTGGCACCACCATCATCGCACCAATCAACGGTATCGTCGCAGCCATCAATATTACCCAAGGCCAGTCGGACACCTCGAATAACAATCCAGCGATCATCGTGGACGGTAGTTTGACAAGTAACCTTGAACAGACCGTTTCAGTGCCCGAATCTGAGATCGGATCGGTCAAGCCAGGCGAAACGGTCACCGCGACAGCGACCGCATTCCCGACACAGACCTTTACAGGGAAAGTCTTAACGGTTAACCCGATCCCGCAAGTCGTCTCAAACGTGACGGAATATACCGTGACGACGAGTATCCAGAACGTTTCAAACGAATTAAAACCTGGCATGACAACACAAGTCACCATCACCACGAATACGGCCAACAACGTCATCACCGTGCCTGCCATCGCGCTCACCACGATCGGCAATCTTGAAGGCGTCTACGTCGTCGGCACAAGAAAACCTGGCCGCTTTGGTGGCCAGTTCGGCGGTGGTTTTCGCCATCGCGGCGGAACTGGCCAAGGGGCTGGCACAGGAAGTTCAAGCACCACGACTGGTGCAGCCTTTGGACAAGGTACAATGCCAAGTTCAACGTCAAGCACGGGCAATGCTTCAAGTACAGGCAACACCTCAAGATCTTCTTTCGGCTCATCGTTAACCAGTACACCTTATGGCAACCAAGTGTACTTTCAACCGGTTACCGTGGGGTTATTTGGTACAAGCTCGGTGCAAATCACCAAAGGTCTCACAGCAGGTGAACAAATTCTTCTCGTCGCACCAGCAACGGCCGCCTCTTCAAGCACCGCTACCTCAACGCGTGGCGGATTTGGTGGTGGCTTAGGCCTTGGCGGAGGATTAGGTGGCGGTCGTCTAGCAGGAGGTGGCGGTGGTGGCAAACAAGGCGGTTGATCCTACCAACACCCTGATCGCTATGCATAATGTCTCGCGCGAATACCACATCGGCGGCAATCTCGTTCGTGCTTTGCACCAAGTGAGTTTTCAGATCGCACATGGTGAATTTGTCGCCATTATGGGACCTTCAGGTTCAGGAAAAAGCACCACCATGAACATGATCGGTTGTCTCGACAAACCAACTTCTGGACAGTATCAACTTGCCGGATTGGATATCATGACGTTGTCGGACGCTGCACTGGCTGAACTGCGCAATCGTAAAATCGGTTTTGTCTTTCAACAATTTAATCTTTTAGCGCGTACAACGGCTCTCGAAAACGTCGAACTGCCCATGATGTACGCCGGCATCTCCCGAAAAGAACGCAAAGCACGCGCTGAAGAAGTCCTCATTCGCGTCGGTCTTAAAGACCGTATGAAAAATCGACCCAATGAATTATCCGGTGGTCAACAACAGCGCGTCTCCATCGCTCGTGCTTTAGTCAATGCACCCGATCTCATTCTAGCTGATGAACCGACAGGCGCATTAGACAGTCACACCACCGAAGAGATACTCAATCTTTTTGAAGAACTTCACCAACAAGGAAACACCATCGTGATCGTCACGCACGAAGCGGAAGTAGGCCTTCGCGCCAAGCGCATCATCCGCTTTCGCGATGGTGAAATCGAACATGACTCGTTACAGGATGTGAAGCGTTCATGACGATCCAAGATACGATTCGTGTCGCCTTTCGAAGCATCTTAGCCAATAAATTACGATCGATGCTCACGATGCTCGGCATCATTATCGGGGTCGCTTCTGTCATCGCCCTCTCCGCACTTGGCACGGCAAGCACCGTCGGTATCACCAAACAAATCGAATCCTTAGGTACCAATCTTTTAACCGTATCTGGTGGAAGCGGAAGTGGACAAGGTGGCATCAATCGTGGGTTTAACAGCCAGCAGACGCTTACTTACCAAGACGCAACCGCGATTAGCGCGGATGATCCCGATGTCGCTTACGTTTCACCACTGATCAACAGTTCTGCACAAATCGTTTTTCAAGCGAACAATTCTTCGGCTTCCGTCCAAGGTACTTCGGATGCCTATGCATCACTTAAAAACCTCACCCTTTCAACGGGCAGATACTTTAGCGCACAAGAAGTTACGAACAGCGCCAACGTCGCCGTGCTCGGCAGCGATCTTGCCACGACGCTTTTTCAAGGAACAACGACCACGCCTGTCGGCGCAACGATCGATATCGCAGGACTTCCTTTTACCGTCGTAGGCGTACTCACTTCGCAAAACGCATCAAGTTTTCAAAGTCCGAACTCGAACGTCTATATCCCGATCACAACCGCGATGAATGAATTTACTGGCTCGCAAAAAGTGACACAGATTCTCGCATCCGCCACGACACCGGCCATGATGAATCAAGCGCAACAAGAGATCACAGCAACACTGCGCTTCACCCATCACCTAGGCAATGGCATTCAAAACGATTTTCAAATCGCTAACCAAGCGACAACGTTAACTGTCCTTGGGTCAGCTACGGCACTGCTCACCGAAGTCCTTACCGGTGTTGCGGCGATCTCTTTACTCGTCGGTGGCATTGGCATCATGAACATCATGCTCGTCTCCGTCACCGAACGAACGCGCGAGATCGGCATCCGTAAAGCGATCGGCGCCAAACGCAGCACGATACTTTTTCAGTTTCTGATCGAATCGATCGCTTTATCTGTCGCCGGTGCCTTGATCGGCCTTGTCATCGGCATCGCAGGCGCCTTACTCATCGGCTTTGCGACGCAATTAGGCAATCTGATCACACCCCTGCCGATCTTACTTGCGATCAGTTTCTCACTGTTAGTCGGCGTCGTCTTTGGTGTCTATCCCGCGCGTAAAGCGGCGAATCTCAACACGATCGATGCACTTCGCTATGAATAATTTTTTGGATAAAAAGGGGAGACGTTCAATGCCTAAAGCACTTCGTCACACATCACTTGCACTCATCGCCTTACTGACACTACCCAATCTAGTACCGCTCACCGCGATGGCAGCGACAAAGGCCAAAAGTTCAACGATACCGGTCATTACCGTATCGAATTCCGTCACGAAAGTGAATTCAATCATCCACTTTCAAGTGGCCTTACGCAATAATAACGGACACACAACTTCGTTACCCTCTGGCGCTACGGTCACGTATCACATCACGCATCCGACGGGTGCCTTCTTAATCCCATCGACACAAAGCGTCATGATCACTTCGCCAGGCGTCTATGAATTAAGCGCGACGGTCAACGGCATGACCTCCAAAGCGGTGAGCATCACAGCCAATGATGTTGTTACCGGTGTGCAACTCAGTGCAGACCAACCCTTTCTCACCGCCGACGGCAAACAACTCGATAAAATCACCGCGACCGTCGTCGATGCCTCCTTACAAAAAATCGCGAATTTCAGTGGTACCGCTGTGCTGTCACCACTCGCTCACGGTAGCTATGTCAATCCAAAGACGGGCGCCGCGATCAGTACAGTCGCTTTCAGCAAGGGGCAAGCGACCTTCTACGTCCAAGCCGGTACAAGTGGTGGTACCAACGACACCATCCTGCTCTCCAATTTGACAGCGACTTCACGGACACCGATGAGTAGCGTGATCAACTATGGATCCACTTCGATCAGCTACATCTACAGCACCAACCAACCAGCAGGCGTCACCCTTTCCTTACAAAGTCCCACACTAAGTGCAAATGGTACTGCCGTCGACACCGTAAAAGCCACGGTCATCAACGGTTATGGGCAACCTGTCACGACTTTTAATGGCGTCGCAAGCCTTTCTCCGATCAAAAACGGAAGTTACGTCGATCCCACATCCGGCCAAGCACTGACTTCCGTCACGTTTCACAACGGGATAGCTACCTTTGCGATCAAAGCAGGCACAGTCGGTGGTGTCAATGATTCGGTCAGTCTTTTCGGGCTTACACAAGGCGCTTTTCCGTTAACGAATATCTCGTATCAAACATCTTCAATCAACTATGTCTGGGCTTCTGGCCAACCGGTCGGCGTCGAACTAGCGGCAACTTCACCAACAATCGTTGCCGATGGTGAACAGACGGACACGTTAACCGCTACTGTTGTCGACGCCTATGGTCAGCCCGTCACTTCCTTTCAAGGAACAGCAACGCTTTCTTCTTTAAAATACGGCACGTATAACACCACGGGAAACTCGCTAACGTTTGTTCATGGCGTTGCTACGTTTACCGTTCAAGCAGGTACGATCGGCGGTGTCAGCGATCAAATTGTTCTTTCAAATCTCGCTTCACCGGGTATGACCTTACCGAGCAATCTCACGTACGGTTCAACGACCATCACGTACACATGGCTTCCAACAAACGCGATTCTCCTAGCGTCTGCCACCAAAACCGTGAATACGACAGCATCCACCGAAGACATGATCACAGCTACCGTCCCGAGTGCGACGAGCAGTTCCTTTCTTTGGTCTACGCCGATCGAAACGACTTTTACCATCACAGGGCCAGCCTCATTCGCACAAGGAACCTCACAATCTACGATCCAAGCCTACATCTTACCAGGCATTCCAACGAAATTACCGATCTATTCCTTGCCGAATCAAACCGGTCAAATCACGCTACAAGCGGCAGCAACAGGCTATGTGACGTCTCCCCTCACGATCACGGCACAAGCAAGTGGAGCACCAAGTGGTCTTTCCGTCTTTACTACAGCCTCCACGATCAACGCACAAGGCAACGCACAAGAACCTTCCTTATCTGTGGGCACGCCGTTTACCCTGTACAACGTTCAATTGACGGACCAAGCAGGAAACCCTACGGTTCCCACCAACAGCGATCCTTTAACGGTGACCGACAACAGCGCATCGACCGGCGGAACGCTCACGTACTATGCCGTTGCCAACGGACAACCGACAGGCCCTGCATTATCCAATACCGAACTTTCCTTATCCCTCACACAAAACCAGCCCAATGTGCAATTTGCTGTGATCAACAATACAAGCCATTCAACCAATCCGACGGTTTCCGTCACCGATTCACTCGGCTATCATGGAACAGCAGCAGGCTATACGGCGAGCTCTGGCACAGCCGAATATGCACTTTTCCCTTTACAAGTTCTCAGCACAACTTCCCCATCAACCGAAATGATGCAAGCGGGACAAACAGCAACCTACACCTTACAAGTGACCGATGGTGCCGATCATCCTGTCGCTTCGGCCGGTCAGGCTGTTGATCTCTATCTTGATACTTCTGTCAAAAACGCACTGACCAACGTCACGATCAACGGTTCAACGTCGTACACAGCAAACAATCCACTCGTTTTGACCACCAATCCAGCAGGTCAAGTTACTTTTACCGCAACCACACCAACAGTCGGCCAATTTAGTATCGATACAACGATTCCGGGATCGTTGACCACCTCAAAACAAGTTTTCACCGTCGTCGCTGCCGCTAACTATCCTTCCCAGTTACTGCTTGCCGGTTCTTCTGGAGGATTATCGGCAAACTGGCCGACGACAGCGATGCAAGTAGGACAAACCTTACCGTCGTATGTAGCTTCAATCAATCCTGGCATAACACAACTTTACGTCAATCTTGAAAATAACACCGGTAATTTCTTGCCATCGAGCACACAAGATACCCTCGCGATCACAACATCTAACCCGAATATTCTCGCGATTGCGCCCGATCAGAACTGGCAAGCGACCAACAGTGTCGGCACCGTGGTCGAAGGAGCAGCGAGCAATGCCTTACCGACAATTACTGCAGAGAATTCAGGTACAGCGACCCTTACGATCACTGACCTTTCCAACCCTTCGCAACCACAGATTCTAGAAACAGTCACTGTCGAATAAGCAGGATCATCCACGAAAAAAAAGCGAGGCATCTTCCTCATGCCAGAAGATGCCTCGCTTGTTAAATCAACGTAAATCGCCTTAGGTGCGATATCGCTCGACAAAATACTGAATCACTTGCACGATCCCCGTCGCAAACGTCCACGTTGGCGTCCAGCCTAACTCATCATGCAACTTTGTCGGATCGATCGCATAACGACGATCATGGCCGAGTCGATCCTCGACATAGCTGATCAAGCTCTCTGGTTTCCCGAGTTCTCGCAAAATAAGCTTGGCGATCTCGATGTTCGTCCACTCATTATGGCCACCGACATTGTACACTTCACCAAGACGCCCTTGATGCAACACAAGATCGATCGCGCGGCAATGATCTTCGACATGCAGCCAATCACGCACATTGAGACCATCACCATAGATCGGCAACGATTCATCTCGCAATGCTTTGCGAATCAACGTCGGGATTAACTTCTCATCATGTTGAAAGCGACCATAATTGTTCGAACAGCGTGTAATCACCACAGGCAAGCCAAACGTCTCATAATACGCGCGCACAAACAGATCGGCCGACGCTTTACTCGCCGAATACGGACTGTTTGGCGCAAGCGGCGTTTGTTCTGTAAAATAGCCGGTGGCACCTAAAGAACCATACACTTCATCGGTCGACACTTGCAGATAACGCTTTATACCATGACGTCTTGCCGCTTCGAGCAGCACTTGCGTACCCACGACATTGGTCATGGCAAAAACGCCCGGATCAGCGATCGATCGATCCACATGCGACTCCGCCGCAAAATGCACAATCGCATCAGCGCGCGCCACCAGTTGATCGACAAGCATTGCATCGGTGATATCACCTTGCACAAACTGATAGTTTGCATCGCCTGCAAGCGGTGCAAGATGGCGCAAGTCGGCCGCATACGTCAATTTATCAAGATTGATAATCATACTATCCGGATACTTTTCGCGCAAGTAAAGCACGAAATTAGCACCGATAAACCAGCCCCGCCCGTGACGAGAATCGTGTTGTACAAAGTCTCTCGCCCCTTAGCGGTTTTTGGTCGTCCAATCGTAGCCGATCGACGGATCATCCCATTCGATACGCTTCTCATCCGGATCTTTCGGATCATACGACATCGTCGTAAAGTACATAATCGTCGCTGGCTCATTACCTAACACACGATAGCCATGCGCGACACCGATCGGAATGACGAGCAGTATCGGATTATCTTCGCCCATATAAAACGTGTTCGTTTCTCCCTTCGTCGGTGAATCTTCACGCAGATCATGCAGCACGACTTGCGCGTTGCCGACGGGGAAAAACCAAAGATCATCTTGCTTTTCATGATAATGAAAAGCTTTGATCACACCCGGATAGGATTTGGATAACGACGCTTGACCAAAACGCTTGAGCAATTCATCATCATCGCGTAACACCTCCATAAAGAAACCGCGATTATCACAGTGACGAACTAATTTTTTGACAACGACATCTTGAATCAACCTAGACACCCTTTCCCTTTTCTTATTTACCCTTAATAGACTTGCGCCTGACTGTTATCCCCTAAGACAAAGCGTAACGCCTTCGGCTTTTGATCCGCGTGCGTAATTTGCACGTTTTTGCCGATCAAACTGCTGTCGATGCGTGTTGGAATCCGTTCAATACGCGTATCTTGTAAAAGAATGCTATTCTCCACTTCGCTATCGATGATCTTCACACCGTCACTAATCGACGTAAACGGCCCTATATAACTGTTCTCGATATGCGCACCGGCACCGATCACGACCGGTCCGCGAATGATGCTATTACGAATCGTCACATCGCTGGCGATACAAGCCCGACCAAACACGGCAGAATCGGCATCGAGCGTCGCTTCGACATGAGGCACGATGTATTCAAGCATCATGCGATTCGCTTCTAGCACATCCTCCGGTTTGCCCGTATCTTTCCACCAGCCATCGATCACATGCGACTCCACGATCCGACCATGATCGACCAGGTATTGAATCGCGTCAGTAATTTCAAGCTCGTTACGCCATGAAGGTTCGATCGCGTTGACCGCTTCGAAGATTTTTGAGTCAAAAAGATAAACGCCCACTAAAGCCAAATCACTCGGCGGTACTTTTGGCTTTTCGATCAGTCGTACAACGCGACCATCTTCCAATTCCGCCACACCAAATCGCTGCGGATCCGTTACTTTGCTTAGCAAGATCAGCGCATTGGGACGATGGGCACGAAATTGATTGGCAAACGCTGTAACCCCATCGCGAACCATGTTATCCCCAAGAAACATCAGAAAGTCATCGTCACCGATAAAGTCTTGCGAAATCTTTACCGCATGCGCTAGACCGCGCGGTGCATCTTGCTCGATATAGGTAATTTTCACACCAAAAAGCGAGCCATCACCGACCGCTTGTTTCACTTCCGCTTTCGTTTCCCCGACGATAATACCGATCTCATCGATACCCGCATCGTGAATCGCTTCAATCGCATAGTATAGGATGGGCTTATTGGCGACAGGAATCAGTTGCTTGGCACCCGTATACGTCAACGGGCGCAAACGTGAACCTGTACCACCACTTAGAATCAACGCCTTCATACGTTCACTTCTTTCTGATTTTGTAACAAAAACAGATAGTCGGCAAGCGCTTCTTGGTAATCGCGAAGCGCAGCAAACCCCTGCAAACGCCACATCTGATTATCGAGCACCGAATACGAGGGACGCTTCGCTTTGCGCGTTAATTGATCGGACGTGATCGGATTCACGTTCACATCGAGCTTACTAAGCGCAAAGATCGCCTTGGCAAACTCAAACCACGAACAGACTCCCGCATTACTCAGATGATACGTACCATACGCGTTCGTCCCAAGCAAATGCGCAATCGCCTTGGCAAGATCGACCGTGTACGTCGGTGAGCCGATCTGGTCATCCACCACACTGACTTCCCCACGCTCACGCGCAAGGCGTAACATCGTCGTCACAAAATTATTGCCTGCAAAGCCATATAACCAAGCGGTTCGAACGATAAAATGGTTAGTATTATGCTGTCTTACAGCGATTTCACCCGCTAATTTGCTTTTGCCGTAGATACTGACAGGTCTAGTCTCATCGTATTCACGACGAGCTTGGGGATCATCACCGGCAAAGACATAGTCCGTACTGATATGTACCAGCGAGGCGTCAACGGCACTCGCTGCAATCGCAAGATTGCGCGGACCTAACGCATTGACACGGTACGCCTCATCGATCGCATCTTCACACAAATCGACGTTGGTGAACGCCGCCGCATTGATGATCACCTCAGGACGATGCTCTTTTACCATCGTCATCGTCGCTAGATGATCGGTGATATCAAGATCATCTTGCGTCAAAGCAATTAGCGTATGCGCGCTAAGCTGTTGAACAAGATCCGTACCTAACATACCATTGGCACCTGTAATCAAGACTCGCATACATAACTCCTTTCTTTATAAAAAAAGCGAAGCGAGAAAGCCGCGTCGAACGATTCATCTCGCTTCGCTTCTTAGCGTTACAGGGCAACCCATCATCAATTCGCTGTCAAAACATAATTGCCTGTGTTGGCGTTGACATAGTACACAGGAATCACCGATTCGCCAGCCGTAATTTGCACAGAAGTGACATTCACACCACTCGGAGAATCTAAACGGAATTGACCGTTTGCACCGTTATCCGAAAGGGTGACGTTCATACCGTTAGGACCTTCATTAACCGGATTCCCTTGGGAATCGATCGGTTTAAGCCACACTTGAACGGGAACATTACTCGTCACTGCCAATGGATTGCTTGTCGTGATTTCACCAGCAGCATCAAAGAGTGCAGCTTTTACCGCTGTTCCCGGAACGATCGTCATCGACTGTGTACCCGTTAAACTTTGTCCTGGCACGCTTAAATCTTGTGCCTGAATGGCGAAAGTACCTGCTTGCGCAGCCTGCACGGTGAAGGTCAATGTACCATTGGAAGGTAAAACTGCTGTATAGACATTATTGGTTGCTGTTTGTGTGAGTCCAGTCGGATTCGTAAAGCCAGAAGGCAGCGTGATTTGAAGCGTATCACCATTTGAACTCGGATGACCATAAGCATCAAGAGCACTGATGGATACCTGCACAGAGTCACCCGATTGTGCATACGAAGTACTGTGCAGATATTGTGCACTGTTACCACCGTACGTAACGACATCTTGTAAAGCAACCTGTAACGATGTCGGAACCTCTTGCACCATGCTGATCATCGTCGGTACAACAGGAACAGATACATTATTGACTTTATCAACACCGACTGTCCATGCATCGCCAAGTTTTTGTGTGCCAACGAACGTCGTTGACGCAATACCATTACCATTTGTCAAAGCCGTCACTGTGCCCGTCGTAGAACCACCGATCGTCGCCGCGTCTGATCCCGCGTGAATATAATCGACAAATTCAATCGGTACACCCGCTTGGTCAACCGGATTGCCATACGCATCTTCAAGTTGAGCTTGTAGCGTCGTCGTATCAGAAGTAATCGGCATCGTTAAACTTCCGGATGGCTGCGTCAATACGGCTTTCGTCGACGCGCCAGCCGTGATCGTGAACGTCGTCATACCGGCTGTCAAGTTATCGCTTGAAGCGACTTTAAGCGTGTACGTACCTGCGACCGTTCCTGAGACGAGAACTTTACCTTGGACGACTTGGGCAGTAACGCCAGAAGTCACTTGATTAGCTCCTTGCCAGATCGTCGCCGTGTACGTGGTACTTGAAGATTCAGAGACAGGATTATTATTGGCATCAACCGCCGAGATATCAAACAAAGATCCAGAACCACCCGCTGCAAACGTGCTGTTCGAAGTGGGATCAACGTTCAAACGCAATGCCGTCGGAGCGCCAACGGTCACGGATTGCACCGTTGCCGTTGCTGCTTGAAGACCGGGCGAGGAGACCTGAATCGTGATCGGACCCGCTACACCTTGCTTCGACCAAATGTTACCCATCACTTCATTGGCAGCGTTGCCGTTGCCCACATAATACGTGGAAGTTGGCGTTCCTGGATCGAGCGTACCTGCACCCGATACGGTGATCGTCAAAGGATACGAACCCATCATGATCGGTTGACCGCTTTGATCGACCACTTGAATAGAGAATCCATCTTCGGTACTAATATTATTCTCAACCGAATTGGACGCTGGTGTGATTTTGATACTGCTCGCTTGTTGCTGTACTTGCGTTACCGTTACATTGGCCGATGCGACACCGCCTGGCGTCGTGATGACCGTGCTTGATCCAGCTGGGATGATATTCGTCGCTGTAATCGTATCCGTACTACCCAATTGATTGGTCGAACGAATCGAGACTGTCGCCTTACCATTCACCACTTGAACGCCAGTAAGATCATTGGTCGTCACACCAGAAGCATTCAATAACTGCCCCATCGTATCTCGGAATTCGAGCGTTCCATTAAAATTCGTGACAGGATTGCCACCAGCATCCACGATCGTCGCTGTGATTAGGTCAGTCGCTGACCCACCCACAACCAACGAGTTCGTAGCGGCTGCAAGTTGTACGCCGGCTGCAGGACCGACGACAGTTACGGCAAGTGTGTTTGATTTCACGCCGTCAACCGTGGCCGTAATTTGGTACGTACCAGGTTGCGTTGCCACCAATACCCCCGTTGGACTAACAAAAGCATTGTTGCTTCCAGTCGCATACGTCACCGCTGCCGTACCGTAATTAAAGACGTTGCCAGAGCCATCTTTCATCACGAGTGTTAACTGATCAGTAGCATTACTTTGAATGAGCGGATTACCACTAAGTGTGAGCGTTGCGCCTTGCGGTGCGGCAGGTGTTGTGCTGCCGCCGCTCGTGCTGCCACCACTCGTGCTGCCACCGCTCGTGCTGCCACCGCTCGTGCTGCCACCGCTCGTGCTGCCACCGCTCGTGCTGCCGCCGCTCGTGCTGCCGCCGCTCGTGCTGCCACCGCTATTTTGCAACTTCTGAATATAATTGTAGATATTCATTAAGACAACCGCAGCACTCGCACGATCAAGATATACATGGTTCTCAAGAAGAGGAATGCCACTAAATAAACCATTCGCTTTCGCCCATGCTAAAGGTGCTAGTCCATGCATATTCGGCATCAACTGATCACTTTTCAGCATGCCAACGACAAAAGAAGCAGCATCACCCCATGAGGCACGGTAATTCTCATTGAAGTGTCCACCGACTTTCACGCCGATCCACGAAGGTACAATCCAACCATAAGCTTGTGCTGCACCAACATAATTGTAATCCCAGTTACGCGGCGGGATATCAGCATAGTACTGCGCGTGCGCTACAGGCTTTACACCAGTAAACGTAGAAATCAAATTGAAGAAATAGGCCAAAAATTGACCACGAGAGATAATTTGGCTTGGACGAAATGTACCATCCGAATAGCCATGCATAATCCCTTTTTGCGAAAGCGCCACGATATCCTGTTGCGCAAAGCTACCGGCAATATCCTTATAGGAACTCGGATAACTTGTCGCTGCAAAAGCTGAAGGTGCTACCGTTCCTGTCAGTGCCAAAACAGTAGCCAAACTGATCATCGTCCGTTTCAAAACGAACCCCCCTTATATTCTCGAGAACATAACTGTTTCTTACAACGTCTAATTCTATCAAACTCACATTAAAAATGTCTAAAGACTACTTGAGAATATCCTCGGAATTTCAAAGCGCTTCTTTCAAGAATCTTCCTTATGCTTAAACACGAATAACGAAGAGAAAATAAAATTAAAGACAAGACCTGCCAAAGAACCTAAGGCAATCGCAATGATCGCGTGGTGATAGATAAATCGCGAGAACATCGTTGCAAGTACGAAGATGAGATAATTCGCGACACCTCCTGACAGATTTGCAAGAAGGTACCTGCCCCACTCCCGCCATGAGGGGGTATCTTTCGTCTTAAAGGTGAAATGACGATTGAGCCACCAGGTAAACGTAGCAGCAGCCAGGTATGCGATCGCCTGATCGACATACAGATTCCCATGAACGATACGCAACCCATCGACAACGCCCGTGTCCACCAAAAACCCGAGTACACCGACCAGTCCAAATCGCACAAGACCCAATACGCGATTACGCATTATGTTTTTTTAACCACTCTTCATATTTCGTTGGCGTAGAAAGGTAAAAAAGACGTTTCATCTCACGGCGGCCTTTCGTCACCGTATCAAGTACGATGCCAGAGGTTATACTAAGAAATGCGATAAGCATCAAGCCCATAGCAAGAATCGCGGTGGGAAACCTCGGCACCAACCCGGTATGAAAGTACGTCACCAGAATCGGAATCATCAAAATCAATGCAATGATGGTAACGAGCAACGCGATCACTGAAAAAAACGGCAAGGGTCTTTCAGCTCTTACCAAGGAAAGTATCATAAAGAGAATCCGAAACCCGTCACGATACGTGTTCAACTTACTGACCGAACCTTCAGGACGCGATCGATATACCGTATCGATTTCACCCGTTGGCATGGCGAGTTCAAGCGCATGCACCGTCATTTCCGTTTCGATTTGAAACCCTTCAGAGAACACGGGAAATGATTTCACATATCGCTTGGAAAAAACGCGATAGCCCGATAAGATATCCGTAAATTCTCGGCCGAAAATTCCTGTCACCACCCCCGTCAGCACCACATTACCGGTACGATGCCCGGAGCGATACGCTTCTTTCTCATCGGTTTGACGCGTACCAACCACCATATCGAGCGCCTGATCCATCAGCAGTTCGATCATCGTCGGCGCCACGAAAGCATCGTACGTATCATCCCCATCGACAAGCAGATAAACATCCGCATCGATATCCGCAAACATCTGACGAACAACGTGCCCTTTCCCTTGGCGCGTTACCGATCGCACGATCGCGCCGGCTTCTCGCGCTTTTTGTACCGTCTTATCTTTGGAGTTATTATCATAGACGTAAATATCCGCCACAGGTAACGAAGCTTGAAAATCGTTCACGACTTTCGTGATTGCGATTTCCTCGTTGTAACAAGGAATCAACACAGCGATCGAAAGATCCGCTAAACCTCGGTTTCCTTTATACGGTTGATCGTGCTCCATCTCATTCCACACTTTCACGTAATCGCCTCCTACTAGAAATGTACTTATTGAGAAACAGAACAAACAGACTCAAGACACCTAATAAAAAGAATACAAAGCCGATTGGCATATACGGTGGTACATAACGAAAGCGTATCGTGTGTACACCTTTGGGCACACGGATGGCTTGAAAGAGCGTATCGGTCGTTTGGATCTTACTTGGCTTGCCATCGATACTAGCAGTCCATCCCGGTACGTTCAGTTCACGTCGAAGTAGCGTAATCGGTTCCGTACTTTTCACTTGCACCGTAGATAAGGACGGCGAAGCTACGATACCGGAGCCTGAAGTGATCGAAAACATCGGCTTTGCCCCCTGTACCCGATAGATGGTAAGAAGCGGATCCTGATAGACTGGCGTTAACGATGAGGCATGCTTGCTTTGTCGTTGAACTTGATAGAGCAATATCTTATTTCCCATATCCTGATGATCATAGACCAACTGCTCTGTGGGAGAGGTTCCTCTTGGCCACAACCATACTGCGATCGGCTTACCTGCACTTTTTTGTAACGTGAATTTCAAAATCGAACCCGGTCGAATCGTCATCGGTTTTGTGAGAGGAAACGTAAAAAACGCGTTGTCAGCCGCGTGTCGCAGCGAACCGATCAGGCGCTCTTGTTGCTGACCGTCGCGAAGCGTTAACGACAACGTACCGGTCGCCGTGTTGTTATACGTCGCAATCAAAAAAGCGATCGATCGTATCGTACCTGCATGACCCAACGACAACGCGCCAGAAAGACGATCTTGCTGTCCGAGCGGAAAAGGCTGATTGCCTGACGCTGGTTGTTGATTGCTGATCGTATCTTGTACGAGTGAAGCCGTGGCTGGCGCGACGATATAACGAACGCCAAGGTCTTGATAGTTTTTAAAATTTTCAAAAAGGGCTTGCTCCGGCGTGTTACCTTGTGGATTCTTTGAGAGCCACCCGACAAAAGTTATTCGACTCGTATTCGTATCCAGCTTTTGCGTCACATAAGTAGCCCAAAGCTTGGGAACGGGTAAATCATTATGGTTGATCGACGCAAGTTCTTCATAAGATCCATAATTAGGCGCGAAAGGACCTAAGGTGTAAAAACGCTGATCATGAAGATGTGTTGACAAATATGTGATCGCCGCTTGATCGATCGTATAGGATTTCGGGTTAGACAGTTTCGGGAGTAAAAATGAGAAATACGCCTCGACGATAAGAAGCGATGCGGCAATCAACATCCGGTATCTCCATTGCTTCCGTAGAAGAACCAGGACGAAACTCACGATGATCAGCACGAGAACGCCGAGATACACCTCGGAGAAAAGGCGATATTTCGAAGAAGTTTGCAGCGGCGCCATGTACGGTAGAGAAAAACTCAATAATCCGGCTAGGACGATAAAACTCGCGATTAACCCACCGATCAACTGACGAAACGAAAACTGTTTTAATGCTTGGAGACCATACAGAGCTAATAGAATGAAAGCGAACTCCCATACCGTTGGCGCATAGCGAAAAAAGGCTACGTTTTTGATCCCAGGTAAGAGATTAACGATCCAAGTCAGCGGCGTGACACCATACGTCTTGCCAACAAAGAAAATAATCACGCCTAATAGATAGAAACGAATCGCACGATTTCCTTTGGCTATAACGCCAAATACCGCCAATGTCACAAGCAAAATCCCTGCATATCCACCGATATTCGCCCATGTGTCACTAACAATGCCTGTCGGATCAAGGGAAGAAAATGCGGTGATCGGTCCAAAAAGATATGGCAACACCAACATCTCAAGACCGCCTGTAGGTAAAGAAGCGTATGCAAATGCCCCAGAATGACCTCCGAGGTATCCGATGCGAACAAAGTCGATAAACGCGATGAGTATAGGAGCGGCCAGCAAAAGGCCGACAATGCCGCCGATCACAACACGAAAGACAAACACACGTTTTGAAAGTATACTTGGTGCAAAGAACCGAACCACGATCCAACCGATCACGAATAAACTATTGAGATACGCTGTCTCCGGAAATCCAGCATACAACGAAAAGCCGATACCTAAAGCCAGCCAAAACCAACCCGACAGACGTGGTCCTTCCTTGCGCCAAGCGATCTCAACCCCAAGAAGCATCATCGGCAAAAAGGCGATCGGATTATACGGCGCATGACCCATCCATGCCATTGCTCCACATAATTCAAACAAGATTCCGCCTGCCGTCGCCAGTACGACAGAGAAATCAAGCTTGCGCAAAAATAAAAACATAAAAATCCCTGCGATCATCGAAAGCACGAGATGCATCAGTAAAACACCGTTTGAAAACGCAAGCAACAACACAAAGGGAAGAAAAAGTGCCGCCGATTGCATCTCCCCAGCGAGAGGAAAACCTACCCCTTCATACGGATTCCACCAGGGAATCTTGCCATGCAGCCAATCCATCGCAGCCAGATGCCCCAAGGCTTGTGTCGTGAATCCAACATTAGGATCCGCATACGAATACCCCGGCAGAAAGCCTTTCATGTACTGCGAGGAAAGCCATCCATACGTGCCGAACGGATCGCTGTTGACCAGACCAAGGACACTAGGTAAATGCCCGAGGATTGGCATAACAAGCAAAGCCAAAATCGGAAGAGATTTTCGCAACCACATCATCTTGCCCAATCGCATGCTCACTTCCTTATTCTATGTTTATTTTTTGATAAATCGGTTGATAGGACTGTAGATACGTATAGGAAGAATCTTGCTCATCAAGATTCGTTGCCCATTGCCAAAGCCCTTGCAGCCAATCTTCCCGAACACTTGGCGCAAATACTTTTTGCAGATCTTTGCGCGCGATCCACTGCATCCGCAATTGTTCTACGGCTTGTTTGATTTGCGCATCTTCTTCCTGTTGCGGAATCCACGAAGCCCAATTGGCGAAAATCAGCGCACGATCTTGTACCCGTTCACGCTGACGCATAAACCGCGTGAGATCGATCGCATGATTTTCATGATCAAGCGTAAGATGTACGTTGTAATACGGATCGTTCTCAAGAAGTTCGCCATAACGCTTTTGCATATAATAGACTTCACGCAAGTTGAGATCGCCACCGCGCGAAATCGATTCGTGATGATAGAGTTCTGCATAAGGCGTCGCCACACAAAGATAGCCTTTTTCGCGAATGCGCAGACACAAATCGACATCATTAAACGCCACGGCAAGATCCTCTTCGTTAAAACCTCCCACTTCGACAAATACACTTTTTCGCATCAGCATACAAGCGCCTGTCACCGCTGAGAAATTACGAATATCGGCAAGCGAACTGAAATAGCCGTTAAAGCGACGATTCGCGTATTTATGAAAATGACCGGCCACGCCACCGATGCCAAGAATGATGCCCGCGTGCTGAATGCGTTCATCCGGATACAACAGGCGTGCTCCGACGACACCGACTTCTTCTCGTTGCCCAATCGCTAGCATCTCTTCGAGCCAGTCAGGCGTGATCACTTCGATATCATTGTTTAAGAACACGAGATAGTCGCCAGTTGCTTCCTTGACCGCCCAATTGTTAAGTCGCGAATAGTTAAAGGGAATGGCATAGCGAACCACTTTCGCATCCGTTAACGAGGCCAGATACGTCAAGGTCTCTTCTTGCTCACTGCCATTATCGACGATGATCACTTCATACTGGTCATACGTCGATCGACGCAGACTTTCCATGCATTGTCGAATCAATTCCACTTTGTCTTTCATCGGTATGATGATCGACACTTTCGGATGATCGATCAGTTCGCGACGAACCCGATAATGCCCCGGATAGCCCGTATCAAGCACCACACCTGGCGTTTGTCGGCGTAAAAGCGCTTCCTTGACAGCCTTTTGCCCCGCATCTTGTGCGTACGATTTCGCATCAAACGACGCTGCCGTCGAGCCAGGCACTTTACGCCAATGATAAAGAATCTGAGGTACATGCACGATCGGCGAGGCAATTTCGGTCGCGCGCAGTAACAAATCATAATCTTGCGCCCCATCAAACGCCGAACGAAGAAGCCCTACACGATCGAGAACATCTTTACGATAAACGGTTACATGATTGATATAGTTACATGACAACAGATAATCGGGGGAATAATCCGGCTTAAAAAACGCATCTTCATACACGCCATCTTCACTGAGTTTATCTTCATCCGAATACGCGATCGCAAACGCCTTACCTTGATACGCCTTCACCATCTCATACAGAGCTTGTGGCGCCAACAGATCGTCATGATCGAGAAACGTGATCAATTCCCCTTTGGCGACAGCAAGTCCAGCGTTCGTGTTGCCACTGATTCCTTGATTCCCTTTCCCGGCCACAAAAACGATCCGATCATCGAGCGCACAAAGTCGCGTGAGCGCTTCGATCGTCTCTTCTTTCGTTGAATGATCATCGGTGATGACAAGTTCGAAGTACGGATAGATTTGTGCCTGCAAAGAAGCCACCGCTTCTTCAAGCCACGATGCTTTTGAATTGTACGTCGGCATGATCACCGACACGAGCGGACGATCCTCCCAGGTAGCAATAGGCTCACGAAGCGCATCGATATCCGCGAGATACTTTGCTTCTTCTTGACGAACAAACGCATCATACGTCAGCATACTTGCCTCTTCGTGAGACGCAACGAGTTTGCCTGCCACGCGTTGAAGCGTCGTCGACCAACCGAGTTGCGAGACGCTCGCCTCCACTTTACGATACGACTGATAAGGGTGTCGAGCAAACCCACGCGCCCGTCGCATCGCTTCAAGCGCTCGCCAACCTTTGGTACTACGCATCGCCATGATCATGGCTTGCGCCATTTGCCACTGCGCTTGCGCTTCTTGCCATCGACGCGTTAACGTTTCGATCTTTTCTGATGATGCCGCCAACTTCTGCTTGGTCATTTCGTGAAGTGCTTGTTCTTTTTTCCATGATTCATCCAATTGCTGATTTTGCGCCCGCAGCGATGCCTCTTGCATGACGAGCGTCTGCACCTTAGCTAGCGCAGCTTCTTTCTCGGATTCAACACGCATCAACAAAGTTTGCAGTTCTTCATGGCGAACACGTTGTTGATCCATCACGACGCCTACTTCATAGGCGGTCAAGGGTTCATAGGTACAAGACACTACAAGTTGCCCGCCCACTTGGTTCGGTACCATTGGCAGATGCCACTGCGGATCGTCATGTAAGGTAACATACGTATCGTCATCGAGTCGTAAAGCCCCTAAGACATGATAGGACAGCGGCACTTCGTCTTGTTCGCTGCGCCAAGTAAACGATACTTCCGATACACGCGAGAGAAAATCGACCAAATCCACCCGTAAACGCTTACAGGAAGTGGGAATCGCAACAGCATACTCGATACGCCCTTGCTTTTCATACAGCGGATAGACGTAATGATCTTGCTCACTAAAACCTTCACCGCGATCCCAATACACTTGGCACTTCATGGTTGATGCCAGCTCTTGTCGACGTTGTTCTTCCTGAAAGGCGTCGATCGCAAGCCATTGCTTTCCGAACTGCGTCCCAAGATCAAGCAACGTCTCTCGTTCACGAGAATCATCAAATAGCGGTCGCATCGCTTCGGGAATCATGGAACCGACAGCGAGCACGCCAAGGCCGTTTGAATGTTCGAAAGCAAAATGCGGATACTTCTCGCTCACTTCCTCCCAAAACCGCCATACGCCAAAATCGCTGTCATGTACCGCCGTATCGTGAAAAAGCACGATGCCACGCTCACTCATCTTAGGCAACCATGTCATGAAATCGTGAGAAACAGCCTCATACGTGTGCAGTCCATCGATATGAAGAAGATCGATCGAGCCATCCTCAAAACGATTGACCGCTTCATCGAACGTCATTCTGAGCAAGGTAGAAAACGAAGCATAGCGCACATCATGGTATGGCTTCCATTCCTGATAGATAGCATCATCATAAAATCCCGCCTGTTCATCACCCTGCCACGTATCAACCGCATAACAGGCGGTCGAAAGACCCCTTTCGGCGATGCGTTGACAAAACGCGCTATACGAATCCCCACGATGCGTACCGAGTTCGACAAACACGCGTGGGCAAACATGATCGATGCAAAAAAAGGCGAACGGCAAATGACCATGCCACGATACGACATCGGTCATTCGCTCTGGTTTGATCGCAAGTACTTTCCAATCCATCTTCGCTTGTCTCCCTTAGCCTTCTTACCGTTGTTGCCACGTATGTGGCACGAGCCATTGACCCTGTTCATCCATCACTTGCGACACGTACATCGGAGAAGAAAGATTCCCCTTGCCTAGCATTTCTCCGTCTTTGGTCACCACACTGGCTGACAAGAGATACGCGCCAACTGGAATCAGCAGCGAAGGAACGGTCAACGACACGTCGATCACCTCGTCTGCCTCTTCCTCCGCTTGCCGTGACACCTCTTCTTGCGACAAGTGATACGTGAAGACCACTTCTTGTGTTTGATCGAGCGTCGTCAACGTCACGGTCAAGAGCGATAAACGATCGGCTATCGCTATGCTTTGCTCTGGTTGCCACAAAAGTGCGATGTGCACGGTCATCGGATCCCCAAGCCACAGACGAATCGGCTCCATCGCGCCTTCAAGCGTCATTCTTACCGTAATTGCATCTCGATGCGCAGGCGTCGCTTCACCTTCTTGTCGATCATCCGCCACGACTTGTGCCAGTTCTTCGTCTTGACGATCAAAGCGCATCGTCCCTTGACGATCATGATCGCCAAACAGCGCATCGAGATACGCCGGAATGCAGACACTTGGCGCACCATCCATGCGCACTTTCGCATTTTCTAACCATACCGCTTCATCGCAAAAACGCTCCACCACACCCGCATCATGCGTCACGATCACGATCGTTTTATTTTGCTTTTGCAATTGATGCAGATGATCCATGCACTTCGCCTGAAAAGCCGCATCGCCTACAGCAAGAATCTCATCGATCAATAAGATCTCCGGTTCTACCGCTACCGCCACCGAGAAAGCCAGTCGCATATACATCCCTGACGAATAACTGCGGATCGGTTCATGAATAAAGTCACCGAGTTCGGAGAAAGTGACGATCGAATCGACTTTTTTCTGCAATTCTTTCTTACTAAAGCCCATCAACGCACCATTTAAGAAGATATTCTCATAGCCAGAGAAATCAGGATGAAACCCAGCTCCAAGTTCAAGCAAACTCGACACACGACCATGTACTTGAATCGCTCCTTGATCCGGATACAAAATACGCGAGATCAACTTTAAGAGAGTACTTTTACCCGAACCGTTGACGCCGATCAAACCGACTGTAGAGCCTTTGGTCACCGATAAAGAAACATCCTCTAACGCGACGAATTCACGATACTTCGCACGTCCTGCATAGAGAATCTTATCTTTAAGCGTTTTATACTGTTCATTATGAACGCGAAAAGCCTTGCTCACATGAGCGACATCAATGGCGATCGAAGAAGAAACTCCCATGCTCACACCTCTTCAGCAAATCGTCGACTTAACCGTTGAAAGACTTGCCATCCGATCACAAAGACCAGACAAGACACCACGATCGCATAGACGAATAATTTCCAATGTATAGGTTGTTCATAGTAAAAAATCGATTGAAACGAATAGATCAACGCCGTCATTGGATTCAATTTGAAAAGTTGACCCATCCGATGCGGCACCATCGTGATCGGGTATACCACTGGCGTGATATAAAACCACATCATCATAAAAATCGAAAGGACATGCTCCACATCGCGAAAGTACACATTGACCGAGGACACAAGCAAGGCGACGCCGGCAGTAAATAGCGTCTCAATAAACAAGATCACAACGAGCAATAACCAAGACAACGAGGGATAATAACCGAACATCAACAACAACGGAATGAGAATCGCAAGCGAGAACAAGTAATTCATCACACTGCCCCCCACGACCGCCAAAGGAAGAATCGCGCGCGGGAAGTAGATTTTTTTCACCATGGAAGCTTGACGAACGATCACACTCGATGCAGATTGCACTGAGTTGGCAAACACATTCCAAGCGAGCAAGCCGATAAAGAGGTACACCGCATAGTTAGGGATTCTAATACGCATAACAGTAGAAAAAACGAGCATATAGACGAGCAGCATCAACAGCGGATTCATAAACGTCCAGAGAAACCCCAGCACCGATCCCTTATAGCGTGTACGCAAATCGGATAAGATCATGCTCCAGAGCATGGAACGATACGCGTACACTTCCATCATACTTTTGATCACGAGATAGACTCCTTCTTCATCAACTGCCTTAGCTTAGCGATACGGTATATCATCCCCAAGAACACCTGCAGCGCCATTCGATACAGCCGTGGATGATCTTTGGCAAAGTGTTTATCGTAGTAGATTAACATCGTCGCGTAAAAACTTTGCAACGACTTCGCCGACTTCTTACCGCCATTGCCGCCTTTAAGATGGACGGTCGTCACGGTACCATCATAGAGGATGCGATACCCGGCCTTTTTAACGCGATAGCAATAATCGATATCTTCCCCATACATGAAAAAATCCTCGTCAAGCATGCCGATTTCACGAACAAGTGATGTTCGAAACAACATAAACGCGCCACTGATGCACTCAACATCATAAATTCCCTGTTCATCAAGATACGTCAGATTATAGCCAGCCAACAAACGCGAGCGCGAAAACCAAAGAGAGAGACCTGTCAAGCGCCAAAAGCTGTTGGCAAGCGTCGGCAGGGACCGTCGACACGCTTTGTCGATCCTACCATCTGCCAGCGTCAGGCGACATGTTCCCATCCCCACCCTGTCATCCACCTGCAAATGATCAAGCATGCGCACGATCGCATCGTGGGCAACGATCGTATCAGGATTGAGCAGCAAAACGTAGGGCGTTGTCACGCTTTGCAGCCCTTGATTGTTCGCGTGGGCAAACCCGCGATTTTGTGCAAGTTGCGAGATCGAAAAGTCGGCAAACATCGCCCCATACGATGCTTGAAGTTGCTGACTGACCATCACCGTATCATCCGTGGATGCATTATCGAGCAGATGGACGACAAACGTATTGGCTTTTTTCGCTTTTGCCAGCGACGCGATGCACGCGGGTAACACATCCGTCGAATGATAGGTGACGATCAGAATCGTAAGCATACCTACCATCCTCGTCGCGCCTTTACTCTTTCGGCGAATGCTTGGCGAAACGCGCCATGGTGCCCCCACTGTGACCGGATCAACGCCATCGATTTTTGCGCACATTGCGGAGATACCATCATCATCCGAACATACCTTGCCGATTCAAGCAAGATACTGAGCCACAACGCAGGAAACCACCATGTCCCATGCCGCATCAGAATCGCCACTTGATTAGCAAACGAATGCTCATACGCGAGCGTCGCTACTTGTGGCCGTCCTTTTTGCCAGCCGCGACGATGAAAGCCTGTCGCCGACGCCACATAAACAAAGCGCCAACCCAGTCGCAACGCACAAAAGCACAGATCCACATCTTCTTTATAGAGAAAAAACGCTTCTTCCAACGCCTTTCCTTCTTCTTGCACATCTTGCAGCATCGTGACGCGATATAACGCAGCCGCGCCACAGACGCCCCACACTTCACGATGACGTTCCTGATCGAATTGCTTATGATCGATACTTTGCGAACCGCGATCATACGCATGGTAAAAAGCGCCCATGACAAGTCCCGTCGTATCGAGTTGCAGTTCTTCCTCCCCTTTACCAAGCACGCGCCATAACTTTCCCGTCACCCCACCGACTTTCGCATCATCAAACGCCGTCAGCGCCTCACTGATGTAATCTTCATGCAACAGCACATCCGGATTGAGCGTCAACACCACATCAATCCCTTGCTCCACCGCATGCACAAAACCCACATTATGCGCATGCGCATACCCCGTGTTGCTATCGAGTCGTTCGATGCGCACATCAGGAAACGATTCGACCAAAGCGAGCGTATTATCGCTTGAAGCGTTGTCGATCACGAGCACCGAGGAAAGCGGATAGGATTGTGCCGTCACCGCAGCTAAGCAAGCGCTGATGCAATGGGCACTGTTATACGTGACGATCTGGACTTGGATGCGTAGATTCGGATTAGTAGGCATTGTGGTTGCGAAATCCTTTCCATACCGTGAGGATGACGATGCGCAAATCCCATGAGAACGACCAGTGCTCGATATAATGCAGATCATAGCGGATGCGTTCTTCGATACTCGTGTCGCCACGTAAGCCATTGACTTGCGCCCAGCCCGTAATGCCGGGTCGCACACGATGCTTGATCATGTAACGTGGGATATCATCACGAAACTGTTCCACAAAGTACGGTTGTTCCGGACGCGGGCCGATCACACTCATGTCACCAAGCAGTACATTGACGAACTGCGGCAATTCATCGAGGCTTGTCTTACGTAAGAACGCGCCGATTTTCGTCCGTCTCGGATCATCCTTAACCGTCCACCCCGGTTCTGTCGCATCGTCGTCACAAAGCATCGTCCGAAACTTATACATCGGAAAAACGCGCCGATTACGCCCGATGCGTTCTTGCTTATAGATGATCGGTCCTTTAGACGTCATCGCAATCAACAAGGCAATCACGAGCAAGAGTGGGCTTAACAGCAGCAAGACCAACGAAGAAAAAACGAGATCAAACGCCCGCTTTGCCACCACATTAGCGATATCATCGAGTGGCGTATAGCGCGTGTCGATGATCGGAATCCCAGCAAACTCATCAAAGCGCGGCCGACTCGGCAAGATACTGAGGAAACTCGGCACCAGCAGCGCATGGATACCGTGCGCTTCAGCCACCGTCATCACCTCGTGCAACGTACCATGGTCATCACTCGCCATCGTCATGACCAGATGATCGACGATATGCGCACCAAGCACCCAATCAAGGTCCTCGTTCTTGCCAAGATACGCGAGCGGTTGGGCATAGGGTTGTGGGGAAGGCGCAAAATCCAGATACCCGATCACTTGATAGCCAAGCGCCGTTTGCTGTGCAAGTTGTTGCATAAAAAGCGCCGTCGTCTCGGTCATGCCAACCAAAAGCACATATTTGCGATTAAACCCTTGGCGGCGAGCAACGCGTAACAACCATCGCGCAACAAAGCGAACCAGAAACGCGAATCCCCACGTAAGAACAACTGAGAGCAAAATCACCGACTTGGAATAATTCAGTTCTTTCTCGACATAAAGCACCAAGATGACGATGAGCGCCATCGCCACGACACTCTTACCTTGCGCGATACCAATCGTACGCAATCGACTTTGACGCGTCGTACCATAAAGACCAACGACCGCCGACGCGAACAGAAATGCCAGTACGGCAACGGGCATTACCGACATATAGGTGAGAAAGGATAAATGATGAAACTGTGGCAGAAACGGCACGCGAAAGCGAATCAACCAAGCGAAAAGCAAGGCAAAGGCGACCGAAAACGCATCAAAAAGCGCATAGATCGCACCGAGCAACGTCTGATAGCGTCGTAGCATCGCCTTTATCCCCCTTTTCCACTTACAATAAACCCGACAAAAATTGATATTGTCCTGACGTCGATGGATTTTGCTTCACGCTTGTTAAAAGACTCGCATAAGCACTTGGCACAAGCCCTAATTCTTGATCGATCAAGACAGTATCGACAGCTTTAAGCCCTGTCGCTGTCGCATCTGGTGTCGTTCCAACCATAGCTTGAAGTGCCTTTTGCGCCTGATGAGGATGATGCAACAGCACATTGGCTGTTGCTGTATACACATCGATCGAGGCATCGTTTTTCATCGCAATCGAGGCAGGAAACAACGTCATGTTGATGATACGTTGTTGTTGCTGATACTTCGTAGCTAGCGAAATCACATCGTGCCATCTCGCTAGACTGGTCGCTTTTTGGGACTTATCTAGGATCGCTGAACTCCATAGCTCAATGCCCATCAGATTGACATAGACATTCTCATTAAACGGACCATCACGCAAAGCTTGTTGACCATAGGCAATCGCGTGCGTATAATGGCGCAACTGATACGCGATAATCGCCGATTGAATCTGAACGGTCGGATTCCAAGGCGACGCTTGATGCGCTGCCATCGCAAGCGGCCAGGCATTCGCGACAAGATTCGAACTTTGACTTGATGAACCCGTCTGCCAATCGTAATTCGCCAACTGTTCAAGCAGTTGCCCATCATATGGCGCCAGCGTGGTCGCCGATTGCAAGCCAGAAAGGTTCAAACTCGCCGCATACGTCGTCGTCGCGGAAGGACTAAACGATAGCAACGCAAAGCCATTACTAAGTGCCAAGACGAAAGCAACGCCAAAGCAAAGCGCGATGCCAAGCGATCGCGCGACGAGCAGTCTTTTTCTTGTCTGATCTCGCTTTTGCTGTAACACCGAACCGCGCGACGAAGACGAAGCGACCGGCACAGAAGAATCTGGGGTCGTGGATCCTACCGCAAGGGCACAAAGGATCGCAAAGACAAACAGAATATAGCCGTAAGAGAAATCAAAATCGATCATCGCATGCACAAGCATGACAAGCGCCGCAAAGGTGACAGCAAGCACATAAAGACGACCCGAGAGATCTTGTTGCGCCTGATAATGACGCCATACCGCACGAAGTGCGAAGACAAAAAGCACGAGAGCGAGAATAAGACCGATCAAACCACCGTCAAGCAAAATCTCAAAAAACAGACTGTGCACCTGCTCAGACCAGTAAGGGAGCGTTTGAAACGCTTGAAACTTCGCTTTCCATGCTAAGCCACCTGAGCCAACGATCGGACTCGATAACCACATTGGAAGCGCATCTTTGTAATAATAAAATCGTTCTTGCAAGGAGATACTTTGAAGTCCAATCGTCGACAAACGATGCAATACCGATTGAAAAGCATGCAGCAGATGCTTTCTTTCGAGCACCACACCGGCAAGCACAACCACGATGACGCCTAGAGAACCGATCTTTATCTGACGTTTCGAAAGCTTGACGCGCTCAAGATAGGGAAGTGCATAAGCGATCACCACACTCACAAGCACACCAACGAGCACATTGAACCAAAACGAACTGGGTGTTTTTACATTGACCGCTTGTGTCGTCCATGTCGACGCACCTAAAGCAAAGACGGTCATCAGCACCGTGAGAATCGTCGACCAGAACGCTCTCGTCATCACCGCACGTACGATCAAGGCAATAAGGATAGCGATCCCTGCAAAGACGAGCATACTGCGTGATCCACTGCCAATCACACTGTCGATACCAAAATAAAAGGCGAGATACGCTATCGCTTGGAAGATGCGCGAAGACTGCATCGTCCCAAACAGCAAAGCAAGAATCGCAACTGCCGTCTCAAAGCTAGCGAACGTATTATGGTATTGAAAAATCGAAGCAAGTTTATTCACATCATAGACAGCATCGGTAGCTTGCCATAACGAAACGGCAGCGCCTAATCCATAAAGATAAATAAGAATGCCTGAGATCATCAGAGAGAGCACCAGCCAACGCGCGACGATGCGATCACGGAGTCTAAGATTCACAAAAAGCGCTAAGGCCGCTATCTCCATCACGGTAAGTTCAATGGAATCCGTATACGAAGCAGCCCATAGATTCGTAAGCAGCGTATAGACAGCATAGAGAATCGCCCAAAGCCTTGGATCAGAAAGACGGTAACTTACATCACGATACGACCAAGCAAACAAAAGAATAGCGAGCGTAATTCCTGCATACAACGATGAAGAAGGTGCAAAGAACAACCCCGCATCGGTAGGGATTAGCCATGGGATGATAAGAATGAGTACAATCGGTAAACTATAAGACATGATATTACGCCAACCGAGTTTCCCATTCGGATACAAAGATTGATCATACAACAGCACGAGCGTTCCTCCTGAATAGATAGCTATAACATCCTAACTTGCATTCTATTATAATACGGCATTCTCGACAATCACACAGCTGTTTAGTTGGAATATATTGTTTTACCCTTACCCTTTCCGATAACTTTCGTTATAATTAAGTATGCAATGCAAAAACTATCTTAAGAAGAGTGAGGTTTCATCATGTTGACATTCGGAACCACCCGTCGTCGATTGGGTCTTGTAGCCAGCCTTTGCGCAATTACGCTCCCCCTTGCGCTTAGTGCTTCTGCCCATACCGTGGCGCATCCACGCCTTGCGACAGGAAGTGCCCACACGATCGTTGTGGGAGGCAATGCCTTTCAAGGGACCAAAGCGCTTCACAACTACGAACTGATCGCAAAGAAAAATCCCAAAAATGCGCTTGACCAGATCAACGCTGGTGTATCTGCCTTTCAAAACAGCTTACCGAAACTTGCGATTGCGTACTATGAGAAAGCGGGTCATCTCGAACCGAAGAACGGTTTGGTTTGGAATAACATCGGCAATGTCTATCGCAATAGTCTCCATCAAGACAAGACGGCGATCAACTATTACCAGAAAGCGATCTCCGTACAACCAAGCTATGACTTTGGTTGGTTAAACTGGGCGTATACACTCAATGAAATGAATCAACCCGCACAAGCAAAAGCGGTCATTCATCGCGCGCTTCGCGTGTTACCCAAAAGCGATCCGTTATATAAACCGCTCGAACAAATGCTCCATCCACAAATGCCTTCAACGAAACCGACAACGCCGGCCAAGAAACCGGCCGTCTCTAAAGTACCGATTTCGCATCTCATGACCAAAGTGATCACATCACCGATCCCTGGCGTCCTCTTTGTCGCGACGATCGGTCAACACGTCACTTCGGTCAACGTGATCGATACCACGCAAAAGAAAGTGCACGCGATCGGCGTCCATCCGAATGTGTTTACGCAAGGGCTTTTCTTACTAGAGGCTCACAAAGGCGATCACGTCACCTTGATCCCGTTTGTTTCCGGTAAAGCCGACAACAAAGCCGCTTGGTCGATCGTAGTGAAATAAATCGACTAAACTAGGCATGACAAACGCCTCTTTCGCATGGAAAGAGGCGTTTTTGTCTTGTCTTTAGTACCGTGCGATCGTTGGATCATAGTAGGTGCCGATCTGATTGGGATCGGTCAGGTGCGTTGTCAGCAAACTTTGTGTCGCGGTCATAAATTCATTGGTCAGATAATTCGCCACCGAAGAACTATCATTGGTTGCCCACGTCGGATCATAAAGCACCCACTTTGAGCCATCCCACGATTGATTCCACTGGTGGGCATCGGCCGGATTGCTGTCGCTTGTCGGCAAGGTCGTCCACGCATCATTCGCGTAGCCGACGACCGTCTGTGTCGGTATGCCCACACTTTGCATCATCGCCGCAGCCGCACTCGAATAATCCTCACAGACGCCCGATTGCGTCGCCCACGCCGTACCGACATCTTGCCAGATGTAATTCACCGTTTGCAGTTCATTCAGGTTATAGCGAATCACGTTACTCGCTTCGTTACTGATCGCGGCGATCGCCGTATCGAGCGAAGGCGAGTTTTCAAGCAGTGTCGCGGCGAGTTGATCCATGCTTGGCGTCATGTTGTAGTCGCGATGCGCCGAAGCGAGTAGCGCTTGTTGATTCGTCGATAACGCCGTACCTTGCACGTTGACCGTATAGGACGATGTCGGGTAGGAAAAGCCGGTACTTGTCTGCACGGCATGGGTCATCGCTTGAAAGTAATGCGGAAAAAACGTCACGGTCACCTGCCCTTGATATGGCGATTCCACAAGCGCTTGGATCTTCTGATTGACCACCGGAAGCCGATAATTCCAGAGTTGGCCCTTCGAAGATTGCAGTAAGACATCCATTTCTGTCAGTGGTAGCGTCGTGGTGGCATCAATTGGAATCCAGTTTTGGTCAGGCTGATACGTCGCGTACGTGACGCTGTCTGCCGTCTGCCACGTTGGATTTTGCACAAAGCCACTTGGCATAGGCGCAATTCCCGTCATACTACTTTGTAAGGCAATCGGCGTACTTGCCAGTTGACTCTCCCCAACGACGAGAACCATCGGAACGCTATAGACGCCATTTTGCTCCGCTTGTATCGTATAGATTCCCGGACTTGTAGCGACAAACCCGGCCGAAGCGACCGTATTGCTGTTCATATGCCAAGTGCGAAGATCGGGCGTCAACGTCGCCTTGCCACTGTTAACAAACCAAGACACGGCAGTCGGATCGACATTGCCTTGGTTTTGGTAGGCAAAAAGATACACCGGTTGACCAGCTTCAAGTTGCGTGAACGAAGAAGTACCTGTCGTGCCGGGTTCATACGTCTGCGCAATGAGATAAAAATTCGCACTCGCTCTTGTCCAATCGATCTGGTCGTTGGTCGCTTGATTGGCATCATACTGTGCCAAGTACGTCTGCGGTGAGAATGCGGTTGTTGGTGAAGGGAGCGTCGGTGAAGGCGGCGAGGTTGTCGTGACCGTTGTACCTTGTGACGCTCTATATGTCGAAGTTGTGACGCTAGTACCCAACGGTGAATAGATCGTAACGCCTGACGTATCTTCAATCATGGTTCCGCTTGGCAATGGGAAAGGATGCGCTAAGGCATAGGAAGAAAACAATTGGTTCGTGATCGTTTGGTTCGTGTTGGCGGTCAGAAAATCACCGAAATTCGTCATGTGCCCATTGATGTCGACATCCATCTGTTGCAGGGTAGTTTGTCTGACAAGTTGCTGTATCGAAGAAAGATTGGCAGCGATATAGGCAAACGTGTCAAATTGCCCTCCTGAAGGCAAAGCAAAGTAAATCCCACCAGTCGGCATGATCGTTGTGGTCTGCGTTGCTGCCAGCGCTAACGACCCTTGTCCAAAGGAAGACATAATGCCAAATAGTAACGCAAGCAAGAGCGAGAACACATTACGTTTCATGATCGTCAACACCCCGTTACTCTCTGCTGTATCTCAAGATTGTAACGAAAGTATAGCACGATGCTTGCCATGAAGACAGCGGTGCACTTCGTCTTTCAGGCAAGCATCTCTTAGGCATTATTGCTTCGAGTTGTTCGTCAACGTCCAAGTCATTCCATTCCAGCTAGTTGTGATCGCCATTTTTTTGAGTAATTGCATGACATACCAGATTGGCATATAGGTCGTATTTTGATCTGTCGATGGATCTTTAGCGTAAATCCCGTCGACAGTATGAACGAATTGACCATTCTCGTAAAGATCCATGCTGCCTCGTTCAGTTTTTTTCGTCACGATGCTAGGTTGGCCTAATGACATGTTCCAATCATGGCCATTCCACGTGCTATGGATGCCAAAATACTTGATGATCTGCATCATATACCAGATCGGCATGTACGTGGTCTCATTTCCGTGTTTGTCCATTCTTTTGACCCAAGCAGGAACGATGGTTGTGTGACCAGGAATTGTAATGACGCGATTTCCTTTTTTCACGTTAAGGACTAAAAAATCCGGATCAGAGGTAACGGAGATCATCACGACACCATCTTTGATCGTAGCGTGAAGCGGCGTTAAGCTACCTCCTGTCAGAAGTTTGTACACAACACTATCCGTTGCGATGCCTTTGCTTTGAATGCTCAACGTTATCGGCTTTGTCGGCGTTGCGCCTGAGAAACTCAATCCAATCAATGAGACGATACTCTGTGTCGAGAGACCCTTGACGACCTTTTGAACATTCGCTACAGTCCCTGATGTCATCGTCAATTTCTCCGGTTGTAAAAATGCCCCGTTAGGTACAACCAGCCTAATCGAAGTCATCCCTGTGTTAATTTGTTGTGTACCACCTATTTTACCGAACGTTCGCACACTTAGCACGGTCGGCAATGGCGGTGAACTGGTGCCCGTCGATCCCGTCGATCCCGTCGATCC
>JABEUY010000155.1 GCA_013044175.1 Bacilli bacterium
CTCATCGATGAGGTGATCACGCGTCCTAACCTCGCGTAAGGAGGCATACGCATGTTCAAATTTAATGACGACAAAGGACAACTCAAATGTTCTTTCTGTGGCAAAACGCAAGATCAGGTACGTAAACTGGTTGCAGGTCCAGGCGTATACATTTGCGATGAATGTATCGAACTTTGTAACGAGATCGTCGAGGAGGAACTTGGCGATGAGGAAGAGTTCGAGCTAAAAGATGTTCCTAAACCGACAGGGATCAAAAGTATCCTCGATTCGTATGTCATCGGTCAGGAACAGGCAAAACGCTCTTTGTCTGTTGCTGTTTACAATCATTACAAAAGAATTAATTCAACGACAAAAAGTGATGAAGTTGAGCTGACGAAAAGCAATATTTTACTCATTGGACCTACCGGTTCAGGTAAAACATTGTTGGCACAGACGCTCGCTCGGATTTTGAATGTTCCTTTTGCGATCGCAGATGCGACTTCGTTGACCGAAGCTGGTTATGTCGGTGAAGATGTTGAGAACATTCTTTTAAAATTGATTCAAGCTGCTGATTATGATGTTGAGAAAGCTGAACGAGGCATTATTTACATCGACGAAATCGATAAGATTGCCCGCAAGTCGGAAAATCCTTCGATCACGCGCGATGTATCTGGTGAAGGTGTTCAGCAAGCTCTTCTCAAAATCTTAGAAGGCACTGTAGCTAGCGTGCCACCCCAAGGTGGTCGTAAGCATCCGCATCAAGAATTTATTCAGATCGACACGAGTAATATCTTGTTTATTTGCGGAGGGGCATTTGATGGTATGGAACCGATCATCAAACGTCGTATGGGTAAAAAGGTGATCGGCTTTGGCACCACTTCAGAAGGCAAAGCTGAGATTCTTGAAAAAGATATGCTTATGCATGTCTTGCCTGAAGACTTGCTGAAGTTTGGTTTAATTCCGGAATTTGTAGGACGACTTCCGGTGATCGCTACGTTACAAGCGCTCGATGAAGCAGCACTTGTTCAGATTCTCGTCGAACCAAAAAACGCATTAATCAAACAGTATCAACGTTTGCTTGATATGGATTCGGTCGAACTTGAATTCGCTGAGGATGCTTTGATCGAAATCGCGAAAGAGGCGATCAAACGCAATACCGGAGCGCGTGGTTTGCGGGCGATCATCGAAGGCATTATGCTCAATGTGATGTATGAACTGCCTTCTCGAACGGATGTCAAGCGTTGTATTGTAACGCGAGACACGGTGATCAACAAAGTCGAACCAGAACTGATCCTCGATGCTGAATCATCAGGTGAAAGTCGAAAGAAAAAGAAAAAAGAAGAAACAGCGTAATGCATAACCCGGAGTGCTCGCCAAAGCACTTCGGGTTTTTTTATATCGTATTCCTTTCGCGCATAGGCAAACGCAAAGTGGGAAATACTTTCTCTTACGTCTGTGAATGAACGTAGGGGGGTTACCGTGTCACTTCCGATTGTTTTACTCATCGTGATACAAGTACTATTTATGCTGATTCTTAGCGCTTATTTTGTTAGTCTGCAAAAATCTCATCGCCATTCTCAGCAATTACTTCGTCTTGATGCGCAAAAAGAACGTGAGAAGCTTGCGAAGATGCGGTCGATCGCGTTATCGATTCCGCTATCCGAGAAAATTCGTCCACAACGTTTATCGGAAGTCGTGGGGCAACAAGAGGGAATCCGCGCATTGCGTGCGGCTTTATGTGGTGCTCATCCTCAGCATATCCTTCTCTATGGTCCTCCTGGCGTCGGGAAAACGGCAGCTTCTCGAACGGTTATGGAGGAAGCCAAACGAAGCCGTGGTACGCCATTTCGCTATGATGCACCGTTTGTTGAACTCGATGGAACGTCTGCAAGGTTTGATGAACGAGGTATCGCGGATCCTCTTATTGGTTCTGTGCATGATCCGATTTATCAAGGTGCAGGAGCTTATGGCGTGGCAGGTGTGCCACATCCGAAAGCCGGAGCTGTCACCAAGGCGCATGGCGGTATACTTTTTATCGATGAAATCGGCGAACTTCATCCTATGCAGATTAACCGCATGCTAAAAGTGCTTGAAGATCGCAAAGTGCATTTTGAAAGCGCCTATTATCATGAACATGACCCGAATATTCCATCTCATATCCATGATATATTTTGTCATGGGCTTCCTGCAGACTTTCGTTTAATTGGGGCGACAACAAAACGACCAGAAGATATCTCTCCTGCGATTCGGTCAAGGTGTTTAGAAATATTTTTCCGCCCACTTTCTGATGATGAACTTGTCATTATAGCTAAAGCCGCACTAAAGAAAGTACAAATGTCGATTGAAGACCGAGCCCTCATGCAAATCATCGGCTATGTCCAAAATGGCCGAGATTGTGTAAATAGCCTCGCGATGGCAGCCAGCTTGGCATCGACGCAAGGAAAGCAATGTGTGACCCTGCAAGAAATTCAGTTTGTCATAGCGAGCAGTCAACGTGAAAAGAAAATCTTACCCTTTTTACGTAATGACATAGCGCGAATAGGTTGTGTTTTTGCCCTCGTGGTTATAGGCCCTTCCCAAGGGATGGTTGTAGAAGTCGAGACTGTCGCGATGCGATCTCAAGACCCATTTCGACCCAAGGTTACAACGGGTGGTATCATCGAAGAAGTCGAACAAAAAGATAAGCGACAAGCACTGCGCACAAAAAGTGAAATTAAAACCGCCATCGATACCGTTTTGACTGCGTTACAGCCTTTTATCAACCGTAAAACTCGTGATTACGATTTGCATATCCATCTCAACGGTTCATTTCCCGTCGAAGGCGCTTCGGCAGGTCTAGCGATCGCGTTAACCGTCTACTCAGCGATCATGCAAAAGCCGATTTCCCCCCATTTAGCTGTGCTTGGTGCCGTGTCTCTTCATGGTGCGATCGGACCTGTCGCAGAGATTTCAACAAAAATACGGGCAGCAAAACAAGCCGGTATAACGCATCTGATCGTGCCTGAAGGCAATCGATATGACGTAATGGGATTTGATGAATCACTGACGATCGAGTATGTTATAAATCTCGAACAAGCGATCGATTTGATGGTGCAAGAACCGAAAGTTAGACAAAGGAAGGTGATTTCGATACAATGCACAGAGAAATGAGCGTCGGGGGTGTCGTATTGAGTCAAGATCCAACCATGATGAATCGGCGTACCTTTCCGCTACTGCCGCTTCGCGGTTTGTTGGTTTTTCCTGCTATGGTCATTCATTTGGATGTCGGTCGTGATCGTTCCGTTCATGCGCTTGAAAAAGCGATGCTCGAGGATAATCTGATCGTACTCGCTGCGCAAATGGACTCCCAAGAGGACGAGCCCAATCCTGAAGCGATTTACACGATCGGTACACTCGCTCGCATCAAGCAGATGATGAAATTGCAAAATGGTACATTTCGCGTTCTTGTCGAAGGGATAGAACGTGTTCAACTCGATTTATTTGTTGAACAAATGGATTATTGGATGGTTGAAACAACAAGGCTAGAATCTTCAATGGAGGATTCGCCGAGACTTCATGCATTAGTGCGAACGGTGATGAAACAGTTCGAATCGTTTTTAAAATCATCGAACAAACAGACTAGTGAAGTATTGGCTACTGTTTCCGATCTTGAAGAACCAAGTCAAATCGCTGATGCGATTGCGGGTAACCTCACGATCAAGATTCGGGATAAACAAGCCATTCTCGAAGCGCTTGATGTGAAAGATCGCCTTGAAAAACTCCTTCAGTTGCTTTCTGATGAAAAGGAGATTCTTGAACTTGAACAGATGATTAATCAACGCGTCAAAAAGCAAATGGAACGGACGCAAAAAGAGTATTATCTTAGAGAACAGATGAAAGCGATACAAAAAGAACTCGGCGAAAAAGACGCGAGGCAAAGTGAGATTGAGGAACTTAAAACGGCCTTGACAAAGCTCGATCTTCCCGACGATGTGGTAGAAAAAATACGTAAAGAGTTGGATCGTTTAGAACGAATTCCGATCGCTTCCGCCGAAGGTTCGGTGATACGTACGTATGTCGATTGGTTAATGAGCTTGCCTTTTGCTGATCAAACAATGCCAGAAATCGATCTTGATCGCGCAGAACGCATCTTGAATGAAGATCATTATGGCCTTGAAAAAGTGAAAGAGCGAATGATGGAGCATCTTGCTGTGCAAAAATTGGTGGCTAAACCGAAAGGTCCAATTCTCTGTCTTGTCGGGCCGCCTGGCGTGGGGAAAACATCGTTAGCTCGATCGATTGCCAAAGCGCTCGATCGCGCTTTTGTACGCGTTTCTTTAGGTGGTGTTCGTGATGAAGCTGAGATTCGAGGACATCGGCGTACGTACATCGGCGCAATGCCTGGTCGTATCATGCAAGGCATGAAGACGTGTGGAACGAAAACACCCGTTTTTTTACTTGATGAAATTGACAAGATGGCACATGATTTTCGTGGTGATCCATCGTCAGCTTTGCTCGAAGTTCTCGATCCAGAACAAAACAATACGTTTTCTGATCATTATATCGAGTTGCCTTTTGATTTGTCGCAAGTGATGTTTATCACGACAGCCAATACGATTCATGGTATTCCGCAACCGCTTTTGGATCGTATGGAATTAATCGCCCTTTCCGGTTATACGGAAGAAGAGAAACTGCACATCGCAACGGACTATCTTTTGCCAAAGCAAATACTTTTGCATGGGTTACAGAAAAATCAACTCAGCGTAACGAAGGATGCGATCGAAAAGATAATCCGTGAATATACGCGAGAAGCTGGCGTGCGTAATTTAGAACGACAATTGGCTACATTATGTCGCAAGGCGGCCAAAGCAATCGTCTCGAAACAGCAAGAGCGGGTAAAGATTTCCGTTAAAAATCTATTTCGCTTTCTAGGTACGCCACGCTATCGTTATGGAACGGCTCAGCTACATGATCAGATTGGTGTTGCAACAGGCTTAGCCTATACCGAAAGCGGTGGAGATACTTTAGCGATTGAAGTCTCTGTGATGGAAGGTAAAGGGCAAGTTATCACCACAGGTCAACTTGGTGATGTGATGAAAGAATCGGCACAAGCTGCTCTTTCTTATGTGCGAACGCGTGCCAATGATCTTTCGATAGCACAAGGCTATCTAGAGAAGCATGATTTGCATATACACGTTCCTGAAGGCGCAATTCCGAAGGATGGCCCTTCTGCAGGTATCACGATGGCAACAGCCCTTGTGTCAGCGTTGACGTCTCGTATGATACGAAGAGACGTAGCGATGACGGGAGAAATTACGCTGCGAGGTCGTGTCTTGCCGATCGGTGGTCTTAAAGAGAAAAGTTTAGCGGCGCTTCGAGCTGGCATTACCACGATTATCGTACCGAAGGATAATGAGAAAGATGTCTTGGAGATACCGGAAACGGTTAAAAAATCGATAACATTTGTATTTGTCGAACATATGGATCAGGTGCTCCATGAAGCACTACGGGAGAATAAGGAGAAGTAAGTATGATCATACGGGATGCACAATTTGTGATTTCAGCGGTGACACTAGCTCAGTGTCCAGCTGATGGACAACCTGAAATCACGCTTTCAGGACGTTCAAACGTTGGTAAATCGTCATTGCTCAATAAACTGCTGCAACGAAGAAATCTTGCTCATGTCTCGTCCAATCCGGGCAAGACGCAAACTTTGAATTTTTATCATATTAATCAATCGTTTTATTTTGTCGATTTGCCGGGGTACGGGTATGCTAAAGTCGCAAAATCGGTATCGCAGCAATGGGGTGCCATGATTGAAAATTACCTCGAAAATCGGCAAAATCTTCGTCTTGCTTTACAATTGATCGATATTCGTCATGAACCGAGTCAACAAGATCAAATTATGGCGCAGTATCTGCGAGGTATTGGTAAACCTTTCGCTGTCGTTATGACCAAAGCAGATAAGATCAGTAAAAATGCTTTTGCGAAACAACGATCGATGATCGCAAAAACCTTACAACTGTCCGAATCTGATCCACTTTTCTCGACATCCTCGGAGACTGGTTTTGGGATTGAAGCTCTTTGGGAATACCTTGAAAGTTTCGTTAATTTGTCATGAATTCCGCGATGAGCATGCCAGCAAGAATCAACACACAGCCGACGATGCTTTGTAGTGATAAAGTATCACCAGCATAAAAATAGGCGGTAAGTGCAGCAAAGACAGGTTCTGCCGAGAAAATCAGCGCAGCGTGGTTGGCGGAAGTGTATTTTTGGAAAATCAATTGCGCGAAGTATGCAATGATCGTAGCGAAAAGGATGGTGATCACGAGACCGCTGATCACTGCAGGTTGTAACCATAGTGAAGTCATTAATTTCGGTGCACTATGGTTGAGTAATGCGGTTAACAGGGATAATACACCGACGAAAAAGATCTGAATCGCGGCAAGGGGCATCGGGTGATACTTTTTGGCATAATGACCGACGAAGACGATTTGAATTGCAAAAGCGATTGCGCATAAAAAAGTCAGAACATCACCAAATTGTAATCCTTGACCACGCACATACGAAAGTAGAAATAATCCGAGTGTCGCCAACAAGACACCGACCAACACCCCTTTGGAAGGGCGATGGCGTAAAAGAATTAAACCAAAAATCGGCACGAGAACAACGCTAAGTCCCGTGATAAAACCGGATTGTGCGGGTGAGGTGTACAGTAAGCCGACGGTTTGAAAGGCATATCCAGCAAATAGCCAAATGGCAATAATGAAACCAGCCATCCAGATGGACCGAGAGTAAAGATATTTTCGTACATTGGGTAAGGAAATTGTGATGACGAGCATCAGTATCCCTGCCACAGTAAAGCGTACACCGAGAAAATCGAAGACAGGGAATACGCGAATCGCATTTTGGACGATGACGAAAGTCGATCCCCAAAAAAACGTAACGATTAAAAGTGTAAAATCAGCGATGCGACTTTTCATGCTTGCTATTCTCCTCAAACCCATTGTGACGAAAATTCATTTTATCGTTAAATTGTATCTTCGTAAAGCTGTCACAAGCTGATCAAGTTTTCGTAGTCTTTTGGTGCTATAATGCAATGCAGAACGCTTGTTTTTATTTGAGGTGAACGCGAGATGGGCATCATCTTAGTCGGGCTGAATTATCGAACTGCCCCAGTTGAATTGCGTGAACAGTTTAGTATTCCTGAATCAGCGATTGAAGATTATTTAAAAGAGTTACTCTATCAAGACGGCATTGAAGAAGCCGTTCTTGTTTCTACTTGCAATCGTACTGAGATCTACGTTGTGGCTGATACTCCTACGCGCGCTTTATCGAGTATCGAAACCTTATTGGCAACTTTATCCCATGTAAATCCACAAGAATTTCGGACACATCTTTATCTGTATCAAGATTTACATGCTGTCAAGCACCTGTTGCGCGTCGTGACAGGACTTGACTCCATGGTCGTCGGTGAAACGCAGATTCTCGGGCAAGTTCGAACGGCTTTTTTAACTGCTCAGCAGCATCATGCGACAGGGCATATTTTTAATGTATTATTTCGCGATGCGATTGCGTTTGGCAAACGTGTGCAGACGGAGACCTCGATCGGACAAAGTGCTGTTTCGGTAAGCTATGCAGCCGTCTCACTTGCGAAAAAAGTGTTTGGAACGTTATCGCAGCAAACCGTTCTCGTTGTAGGTGCTGGAAAAATGGCTGATTTGACGATTAAGCATCTTCAAGCGCAAGGTGTTGAACGTGTGTTAATCGTGAATCGAACATTCGCCCGTGCGCAAGAGAAGGCGTTGCAATATGGTGGCCAAGCCCTCTCGATCGATCGGTTGGCTGATGCCCTTTGTGAAGCAGATATCGTGATTTCTTCTTCAGGAGGGCAGGATTATCTTATTCATCCCCAGGTACTGGCTAAGAGAATGACGACGCGTAAGTTACGTCCGATTTTTTTAATTGATATCGCTGTACCGCGTAATATTGACCCTGCCTTGGCCAAATGGGATGATATTTATGTCTATGATATAGACGATCTGCAAAACGTTGTCGCATCAGGCATGGCGCATCGGCAACAAGAGGCGCAACAAGTCGAATTGATGATCGAAGAGCAAGTGACCGCTTTTGAGCATTGGCGCGTGTCTCAAGATGGTGTTCGACTGATTGCTTCGTTACAAAAGAAGGCGAATGCTGTACAAGATGCTGTGCTCGATAGTTTATTTCATAAATTGCCTTCTCTCGATGAGCGAGAGAGAAAAGTGGTACAAAAGCATTTACAAAGTGTTGTCAATCAATTACTTCGTGAACCGATCGCTTCCGTAAAAGCATTTTCACAAATGGAAGATGGTAAGGAGCAACTTGAGATTATCGCCCGTGCTTTTGGCCTCGAAACTGCAGTAGAATCGCAATCGGAGGCAAATCATTTTACTGTGAATCATTCGCCCGCTCCTGTAAAGGAGCGTCAGGATCAATTTCGCGTGATCGGTACGTTATCGACGATTTAACATAAAAGGACAATCAAGAACATGTTACAAGCATCATGGGCTGATTATCTTCGCATCGCCTTTTACTTTGTAGCGATGCTGTTTTTTTACCGGGATTTCTTACGAGAGAATAAAGTCGCGAACCGTATGGGTGTCGCGATTTTGTCGTTTGTTTTCCTGCTTGACTCGTTTGGTATCGTCGACTACGTGGTACAACATCATCATTTTCCGATCTATACGGCTGCGCAAGCAACTATATTATTTTCATGGTTGCTGATCGTCGTATCATTAATCATGTCCTGGTTGTTGCGCATCGATTATTTTGTTTTTTTGCTTACCTTGTTTGGCTTTGCTTTTTCTTTATTCGATGTCGTCATTCATCGCCATGCTACGACACTACATGTCGTTCAGCGCAGTGACTTATTACTTTTGCATATCGCTACGGCTCTTTTAAGTTATCTCGCTTTTTCTGTCGGGATGATCTTTAGTATTTTGTATTTCTTGCAAGCCTTTTCGTTACGGGAAAAACGTTTTGAAAGTGGACCGTTTTTACGTTTACCGCCACTTTTTACGCTAGAACGATATTCATTTCGTTCGGCATTAATCGGTGAAATCCTGCTCGGTTTAACGATTGTATATGGTGATATTTGGTATGCGATGTTGACCGGGCATTGGCTTGATGAAGATAAGAAGTCGATCATGTCGTTTTTGTTGTTTTGGCACTATGCGCTTTTTCTTTTTCTTCGGTCGAAAGGCTGGATCAGCGCGCGAACTGCGGCTATCTTACAGTGGATTGGCTATCTTGGTATCGTGATCAATTTTTTTGTGGTGAGTCTTGTGGTATCAAAGTATCATCAATGGTAAAAGGTGGTTGATTGAATCGGTGGATACTCTACGCGTAGGTACCCGACGTAGTGCACTTGCTATGACGCAGACGCAGCAAATAATCGATGCTTTACAGCCTTATCTCGACGATCATGAGGTTGAAAAAAAGGAAATCGTAACGAAGGGTGATCGCATTCTCGATGTTAGTTTATCGAAAGTAGGTGGCAAAGGTCTTTTTGTCAGTGAAATTGAACAAGCACTTTTAGCGCATGAGATCGACTTTGCTGTTCATAGCATGAAAGATGTGCCTGCAAAACTCGCTAAAGGTCTTTGCATTGCCGCGATCCCTAAGCGTCAAGATCCTCGAGATCTGCTGATCACCAAATCGGTGATCAGCATTGAAGACCTTCCTTCGCATGCTCGCGTCGGTACGAGTTCCTTGAGGCGGTTAGCACAGCTAAAGAAAATCCGTCCTGATCTTGTGATTGAACCACTTCGTGGCAATATCGACACAAGGTTACGAAAACTTGAGGAATTCGATGCGATCATTCTCGCTGTGGCTGGTTTAGCACGTATGGGATGGTGGAAAGATGAGCAATTGATCGTTGAGCAAAAGCAGTATATCGCTTCACCGATTCCAACTTCTTTGATGATTCCTGCTGTTGGTCAAGGCGCTTTAGCGATTGAATGTCGTGAAGATGATGAGAAGATAATTCGTCTTGTTGCCTCGTTGCATGATGAAACAACCGCCTTATGTGTACAACAAGAGCGTGCTTTCTTGCAGGCGGTTGGCGGTAGTTGCGAAATTCCTGTAGGTGCCTATAGTGTTTCACTTTTTGCGAATCAACATCAATTTCAAGCGATCATCGGTTCTGCTGACGGTCGTGAACTAATGGTGGAAAAGGGAATTCTCGACCGTCGACCACAAAGTGGTGAAGACTTTGCACGAAACATGTTGCAAAACGGTGCTGCCAAATTATTGACGACATGGTCTTCGCAAAATGGAAATGATTGATTCGCCACTTCGTGGTATGCGAATCGCGGTAACGCGAGATTCATTTTTGGCAAAAGAAGTCGATCAAGCCATCCTTGCTGTAGGTGCGATCGCCATGCACTATCCGATGATCGAGATACGGGCAAAAATCGAGGACGAAGTTTGGCAAGCTATCGGTGAATCAGCCTATGATCTTTTACTTTTTACCAGTCAGCATGGCGTTCGAGCTTATCAGTCCCTTCGTGATCAACGGCGTGACAAGCACGTAGCTATGACCGAGGAGCATTGCGCCGTTGTGGGAAAAAAGACTGCCGAAGTAGCACGCTCAATCGGTCTTCATGTCGATGTGATCGCAAAAGAATCCCATGCACGTGACTTGTGTAAAGAACTTCAACAAAAGGAATATGCATCATTACGGAAACTGTGGTTGCGAGGTAATCTTGCTGATCCTCAGGATTTTGCATCACTTTTTGAGGAACAAGGATTTCGTGATGTCATCGTCTATGAAACGTTAGAGACGGCAGAGGGTGAGCGTTTTCTTCGGGATGTTAGCGATGGACAAATCGATGCTGTATTCTTGATGAGTGGTTCTGCCTTGCTACCGATGCTTCAGGCGGCAAAGCGTTTGGGAATCGATCTGCATCAGGTTGGGTCAAAACCTTACTATGTTTCGATCGGTCAAAAAACGACAGCTTTCATGAAAGAACATCATGTCCTTGCTGATGTAACAGCGCATGAACCTTCCGTGCAAGGCATGCTCGACGAACTGAGTCGTTATCTTTTAGAAAAAAGGAGTCTATGATTATGGAATTACGTTTTGATCGTCATCGTCGTTTGCGATCCCATCCGGCACTTCGTAGCATGGTACGGGAAACGCAAGTTACCATGCAAGATTTCATATATCCACTTTTTGTAACTCATGAACATGGCTATCATCCGGTTGCTTCTATGCCGGGTGTGATGCATGTCGGTCTCGATCAACTTGATCGTGAAATTGCTTTACTCAGCGAACTTGGTGTGCCATCGATTATGCTTTTTGGACTTCCCCAAAATAAAGATGATCTGAGTAGTGAAGCCTACGCGACCGATGGTATCGTTCAGCAGGCGATTCGCCAAATTAAGAAAACGAATGATCATATGTTGATCATGACCGATGTTTGCCTTTGTCAATATAATCCCGCTGGGCATTGTGGCATTGTGCAAGGCGATCAAATTCTTAATGATGAAAGTTTGGCGTTGATCGCACAGACTGCCTTATCTCATGTACAAGCCGGCGCCGATGTCGTTGCGCCTTCCGACATGATGGACGGACGAATTGCTGCGATTCGAGCCATTCTGGACGAACACCATTTTTACCATACACCGATTCTTTCCTACGCAGTTAAGTATGCTTCAGCTTTTTACGGACCATTTCGTGAGGCTGCGCATTCTGCCCCGGCATTTGGTGATCGAAAGACGTATCAGATGGATCCGGCCAATGTGCGCGAAGCGATTCTCGAAGCCGAGTCTGATCGAAAGGAAGGTGCAGACATGCTGATGGTCAAACCTGCGCTCGCCTTTTTGGATGTGATTAAAACCGTCCGTGACTCCTTTTCATTGCCAGTTGTCGCTTATAACGTCTCCGGTGAATATGCGATGATCAAAGCGGCGGCACAACAAGGTTGGATTGACGAACAGCAAATCGTCATGGAGTCGATGATTGCGATGAAGCGCGCGGGTGCTGATATGATTATCAGTTATTTTGCCAAAGATGTCGCTGGTTATTTAGCGAAGAAGGAGTACTGAACAACGTGACAAACGAGACGATGGGATCAAGGAATGTACAACGATCGAAAGATGCATTTGTCGAAGCCAAAAAGGTGATTCCTGGCGGCGTGAATAGTCCCGTTCGTGCTTTTCGCGCTGTCGATGGGGATCCCCTTTTTATAGAACGTGGTGTCGGTGCGTACCTTTACGATATCGATGGGAATCGCTATATCGATTATATGCTGTCTTGGGGGCCACTTATCGCAGGTCACGCTCATCCTGATGTCGTGCAAGCCGTTACTTCGCAAGCCCTGTATGGGACGAGTTTTGGTGCGCCAACAGAGATTGAGACAAAGCTTGCTAATGAGGTGATCAAAGCATTTCCCTCGATGGATCTCGTGCGTATGGTCAATTCGGGTACTGAGGCGACGATGAGCGCAATTCGCTTAGCGCGTGCTTTTACAAAACGTCAGCGAATCGTGAAATTTGCTGGTTGTTATCATGGTCATTCTGATGGGCTATTGATTCGAGCTGGGTCTGGCGTTGCGACATTTGGACTTCCTGATTCCCCTGGCGTGCTACCAGGCGTTGCGCAATACACTTTGCTTGTCCCTTATAACGATATTCATGCTGTAAAACGGATTTTTGAACAATTTGGTGACGAGATTGCCGCTGTTATCGTTGAACCTGTTGCCGGTAATATGGGTATGGTGTTACCACAACCGGATTTCCTGCCTTTTCTTCGAACAATTACGAAAGAGTACGGTGCTTTGTTGATCTTTGATGAAGTGATGACCGGTTTTCGTATCGCTTATGGTGGTGCACAAGAAGCTTATGGGATTCGTCCAGATTTGACGACACTCGGTAAAGTGATCGGCGGTGGTCTTCCTGTCGGTGCTTATGGAGGTCGAGAGGAAATCATCAGCATGGTAGCACCTTTAGGAAGTGTCTACCAAGCAGGTACTTTATCGGGCAACCCGCTCGCAATGGCAGCAGGTTTGGCTACGCTGACTTTATTACAGCAACCTGGCGTCTATGATCGACTTTCTTCGATCGCGACGCGACTTGCAGAAGGCTTTGCTTTGGCGGCTAAAAAGTATGGTTTGGATGCGAATGTGGTTGCTAAGGGCGCTATGTTTGGCACTTTTTTTGCGAAAGATCCGATTACCGATTATACCAGCGCACAAACAGCCGATACGGCGCTTTATGCTCGGTATTTTCATGCGATGTTAGAAAGAGGCGTCTATCTTGCTCCTTCACAACTTGAAGCGGGTTTTGTATCTTTAGCGCATACTGATGAAGATGTTGACCGGACAGTAGAAGCCATGGTGGAAGCGATGGAAGTTGCCAGTCAAAATCGATAATGGTCATAAGCCCTCTGATTCGAGCGTATCGTGTGACAAGAGCGTATGCAAGATCGGAGGGGATTTCCATGGAGATTTATGAGGTGAATGAAGAAGAAATTGAATTGATTGTGGATCAATCGGTTTATCATGATCGTGTAATGGGTGGTGAGAGCGTACGGGATGTGACGGTGACGTACGAAATTATCACTTTTCAAGAAACAGAGTTGCAATATGTCCTTGAAGGTCAATTGCATTTTAATGCTTACCTAGTTCGTGATGAGGATCATCTTCTACCGATTGAGCATGTCATGTACGACTTACCTTTTGTCGTTCAGTGGCCAGCACGTGCAAAACAGCATGATCCTCTTCAAATCGAAGTACAAATTCCTGAAGTATCGATGATGATCCATGAGAAGAATTATTTATCGTTGCAAGCGAGCATGCTCGTCCGTGGCTTGTCTTGGCGTTATGGTTATGAAGCGAAACTCGGTATGCAAGAAGTCCGTGGATCGCGGGTAGAACATGAAGTGGAGGCTGAAGTGACCGCGTTACCGCTGAATCTTGAATCGATTGCGGACCCGATTCCTATACTGAACCCTGAATCGAGGCAAGAACAAGAGACAACTTTGTCTTGGTTATGGCGTACGATCACTTCAGCACAAGGCGATCAATCGGTAACGATCTCCTATCCTCTTGCCACTTCAGGCGGGACCACCAAGAAAGAACGTTACCAGGACGATGATCAGTCCAGCAAGAATGAGCAATGATATAAAAGAAGGAAAAAAAACCATTTGTAGCATGGTGAGGAATATGCAAAACAGTAGGATTAGTTTTGATAATCTTGCAAGTGGTGCAAAAAACCGCGGCATTGTATTTCCTCCCATCATCCAGTCAGTATCTATGGTATGTTTCGAAGATTATGCCTGTTACTCTTTTCACCTATCCGTAAACCGTGCTATGATGAACATTGTGGATTCGTAATTCTATGTGGAAATGAAGTGGGTGTTCTTTATTGTTTAAGCGTTCAGTTTCTCCAGATAAAAAAGCAAAACCGGCTCGTCAAGCAACACCACCTCCAGCGCTCATGCCTCCGGCACCTCCAGGATGGCGATTTAAGACAATCGGCGTTACGGGGCTTATTCTCGGCGTATTAGGTGGCGTTGCAGGCATATTTTCAGCAAAGGATCCGTCTAACGGGGTATATCTTGGCGTCGGTTTATCTTCATTTTTGGCACCTTACATCGTTGTACAAAGAACGAAAACCAATCGTCCCTGGCAAGGTTGGTTAGGTGGTATAGTAGGGGGACTTGTAGCCGCTGCGATCTTATTGATTTTCGCAACAAGTTCGTATCTACCGCAATGGAAAGTGATGTTATCCTCTGGTATCCTTGATTTGATACTCGCGTTGCCAGTCGCTTTTTTTGTCGCTTGGATGGCGAATATAACCGATTCACGACGTGAAAAAATGGGCTTGAATAAGCCTAAAGAAGCCGATAAACCTAAAGTTACGATTGCACGTGGTGCTGCTACCTTGCCCTCGCATAATCGTGCAAAGCGTAAAAAGCGTCAACGATAAACTAACGAACAAAACCGGTAAGCGCATAGGCTTATCGGTTTTTTGGTGTGAGGATAAACGTGCCTTCATAAGGGTTTTGTGTAGGATCGATAGGTTGACCGGCCAAAAATTGATTCATGCGATACATGTCTTGGGAGAATGTGATTTCATGGATTTGATATTGTGTTTTTTTGATATGCCAATGCGTGGCGATAAACTGTAACGTAGCAACATTACCGAGCACAGAAAATTGCAGGGTATTGTTATTGGTAACTTTCCAAGAAAGTAAAGGTATAGGCATATCGACATTAACCGGATTTCTAGTGAATAATTCATAATAGGAAGGTACCAGATGGGCATGAATTATTTGCAACATTGTTTGCGGCCATTGATGATGAATAGCGTGAAAGCGACGAATTCCTCGTAGTGTTGTTGAAAAAATAGTCATGGTTCCAGGTTGTACTTTAGGAATTTTCCAGAGAGATATATAGTCGTGAACATACGTTGGTTGGCCAAGATCAAAAGTTAGACTTTGGTATTCTGTCTTGTACGTAGCATAACCAGTAAAATCGATCAAGAGAATGTAGGTTGCGTGGGTAGACGCTAAAGGATTGATAAAATCTAGGGCTGTACGATGATGATTTATAATTGGAAAAAATTCGGTTTTTGTTATGAGATCCACGCTAGAGGCGAAACCATAGAAATTAACTAGGGAAAGATGGTAGTGTAAAGCGGCATCAAGTCCCATGGCTTCAGAAGGAGATACACCAACGATAAACACAGGTTGGTTTTTAATACGGTGTATTATTTTTGTTTTTATGAGATGTTCAAGCGACATCGGAAAAGCGGTTGTTGTCAGAGGTAAGGTTGGTAGCCATTCGATAAAAGCAAGAAGAACGCCGATGAACATGATGAGTTGTGACTTGATTTTTTTCCTATTCATCCATTCATTACAATTGACAAATAGAAAAATGATGATCACCATATCGATATAGACAAAAAAGCGGTTCGTAAGAAGATTGCGCAGGATCGGTAAGGAACCATAAATCTTCCATGGCATCAGGATAGGTAGAACTTTTCCGTTGAAATGCAAAATATTACCTAACGAGAAAGTGATCATGATGAATAAATAGGTAGTTATCGTCCAAGTTATCCTATGAGTGCGATTTTTATAAACTGCAAAGGTGAGCAAAAGGACAACCAATAGACCAATAAAACCATCTTGCTCAGCTGAATTGGCAGATAGATGGTTTGAAATCAACATTGTCCAAGGTGTTCGCCAAAAAGAAAGTGACGAGGGAATGAAGAGATTGACTAAGTCAGTATTATAAAGAGAGGCATTTACGTTATACGACGGTAGGTTTGGTCCAAAAAAGTAATACATGGCTCCTGGTAGACAACCAATAAGCGTAATGAGCATCATAAGCAAAAAGGTACGAAAGTTTGAGAGAATTTTATCGATAACGAAATTTAATTTTTTATAGTCAAATAAAAAATAACAAATCATAAAAATAAAAACCGATAAAAGAAAAGAAGTGAAAATTTCTAATGAACTATAGAACTGAACAATGAGTAAAATTGAAATGATAATACTCGTTTTGTAGTTCCATACAGCTTTATTTCGTTGTCGTAATGCGATGAGTATGATCGCTAGAACTGTCGAAATGATATACAGATTGGGGTGTCCTAGACTTTGCCCGACCAAATAAGGGGAAAGAAAGAAAAAGATTGAACCAAGGATTGAAAGATAAAATCGTTTGATAAAAGTTTGTAAAATCTCTTTCATCATCCAAAGCACAAGATATCCATTTAAAGCAAATAATAAATTATAGGAAAAGACAACGCCAAATAGGGCGACCAAAGGACTGAAAAAAATCGATTCGATCCATAATGATGTATTACTCATTAAATTTAACCCATAAGGATAATTGAATGCCCTTGAATACCATAGGTTTTGATGAAAAATCAAAGCGTGTTCAAACCATCCGAGATAGGCCATAAATTGTTCACTATCGCCAGAATCACCAATATAATAGGTGAACGGATGGATGGCTGCATTGCCCATGCAGATAATGATGATGCTCAGATAGAGTAACGTGATAAGCACTGTCGCGCGTTTTATAACCATATGAAGAGTTCCTCATTCTGTATATGTTGGATAATAGCAAATACAGTATGCGGGAAAGTTTGCGTTCATGCAAATGAAAAAGGCGATACAAAATGTATCGCCTTATTAAAAATTTTATTAACCATTATTATTCGCTGTTAACGTATTTAAGTTCCATGTCGTTGTCGTTTGGCTGTACGTGGAGCCTGTCACCGTCGACGATGAGGAGGCGAGGTAGATCCATTCTTTCGTATAATGCACAGCAGCCGTTTGAAGATGGAGGATCGTCGCTTGCATTAAAGGAATGGAACTGTCAAAAGGATGTGTTGTCCAGTTTACCCCGTTTTCTGGTTTGACTTTATGCGCTTCATTCTCGAGTTTACCTAAACTGTCTTCCATTTTAGCATAGGCGTTTTTCAGTGCATTGAGTTGACCTTTTAGTTGGTTCTTTTCACGCTTTTGTTTTTTATTGTGAGCTTTTAAGTGACCCCATAATTGTTGATCTTTGTGGATTGCGGCTTCGATTTTTTTCATGTTATTTTTTAAGGAATTGGTGGAGGCGACGAGCGTGTCCGTCGTATGCGGTACGTAATTACGAACGGCTGAAAGTGCTTGCTCTGTGGTATAAAGTGCAGTGATTTGTGTTTCGATTCCTTGAATAAGCGTCCCAAGATCGGCGATTTTTGGATCTGTGGAGGGTAAAGCTTTAGCTGTCGCCAAGAGTCCTGTTTCTTCACTTTGATTGTACTGATACGTTAAGTCAAAAGAGTTGGAAGTTGCGGCATTCGCGATTCCTGCAAAAAGTGGCGATACGGTTAAAACACCTGCTGTGATTAAGGAATAAAGTTTCGTGTTTTTTTGGATTGTCAAAATAAGCACCCCTTTTGTATGGTCTTATTGACCTTTGTTAAAGATATTCGTACAGAGATTTATCTTTGTGGGGGTCGACAGTCCAATTTTTTTCTTCTATAATGACACCACATCTAAAGAATTGTGTGGTTGAGAAGGAGTACAAGTCATCGTCAAGTCAGAGAACGGGGTCCATGGCTGAAAGCCCCCCTTGAACGTACTTGGAAAGTCGTCTCAGTAGAAAGCCACAGGGTAGCTCCGTATCGCTATTGAGTGTTGTGAGTCCTTTGGCTTGCAAAAGTAAGGTGGTACCGCGAAAGATAATGCCTTTCGTCCTTCATTGGAAGGGCGATTTTTGCATTTTTAAGGGGGAAAATAATAATGGCAACCGATCGTAAAGAATTAGGTAGCTATGATGCGAAAGCGATCGAAGGGAAACTGTATGACTGGTGGTTGGATCGAGGTTTTTTTATCGCCGGAAAAGATCACGCTAAGCGACCATTTTCCATTGTCATGCCACCACCGAATGTCACTGGGGTGCTTCATATCGGCCATGCGCTTGATAATACTTTTCAAGATCTCTTGATTCGATTTAAGCGAATGCAAGGGTTTGATGCGCTTTGGGTGCCAGGCATGGATCATGCTGGCATTGCAACGCAAACGCGCGTTGAAGCGAATATATTGAAAGAAGAAGGTGTCACGCGTCATCAGTTGGGGCGAGAAGCGTTTGTCGAACGCATCTGGCAGTGGAAAGAAACCTACGCAAACACGATTCGCTCTCAATTAAAACGCCTTGGTGCATCGTGTGATTTTTCTCGGGAAAGATTTACGATGGATGAAGGACTTTCAAAAGCCGTACGTGAAGTGTTTGTTCGTTACTATGAAGAAGGTTTAATTTATCGAGGCAGTTATATCATCAATTGGTGCCCACGATGTGAAACAGCGCTTTCTGATATCGAGGTGGAACATATCGATAAAAAAGGTGCGCTTTATCATATTGCTTATCCGTTATCGGATGGGTCTGGCTCATTAACGGTGGCGACGACAAGACCAGAGACGCTATTTGGCGATGTAGCGGTTGCCGTGCATCCTGAGGATGATCGTTATCAACATCTGATTGGTAAAACGGTGGTATTACCTTTTATTCATCGAGAAATTCCGATCATCGCCGATACGTATGTCGAGCGAGAATTCGGAACAGGTGTTGTCAAAATCACACCGGCTCATGATCCGAATGATTACGAAGTAGGTATGCGTCATCACCTTCCGATGATTAACGTGATGGATAAAGAAGGTAAACTTAACGATCTGGCAGGATCCTTTGCGTCGAAGGATCGCTTTGAAGCGCGTAAAGCGATCGAAGAACAACTCAGTGAAAAAGGAATGTTAACCAAAATGGAACATGATCATGCTGTCGGTCACTGTGAACGGTGTAAGACGATCGTTGAACCGTGGTTATCGACACAATGGTTTGTGAAGATGGAGCCTTTAGCCAAACCAGCGTTAGAAGCGGTCGAAAATGAAATTGTACGTTTCGTTCCGAATCGCTTTTCGAAGATCTATGGCCATTGGATGGAAAACATACGTGATTGGTGTATTTCGCGACAATTGTGGTGGGGTCATCGCATCCCAGCCTTTTATTGTGATGATTGTCATGGGGTCACGGTGGCGATGGAAGATCCAACAAAATGTTCTCATTGCCAATCAACCCATCTTCATCAAGATGAAGATGTTCTCGATACTTGGTTTTCTTCTGCTCTCTGGCCGTTTTCGACGATGGGGTGGCCATCGACAACTTCTGATTATGCGCGGTACTTCCCGACCAGCGTTCTTGTAACCGGTTTTGATATTATTCCGTTTTGGGTATCAAGGATGATCTTTTCTTCTTTATACTTTACGAATCAACGTCCTTTTGCGAAAGTGCTGATTCATGGTTTAGTTCGTGATGATCAGGGACGTAAATTTTCAAAGAGTCTTGGCAATGGTATCGACCCGATGGAAATCATCGATTCCTATAGTGCAGATGCACTTCGCTTCATGTTGGTTACGGGTGCGACGCTTGGGCAAGATATGCGCTTTTACCTTGAAAAAGTGGAAAACGCACAAAGTCTCGTTACGAAAATTTGGAACGCAGCACGGTTTGTCGTCATGAACACGCAGGAGTTAACTGACATCACGTTGCCTGACGATGATCAACTGGACGTAGCCGATCGTTATATCTTGAATAAGCTTTATACGACGACGCAAGCGCTGACCGAACAGTTTGAAGCGTATGAGTTTGCTGAAGCGGGTAAAACAATCTATGAATTTTTCTGGAACGATTTTTGTGATTGGTATATTGAATTATCGAAAGTGCATCTGTATGGCGAGGAACCGATCAAGAAAGAGGCTACGCAACGCGTTTTATCCTATGTGCTCGATCAAGCGTTGCGGTTACTGCATCCGATTATGCCATTTGTCACGGAAGAGATTTGGCAAGTGCTTCCTCACGAAGGTGAAACGATCATGCTTGCCACTTGGCCTGCGATTCCTCAAAAATATGAAAATGAAATCGCACAAGATGAGATGTACGTACTGATTGAGATCATTCGGTCGCTTCGGACGTTGCGGCACGAAAACAATCTTGCGCTTTCAAAACCTGTTCCCATTTTGTTAAAAGTGCAGGCGCATAAGCTATCGAGCGTTCGTGAAGGTGCTCATTATATTACGCGACTTTGTAATCCTTCTTCTTTGGTCATTGATGTCGACTTTGAAGTGCCCGCGGTGCGCAAAGTGGTTGTACTTACCGATATCGAGGTGATGATTTCGATGGAAGGTATGATCGATATCGATGCAGAGCGCGACCGTTTGACGAAGGAGAAAGAAACGCTGGATTTTGAAGTGACTCGTCTTGAACAAAAACTTGGCAATGCTTCGTTTGTTGATCGTGCTCCCAAGGCAATTGTAGATAAAGAAAAAGAAAAACTGGATGATTATCGATTGCGTCGTGAGAAAGTGCTCGCTCTTCTTGCTGAATTATGAAGGTGACCGTACAAGATGATGATGAATACGATAGATAGCATGAAGGCAGTTCGTGATGATGGTGTTTTTCAACCAGGGATTGTACCCGGACTTTCTCGTATGCAGGAGCTACTTGCTTTACTCGGTTCACCAGAGCAAAAGTTGCCCATCGTGCATGTGGCAGGTACGAATGGTAAAGGTTCGACGTGCATGATGCTTGCTTCAATTTTACAGGCGGCAAAGTACCGCGTCGGACGATATCTGTCAGATGCGGTTGTTTCGATTGCGGTGAATGATGTTCCTATCGAAGAAAAAGCGTATCAAGCGTATCAAGAAAAAATTGCCACGCTTGCACTGTCCATGCAAGATCGCCCGACACAATTCGAGAGCAAAACGGCCATTGCCTTTCAGTACTTTGCCGATCAATCGGTCGATCTTGTCATTTTGGAAACAGGCATGGGCGGTCTGCTTGATGCAACGAATGTCGTCCATCCGATTCTGTCGATCGTCACGAATGTCACGGAGGATCATCAGGATTGGTTGGGCGATACTTTGGCTGAAATCGCTCGGCATAAAGCGGGTATCCTAAAGCCACAGGTACCTTGTGTCACCGCGGCTAAAGGAGAAGCTTTAGCTGTCCTCACACAAGTTGCTTTGCAAAAAAACTGTGCGTTAAAAGTATTTGCTGAGCATTTTCGTATCGTCAAGGAGCGTTCTAGTCGCATTGATCAAGGACAACGCGTATCCTATTTTGGACTGCGAAACGATCTCTTAGGTCTTGACGTCGCTTTACTTGGAGAGCATCAACTTGAGAATGTGGCAGTAACGCTCGCAGGGATTGAATGTCTTTGTGAGAGAGGTTATGGGATCGATGCTGCGGCGATACGTCATGGATTACAATGTGTTCGATTCCCTTATCGTCTAGACGTACTGGCAAAAAATCCGCTTATCCTAGCGGATGGTGCGCATAATAAGGCAAGTGCAGCATCCTTGGCGCTAAGTTTGCGACAAGTACACATTCATCGTTACATTCTCATTCTTGCGATTATGCGCGATAAAGCGGTTGTGGATGTGGTTAATGCGTTAGCAGTACCTGCTTCGTTGGTCATCGTTACGACCATCGAGGACAATGAGCGTGCCTTATCGACGCAGACGTTGCATGAAATCGTGGCTCAGCGTTGTTTAAATCATGAAGTTGCACAAGCAAAGGATCGTGTGCAGGCTCTTTCGTATGCGTTAGAACGTTTTGCACAAAATCCAGAAGCTTACGACGCCATTCTTTTAGCGGGTTCATTTTATTTGTTGCAAGGCATTGAAGCATTACTCGGTTAGGGGTGATTGTATGCTGATTGAAAATGGTCACTATCATTTTATTGGTATCGGTGGGGCTGGCATGGCGGCGATCGCCACGATTTTGCTCGATCAAGGGTATACGGTGTCAGGATCGGATGTCGCTTTGCAGGATTCGATTGAGCGCCTTCGTCAAAAAGGGGCAGTAATCGCGATCGGACATGATGCAAACCATCTTATCGATGTTGATGCTGTTGTATTTTCAACAGCTGTACATCAAGACAATGTTGAAATGATCGAAGCCAGGCGCAGAAACTTGCCGATTCTTCATCGCTCTGAGATGTTAGCAGCGATTATGGAGCAAAAAAAAGGCATTGCGATTGCAGGAGCGCATGGAAAAACGACGACAACGTCGATGCTCGCCGTTATATTTGAGCACGCACAAAAAGATCCGACTTTTTTGATCGGCGGTGTTGTTGCCAATCTGCAAATCGGCGCGAAAGCGGGAAAAGGGGAGTACGTGATTGCAGAAGCGGATGAAAGTGATCGTTCGTTTCTGAATTATCATCCTGATTATGCGATTATCACCAATATCGAAGCGGATCACCTTGAACATTATCAAGGGAATTTTGATCATCTGATCGATGCGTATCGAATATTTATTCAACAAGTGAAACCAGATGGGCTGGTTGTTGCTAATGCGGATGATCCTATCTTACAAGGACTTTTAAAGGATGCGACGTCAAAAGTTATTTCATATTCCATACAAAATCACGAGGCTGACTATTGCGTGATCATTCATGAAAATGAACCGACAGGCAGCCGTGCTACTCTTCTAATTGAAGGAAAGCCAAGCGGTGAGTTACGCCTTACCGTTGCTGGCAAACATAATATCAGCAATGCGCTCGCTACGATCGCTGTCGCACGAGCTGTAGGTATTGAATTGCCTGTAATTTTAAAAGCGCTCACTTCATTTCAGGGTGCTAAACGAAGGCTGCAAGTGATGTATGAAGATAATGATTTGCTGGTTATCGATGATTATGCGCATCATCCGACGGAGATTAAAACGACGCTTGAAGCGATTCGTCGTCGTGATCGGCGAACGATCGCGGTGTTTCAACCGCAACGTTTTACACGTACGTATCATCTCTTTGCCGAGTTTGCACGCGCCTTTGCCTTGGCGGATGAAGTGATTATCACCGACATCTATTCACCAGCTGGAGAGGCGCCGATCGAAGGGGTGAGCGCGTTTACCCTGACGCAAGAAATCGCGAAGCAAACGCACCCAGATGCTTATTATTGTCCTTCGAAGGAAGATGTTTTCACGACATTACAAAAGATTGTCCGAAAAGGTGATGTGGTGATTACGATGGGGGCAGGTGATGTTTGGAAAGTTGGGGAGCGATTTTCGAAGTATTTGCATACCTTATAATCTGCTTCAAAAGAAGGAATTTTATTGAGAAAGCCGAATACTCATCTAAAGGAAACAGGATGAGTAGGAGGCTTTTTGTTATGTCGGTCGTAGCCGTTTTAGAGACGATTGATCTTGTGATCATCGGCATGTTAGGCGCCATTTTAGGATCTTTCGTCAACGTTGTCGGTTATCGAGTGCCACGACAGGAATCGATCGCGTTTCCAGGTTCTCACTGTGTAGTCTGTGGGCATCGGCTTCGTTATTATGAACTAATCCCAGTACTCTCTTTTCTCTTTCTTCGTGGAAAATGCAGAAAGTGTAAATCGAGCATCTCGTTGCGATATCCGATGATAGAGATCGTGTCGACTTTCCTTTTTCTCTATACGGCGATTTCTGTATCATCGCCATTAGCGCGCATTGCCTGGTGGATATTTTGGCTTTTTCTATTAGCTTGTGTTGCTACGGATATAACGTCCTTTCGTGTTCCGAATATTCTGACCTATCCTGCTTCGATCGTATTTGTTTTATTAAGTGGTTTTTTCGGTATTCAGCCTTGGGGTATGGCTATTGGTGGAGCTTTTTTATGCTTTTTCGTTTTGGTTGCCATCCATTTTTTGTCTCGTGGCAATATGGGGTTAGGGGATGCTAAGTTATATTTTTCGATCGGTGCTATGCTTGGTCCTGCTTTGGGCATCGAAACGTTAGTACTCGCTTCGGCAAGCGGTGCGATGATCGGTATTTTTATGCGGATTGTGGGGTGGCTTGAGGCAAAACAAAAAATTGCCTTTGTACCGCATATTGCCGTTGGGGTCATTCTTACCGTGTTGTTTGGTCATACCTGGTTACATGATTATGTTACACTCTTGACAAGGCCATAAGGAAAGAGCAGTATTTTATTCGTTGATATCGATTTTATAGAAGGATTTGCGTTTTCTTTGTCGAACTAGAGCGACAGGGTGCTTTTTAAGCATTATCAAAGGTAATTTTGATTGGCCGAAGTTGGAGGAACAGTCATGCAACGTGTACGTCTTGGCGATTTGTTGTTGCAGATGGGTATGATCACGCAAGATCAACTTGAAATGATTTTGACCGAACAAAAGCAGACTCGGGAAAAGTTTGGCGAACTTTTGCTTCGTAAAAAATTGATCACGGAAGAGCAATTAACGGAAGTACTCGAGTTTCAATTAGGCATTCCTCATATCAGTCTTTATCGGTTTCCGATCGATCCGACGATCGTACGTTTAATTCCCGAAGGTTTGGCAAGAAGATATCTAGCTCTCGCGATTAAGAAAGAAAAAAATCACCTTACTGTTGCCATGGCCGATCCAACCGATTTTTACGCGATTGAAGATCTTCATATGAGTACAGGGTTTGTGATCGATCCTGTTATCGCTGGAAAAGCCGATATACAAACATTTTTAGAACGCGTTTATACAATTCAAGAAACGGTAGAGGAACTTCGTTCGTTAGTTCCCAAAGAAGAAGAGCTTGAAGAGGAAGTAACGAATGAAGAATCACCCGTTGTGCGACTTGTCAATCAGGTAATTGAACAAGCGATCGCACAAAGGGTGAGTGATATCCATGTCGATCCTGATGAGAACGAAATCTATGTTCGGTATCGTGTGGATGGTATCTTACAAACGCAACAGACACTGCCTAAATACATGCAAGGTATGATCACAGCACGAATTAAGATCATGGCCGATTTAAATATTGCGGAACGTAGACTTCCACAAGACGGAAGAATCGCGTATGATCAAGGTATATTGGCGGTCGATATTCGCGTATCCACCTTACCTACCGTTCATGGTGAAAAATGTGTGTTGCGGGTGCTTGATATTCGAAGTGCTGTGTTTGAGATTGGAAGACTCGGCTTATCCGAATCAAATTTGCAACATTTCAGATCGATGATCACATCGCCAAATGGTATCGTTCTTTTAACGGGCCCTACGGGAAGTGGTAAAACCTCAACATTGTATGCTGCTTTAAAGACGGTGGCTACACCAGAACTTAATGTGATTACGATTGAGGATCCTGTCGAATATCGATTGCCTGGCGTGAATCAGGTTCAGGTCAATCCTGTGATTGGCATGACGTTTGCCCGAGGATTACGTGCGATTTTGCGCCAAGATCCTAACATTATCATGGTCGGGGAAATTCGTGATGCTGAAACGGCTGAAGTTGCCGTTCGAGCTGCCTTGACGGGTCACCTTGTCTTTAGTACGTTGCATACGAATGATGCAGTTAGTACGATAACACGTTTGGTTGATATGGGTGTCGAACCGTATCTGGTCGCTTCGTCTTTGATCGGCGCAGTAGGTCAACGACTCGTGCGTAAAGTTTGCGATCAATGCGCGCAAAAATACAGCCCAAGTTCGATGGAACAAATTTGGCTACAAGAGCATGATTTTTCAGTTAGTGAACTGACGCGCGGTCGAGGGTGTAGTTATTGTGGACGTACTGGGTATCGAGGACGATTGGCTGTCCATGAAGTGGTTAAAGTTGATGATACACTTCGCGCCATGATCGTTGCTCGTGCATCAGAAAGTGAAATGCGCCAATATATTCGTGATAAAGGTTTTTATTCAATGCAACAAGATGGCATGCAAAAAGCGGTACAAGGGATGACCACGTTAGATGAAGTGATGCGAGTTATTTTACAGGAGTGATGTCGCGTTGGATCTTATCGAAATTTTTAGACAAGCACATCAAGTAGA
>JABEUY010000156.1 GCA_013044175.1 Bacilli bacterium
GTCCGTAACTGCGATGATTTTTTGGATGATACGTTGATCGTCATTAGCGGTGATGGCATGACCGATTTTGATCTTTCCCAAGTGATCGCCTATCATCGTGAAAAGCAGGCGATGGCAACCATTGTCATGACCAAAGTCGATGCGCCTCTCGAATACGGTGTGGTCATCACCGATGATGATGGACGTATTCAACATTTTCTTGAAAAACCAAGTTGGAGTGAAGTTTTCGCTGACACGGTTAACACGGGCATTTATGTTCTTGAACCCGAAGTATTCTCCCTGTTTCCAAAAGGGCAAGAATTTGATTTTAGTAAAGATCTTTTTCCGTTAATGTTATCGCGACAAATGCCGATTTACGGGTATGTAGCAGAAGGCTATTGGTCAGATATCGGCAATCTTCAACAATATCGCCAAACGCAATTCGACATGTTGATGGGACTGGTGGATGTCCAAATCGATGGGGAAGAAAAATTCCCACGTGTTTGGGTGGGGAAAGAAACGCGAATCGCGCCTGGCGCAACCGTTTCTGGTCCTTCTTTTATCGGCGGTGACGTAACGATCGAAGATGGCGCTGTCGTCGGCCCCTATGCTGTGATTGGATGTCATTCGCATATTGCACCAAGAGCTTCGATTGAACGTTCTGTCGTATGGCATGGCAATCGCATTCTAGCAGAAGCTACGTTACGAGGTGCAACGCTTTGTCATAAAGTCCTAGTTGGCAACGGCGCACACATCAATGAAGGCGCAGTCGTTGGCGATAAAGTCGATCTCGGCGATCGCTCGATGATACGCCCTGACGTGAAAATTTGGCCGGAAAAAACGATCGGTGAAGGCGTCATTCAAACCTTTTCGCTTATCTGGGGTAAAACGGTCTCTCACTCCTTGTTTGATGAACATGGAATCAGTGGCATAGCGAGTCTCGAATTAAGTCCTGAAATGGTTGGTCGCATTGCAGCCGCTTATGGGGCAGCCATTAAAGCAAATTCCATTATTGCGATTTCAAGCGATGAATATCCGTACTGTTCCGTTCTCAAAATGGCAGCCATAGCAAGCTTACAAGCACTCGGTGTCCATGTCCGCGATTATGGTGTTGTGCCAGTGCCAGTGGCACGCTATGGAATTTGCACATCGACGTGTGTCGGAGGCATTCATCTTCGTCGGATTCAAGAAGAAGATCATCAAACAATCGTCATTCAATTTTTTGACGGGGATGGTCTTCCGATCGACAAGTCGACAGAACGCAAGATCGAAAATGCTTTCGTTCAAGAAGATTTCGCACGTCCTAATCCAGAAATGATCGGAACATTAGAATATCCGACACGAATCACCGATCAATACCAGCAAGAAGTGGTTGCTCAAGTTTCAGCCGAGAAAATCGGAGAACGAAAATTCACCATTCTTTTGCATACCAAAGAGAAAAAAGTGCAAGAAGTCATGCAACAAATCTTGCAAAAACTTAATTGTGATACGGTTATCGTCAACAAACGACAACTCGATATGGGGCAAGCGGTTCTTTCGACTGGTGTTGATCTTGGCATCGAAATCGACCCAAGCGGTCAAAAGTTCACTCTTTTCACGGAGAGAGGCATGGCGTTATCGCCTGATGAAATTTTGATTTTACAAATGTTTATCGCCGTAAAAGAAAATACGCCAGTCGCTGTTCCCGTGACGGCACCATCGGTGATCGAAGAATTAGCAACCAACCTTGGTGCTTCCATCGTACGTACCAAAGCAGTAACAAGATCCCTACTTGAAGTTTTGCGCCATCGAGGTTTGCAGTCCCATTTTGATGCCTTCTATTCAGCCGTTTCATTGTTACAATTTATGGCGGAAGAAGAGTTTTCACTGCAAGCGATGGTCGATACCATTCCTAGTTTTCATATGCAAACGGTGGTCGTTCCTTGTCCAGTCAGTGCAAAAGGTCGTGTTATGCGCCGAATGATCGAAGATCTAAAAGGATCAGAGCCACAGTTGATCAATGGTATCAAAGTTCTATCCGAAAGAGGGTGGGCTCTGATCACGCCTGATGAAGAACGTGCTCTTTTCAAGCTGGTGGTGCAAGGGGATTCGAAAACGCATGCTGAAGAACTCGCCAATTTTTACAAAGAAAAAATCTTGACGTACCAAGCTTTCTAAATGCCAAGCCGCCGTCAAACGGCAATCACGATTGACGGCGGCTGCTTGTATAGCTATACTTAAAATTGCTATAATTGAATATTGTCGGGAGCTTGGTGAAGCCAGGCTGAGAGGATCGTCGCATACGATCGACCGTTAACCTGATCTGGATAATGCCAGCGGAGGGAGGGTGCCTATCATTATATAGGTAAAGATTTCTCAACCACTTCTGGATCAGAAGGGGTTTTTTGTTGTTCAAAATAGAATGGGGGATCAATAACGATGGAACCTTTTTTGCAAAGTCAAAAAGTATATCGACAACATCCGCAATGCGCAGATATTCAGGTCGCTATGCGACGCATTGAACAAAGTCCAACGATTCATCAAGGAATCGGCTTTGAAAACCTTCCTTTGGATGTGTATGATACGAGTGGCCCGCACGGGGATGCAAACTTTACTATCGATCTAAACAACGGAATACCGAAAATGCGTAAAAAATGGATTGAAGACCGCACACCACTGGAAAATGGCACGGTCACGCAAATGGCTTATGCTAGGCAGGGGATAATCACCAAGGAAATGCAGTATATCGCGATTCGCGAACAAGTGAATGAGGAACTTATCCGTCAAGAAGTGGCTGCCGGTCGTGCCGTGATTCCGGCAAATATCCATCATCCAGAAAGTGAACCGATGATTATCGGTAAAGCGTTTTTAGTAAAAATCAATGCGAATATCGGTAATTCCTCGATCCGTTCTTCGATTGAGGACGAAGTTGAGAAGATGCTTTGGGCAACGCATTGGGGTGCCGATACGATTATGGATCTCTCAACAGGGGCTAATATCCATACGACACGAGAGTGGATTTTGCGCAATGCGCCAGTTCCTGTTGGCACTGTGCCTATCTACCAAGCGCTCGAAAAGGTTAATGGTATCGCAAAGGATCTGACTTGGGAGATCTACCGTGATACACTGATTGAGCAAGCCGAACAAGGTGTTGATTATTTTACGATTCATGCAGGTGTGCTTTTGCGATACATCCCACTAACTGTAAAAAGAATGACTGGGATCGTTTCGCGAGGTGGGTCGATCATGGCATCTTGGTGTCTTGCTCATCACCAGGAAAATTTCTTATATACCCATTTTGAAGAAATTTGTGAGATCATGAAACGGTATGATATAACGATATCACTCGGCGATGGGTTACGTCCTGGTTCGATTGCCGATGCAAGTGATGAAGCACAATTAGCTGAACTACAAACACTCGGCGAGTTAACACAAATCGCATGGAAGCATCATGTTCAAGTGATGATTGAAGGTCCTGGTCATATTCCCATGCATAAAATTAAAGAAAATGTCGATTGGGAACAGGCGATCTGTCATGAAGCACCGTTTTATACCCTTGGACCTTTAACGACCGACATCGCGCCTGGGTATGACCATATCACTTCTGCGATCGGTGCCGCGATGATCGGCGCTTATGGAACTTCTATGCTTTGTTATGTCACGCCAAAAGAGCATCTTGGTCTACCCGATAAAAATGATGTGCGTGAAGGGGTGATCGCTTATAAGATCGCCGCGCATGCTGCTGATCTCGCCAAAGGACATCCTGGCGCACAAAAACGCGATGATGCTTTATCGAAAGCGCGTTTCGAATTTCGTTGGAAAGATCAATTCGCTTTATCCTTAGATCCTGAACGTGCGATGGCTTATCATGATGAAACACTACCTACTGAACCAGCAAAAACTGCACATTTTTGTTCGATGTGTGGTCCCCATTTTTGCAGCATGAAAATCACACAAGATATACGGGAATACGCTTTACAACATGGCTATGAAGAACAAGAGGCGCTTCAAGAAGGTATGAAGGAAAAGGCACAATCTTTTCGTCTTCAAGGGAGCGAACTCTATCGATAAGGAGAAGAAGATTTGACGAAAAGTTTGATGATCATGGGAACGGCATCTCATGTCGGTAAAAGTATCATCGCAACGGCACTTTGTCGCATTGCCAAACAAGACGGTTATCGAGTCGCACCATTTAAATCTCAAAACATGTCTTTAAATGCTGCCGTCACTGTAACCGGTTGTGAGATTGGACGCGCACAAGCGGTGCAAGCACAGGCTTGCGGCATAGTAGCGAATGAACATATGAATCCTGTCCTATTAAAGCCGATGAAAAACCAAAGTTCTCAGGTTATTGTGCAAGGACGTATGGATCAGACGGTATCAGCAAGGCACTATTTTACTGACCTAAAAGCGGATTTATGGCAAGCTGTATGCGAAAGTTATCGGTATTTAGCGGATCGCTATAACTTGATCATCATCGAAGGTGCAGGAAGTCCTGTTGAAATGAATTTAAAAGCGACTGAAATCGCGAATATGAAAACAGCAGAGATGGCGAATGCTTCGATTCTTCTCGTTGCCGACATTGACCGAGGCGGTGTATTTGCCTCGGTGGTCGGCACGCTCACGTTGATGACGGAAGAAGAAAGAGCACGTGTAAAGGGCATTATCATCAACAAATTTCGCGGGGATCCTACTTTATTTGACGAAGGGGTCACTTGGCTAGAACAATACACGAAAATTCCTGTGCTTGGTGTCGTCCCGTATCTGCATGATATTGAAATCGAAGAGGAAGATTCGCTGGGTCTTTTTACGACAGAAAAGTATCATCGCGATCGGTCGTTAGCGGCAAGAAGTACGGATGTATATCGAGAATTACAAGTCGCCATTATCGATCTTCCTCATATGGCAAATTTTACAGATTTCGATCCTCTTTTCGTGGAAGCTTCCTTGCGAATTGTGTTTACCCACGATCCTGAATCTATTATTCATGCTGACCTTATCTTGTTGCCAGGTAGCAAAAATACGATCGCTGATCAACTTTGGCTTCAAGACCATGGGCTTGACGACACAATTCACAACGCTTGGCAGCAGGGAGCGATAGTCTTTGGACTATGCGGAGGCTTTCAAATGTTAGGCGAAATGATACATGATCCCTTTCATACGGAAAGTGACGTCACTTTCGTCCATGGTCTTGGCCTTCTACCTATTGAAACGGAACTGCTAAAAGAAAAAACAACCCAATTCGCGCAAGGAACTATTTCTATTTTTAACAAATCGATCGCCGTAGCGGGTTATGAAATCCATCTTGGTGTCACGAAACCGACCGAGGGTTATTTGCCTTTAACACAAATCTGCCGAGAAGGCACGCAAGAATTCATCACGGATGGCGCGATCGATCCCACACATACTGTGTTTGGAACCTATTTACATGGTATTTTTGATTCATCCGATTTTCGTCAGCATTTGATCGCCTCTGTGCGTGCTCACCATCATTTATCCCCTGTGCGTGCTGCCGATTTTTCCATGGAGAATCACCGAGAAGTACACATTGATCAACTAGCACATAGGATTCGACAACATGTTGCGATACAACCCATCTATGCGATGCTCGAATCAATGTGATAAAATAATTCGCATTGATTCCATTATCGAAAATCTCTCACCACACAGGGGATAGTTCACTCATGATTGAAGGCGTAAAACGCTTCATCGTCGGCCGACCACTAAAAACACGAGAAAGTCAGCACGTAAAAATCGGTATCTTTCGTGGCATGGCCATCTTAACGCCTGACGCATTATCAAGCGTGGCGTATGCTACTGATCAGATGGAGTTTATCCTAGCAACGATTATCGGATCGGGTGCAACGGCAACTTTCGTCGCCAATGTACTCGGTTTTTCCATGTTAGGAACCTTGATTATCGCTGGTCTTGCTATGCTTCTATTTCTGGCGTATCGCAATATTATCAGCCATTATCCGATGGGTGGGGGTGCCTATTCCATCGGTTTGAATGACCTAGGCAGGTTTTGGGGGTTATCCGCGGCTTCAACATTGATCATCGGCTATATACTTACCGTTGCCGTTTCGATCGCTTCTGGGGTCGATGCGATCGCACCGTTTATACCTTTTGTAATGACGCATAAATTACTTTTTAACGTTATTCTCACCTTATTTATTATGTTTATTAATTTGCGCGGTACGGGTGAATCAGCGAAAGTCTTTATCCCGTTTGCCTACCTATTCATTGTAAGTATTTTTGTATTAGGGCTTGTCGGCGTTGTCAACGCTTTCGCTCATCCGACTCATATCCACTTTCCAACGATTGATGGCATGAAATCCGTTGGTGGCATGTCGATGTTTCTTTTCTTACGCATGTTTGCCAATGGTTGTAGTGCTCTTACTGGCATCGAGGCCGTTTCAAATTCAGTGCCTATCTTTAAAGAACCCTCACCGAAAAGGGCTCAGCGTCTGTTGTTTACGCTTGTCGGCACATTAAGTCTATTATTTTTTATCGTATCGGGATTAGCGATGATTCATGGATTGCAATATAATCCTGATATTCCACTGATTCAACAAGAATCGATGATGGTTTTTGGTTTAAAAGGGATCGGCTATATCCTAAGTATCATCATTTCCTTGGCGACGATGGCTATCCTAATCATCGCAGCCAATACGGCGTTTACAGGTTGCCCGTCACTTTGGTCATCCATGGCGAAAGATGGATTTATGCCGCGATGGGTCTTACGAAAAGGTGATCGACTTGTTTATAGTAATGGAATTGTTTTCCTAACTTTTATTTCCTTATTGCTGACCTTTGCTTTTGACGCGAAAATTGGTAGGCTTATCGCACTCTATGGTGTTTCTGTATTTTATACCTTTACGGTTTCCCAATTAGGGATGGTCGTACGTTTGTTTCGCGAGCGAAAAGGGCACTGGGTTCTCGCTGCACTAGGTAGCATTCTAGGTGTTTCTTTGACAGCAATCGCTTGTTTGATTTTTGGGATCACGCGCTTCACCGATGGTGCTTGGTTGGTGTTAATCGCCGTTCCCCTCATGGTCATCATGTTTACGAAGATAAGACATCATTATGAGCAAACAAAAATCGATTTAAAATATGATTTCTCCGTCCCTTTTCATAAAAATCCGCCTGGGTTAACGATTGTTCCTATCGCTTCGGTCAATAATGCGTCTGTCGCAGCCCTTCAGTACGCAGCCAGTCATTTTGAGCATGTGATTGCTGTTCACGTCGTCAATGCCGATAGTGAAGAAGCCATGCGTAAAGCAAAACTAAAAATCGAAGAAGAATGGGAAAAGCTCGGTGCTGACATCCGCCTCGTCGTCATGCATTCACAATATCGCTCCGTAGCAAAGCGATTACAACGTTTTGTCGAATTTGAGCTGAAACAATTCGATTCACCCGATATCACAATCGTCATTCCGCAATTCTTAACAGGTCGATGGTGGCACTCGCTTTTGCATAGTAAAACGGCAGGATGGCTCCTAGCATGGTTGATTTTTAATAAATCAGTCAAAGTGATCACAGTACCTTTTCGTTTGACGAGATAGCGTGTACAATATATTCATCAAGGCGAGACGAGGAAAAGGGAGGTGTCATTATGCTTTCCAACATTTCTAATGTGCAAACACAGTTCAATCTTGGCTTGTTGCAACAGGCTTTGCAGGTCAATCAAAATGCAGCAACGATGTTAATTCAAGGGCAACAAGGTGTACAAAATGCTATCGCGCAAGCGAACGGAGGTAACTTGTCACCTAATAAAGGGCAATTGATTAATTTACTAGGATAATGAAGTGAAGATAGCGTAAACCTCGATCGTCCTTCGGTGATTTTTTAACGCCACTTGATCCTCATCGATCAGGTGGCATTTTACGTTACCCATTTTAGACACGATAAACTCTTTCTTGCGAAAAACCTTCCAGGTCGCCTCCTTGCAAAGCTTGACGCACGATCGAAGCAACAACATGAGGTTCATCGTACAGGAGATAATGATTCGCTTTGGCAAGACGCCAGTACGCCGAATTCGGTTTATCTTTCAAACACGTTTGATAGACATAATCAGCGACTTGAAGGGGGGAAATGGTATCATGTTCTCCCCAAAGAAGAGTCGTTGGGCTATCACTTTTTTGTAACGCTTCAAGCCAACCATTCTCAAATTGTGCGCGTTGATTGAGATATTGAATGACATTATGTTGCACGCGAACGCCTTCTTCATAATCAAAGATCGAAGCGTGCGATGTGATATCTTCTTGCGTCAAGATGGTATCGTACGTCGTTGCAGCCAGACCTTGGGCTAAGACGCTACCTTGTAACTTCGACGACATGATCGGCCCCGTCACAGGATCCAAGATCTGCTTTTGAAAAGAAGTAAGTTGTGCCAGTGGTAAGTACATATTGCCGTTGGCGATAAAATGATGTGTGATTTGGTAGGACTGAGCTTGCTTTCGCTGAATAAGTTCGAGCAGGGCAAGACCGACACTATCGCCTTTATCATGCGTAAACAAAGCGAAAGCATCTAGTTTCAACACTTCTTGAATCCAATAGTCGGCCAATCGTGCATCATCACGGATTTGATAACGATAGCCATTTTGGGGTTTCGAAGAGAAACCATAGCCTGGAGCATCGAACGCACATACGTAATAATCCTGACTGAGATCGTCAAAGAGTGCATAAAAATCAAAACTGCTTGTCGGATAACCGTGCAAAAAGAGGATAGCAGGGTTGGCCGGATTACCCGCGGTGATGGTGAATATGTCTAATGGGCCAAAATGTGCATTTTCAGGTACTGTGGAATGCCACGTAAAATAACTTCCGTGATCAGCCCATGCTTTCGCTAACTTCGGTGGATTTTCCATCAAAGCATAGTACTGTGCCGCTTTGTTGATATTTTGCATCGTATTCATTCCTTTTTGAATGAAGTATTTGTTCAATATAAAGGTAAGGCATGTCGTTATTGAAGTAAAGAGGAAGGTAGTGCATCATTATCTTTTTGTCGAAGCATTGTCATCCTCTTGCTTTCACCTTGTGCAGAGGTCACAATGTAAGCGCTGGTTCATGATATCACAGCTTGGAGGCACGCAATTGCAAGGACGCAATAATTATCGCTGGTTTCTCTTTATCACCGTCTTACTATCCTATTTTCTCGTTGTAATCCAGCGAACTGCGCCTGGTCTTATCACAGAAACCATCATGAAAGAATTTCAACTTTCAGCCAGTACGATCGGCTTCTTAAGCAGCCTGCAGTTTATCGCCTACGCAGCTTTACAGATTCCTGTCGGCCTATTAACCGATCGTTTTGGTCCGAATCGTTTCTTGGTTTTTGGCGTATTGATCAATGGCTTGGGGACGGTGCTGTTTAGTACAGCAGGCAATGCGCAAGTGTTGTTTGCTTCTCGCTTTCTTGTTGGTATTGGTGACTCTATGATTTTTGTCAATTTTATTGCGATCATTAGTCAATGGTTTGAGGCGAATACCTTTATTAAATTACTCGGTACGATCAGCATCGGTGGGGGACTTGGGTCATTGTTTGCCTCTTTTCCCTTTGCTTTATGGTTAGCGATAACAGGGTGGCGGCATGCTTTTCTCATCAGCGGTCTACTTTTATTGCTCTTAGCCGGATTATCTTATGTCGTTCTTATCGTACTTCCACAAAAAAATCATGGGAAACCCATCAAACCCACCGTTACGGTTCAGCTGATGCCTAAAAGCACATGGCATATCCTTGCCGATCTTCTTCGCTCTCGTCAAGCCTGGGCAACGTTTATGGGTCACTTTGGCTTGGTGGGTACCTACATCAGTTTTATCGGCTCATGGGGCATTCCTTATGCTATGGTTGCCTTTCATCTTTCGCAAGCAGGAGCCAGCCAATGGGTCATGATCGGATTAATCGGCGCTTTAGGAGGAGGGCAGATCAGCAGTTGGCTTGCATCGCGACGATTTACGGCTCGCACTTTATATCGCGGTATGCATTGGCTCGTTTTTGTCGCTTGGGTCAGTTTATTTCTCAGTGGCACGCATCCATCCTTTGCGCTTACGATCGTCTTATTGCTTGTCATCGGTTTTGGCAATGGGGCTAGTGCTTTAACTTTTGCTGTCGTTCGTCAATCGTTCTCTCTTGAAAAAGTCGGCGTCGCATCAGGCTTTGCCAATACCGGTGGCTTTCTTAGCGCCGTGTTATTGCCTAGCTTATTTGGTGCCATTCTGGGCGAATTTTCCTCGCATGTTACAGCAATCGGTCTGCATGACGGATTACTCATTCCTGTGCTTTTCTCCGCTATCGGCATTTTAGGCTCAAGTATGCTGCAAATACCCACCCCTAATAAGTAAAACAACCTCCTCGCTTACGATGGCGAGGAGGTTGTTTATCGTTTTTTACAAGTTCACGTTAGGACCTGCTTGTGCGATGTTATCCGGTACATCCGTGAATTTCGTGAAATTATGACGAAAAGCATTCGCGAGTTCTCGTGCAGCCTGATCATATTTTTCGCCATCTTCCCATGTGTTTCTCGGCGAAAGGATTTGGCTAGGTACACCTTCGATGTCCGTCGGTATCGATAGGCCAAAAATCGGATCGATCGTATACGTAGCCTGATCGAGCGTACCTGACAAGGCTGCTTGAATCATGGCACGCGTATACGAAAGCTTCATCCGTGATCCCACACCATACGCGCCACCTGTCCAACCTGTGTTCACCAGATAGACAGAGGTTTCGTGACGATCGAGTTTTTCTCCCAGCATTTTGGCATATGCGATTGGATTCAGAGGTAAAAATGGTTCACCAAAACAGGCGGAAAATGTAGCTTCTGGCGTGGTCACACCGCGCTCTGTGCCTGCGAGTTTACTCGTATAGCCAGAGAGGAAATGATACATCGCTTGTTCTTTGCTCAATTTTGCCATCGGAGGAAGAACGCCTGAAGCGTCAGCCGTCAAGAAAAAGATCACCGAAGGATGCGTCCCCATACTCGGTAATTTTACATTTTTAATGTATTCGATCGGATACGCCGCGCGTGTATTTTCGGTCAACGTTGCACTATGATAATCGGCGATACGCGATGAGGGATCAACTTCAACATTTTCAAGGACTGTCGCATACTGAATAGCTTCCCAGATTTGTGGCTCATGTTCTTGTTGTAATCCGATGCATTTCGCATAGCAACCACCTTCAAAATTAAAGACACCATGGTCACTCCAGCCGTGTTCATCATCGCCAATCAAAAGGCGATTTTCATCCGCCGAAAGCGTCGTTTTACCCGTTCCAGAAAGGCCGAAAAACAGAGCGACATGCTCACCATCCTTCGCTTCATTCGCAGAACAATGCATCGGAAGGATACCTTTTTGAGGAAGAACATAATTAAGCAGGGTAAAAACCGATTTCTTGATTTCTCCCGCGTATTCTGTTCCTCCGATTAAAACAATCTTGTGCGCGAGCGAGATCATAATAAAGGTTTCCGAATTCGTACCATCACGTTTAGGAACTGCCTTAAGATCTGGCAGATCGATCACGGTAAATGCTGCTTGATGGTTCGCCAGTTCTTCGTCAGTCGGGCGAATAAACAGTTGACGCGCAAATAAATTATGCCATGCATATTGCGTCACTACGCGAATAGGCATTTGCTCCGAGCGATCTGCACCTGCAAATCCTTGAAACACAAAAGCACCATTCGCTTCGATTTTCGTCAGTGCCTCTTGATACAGGCGAATGAACGTCGCTTCTTCGATCGCTTGATTCACTTTACCAAAATGTACAGTATGCTCACTGACAGCATCAAACACAAAGTACTTATCTTTCGGTGACCGGCCTGTAAATTTCCCTGTCGTCGCACAAAGTGCACCCGTACTCGTGAGGATGCCTTCTTTTTTCGCTAAAGCGATTTCAATCAGTGCAGAGGAGGATAAATTCGTATATGTTTTGGCAAAACGCAAAAGATCTTCAAGTTGTTCGGTCAATGTATTACTAATCATCGGAAAGTATCCCGTCCCCTCACGCATTTGTTTTATCCCTATCGATCAAGCGATTATCACAACTTATTTATAACATAATTCATAAATAAAGCAACATATATATCGAAAAATATTTAAATATGACGTATTATTTAGTGATTTAAATGATTAAAGTGCGAGGATATGACAAGTGTCATCCTCATTGCATGATAACTTGCTCTCTGCAACGCGCCGATAAACCTTTATCCTTCATGGTGTAAGGGAAAGGGGTGCGGTATGAAAGAGGTTATCCTCATCGATCATCTAAAAAAAAACTATAAAGCGAAAAAGGCGGTCGTCGACGTCAGTTTTGCCGTTATGCAAGGGGAAGTATTTGGCATCGTTGGTCCTAACGGCGCAGGGAAAACGACCACACTAGAGATCATCGAAGGCCTTCGTCAGCGAGATGGTGGCAACGTTACTGTCCTTGGCATGGATCCAGGTCGACAAAAGAGACAACTTCACCAACACATCAAAGTTTGTTAAAAGCAAACTGTTGGAACAGATGAATGACGAGCAAAAATTTATGCGGTCAATTGGCGATATGCTAGCGACTCAAGGTAAATTACCTTCTGAACGCCAAGAAGAAGTATTGGCAATGACGGATAATCAGGATATTGAATTCTTAAATCATGTATTTTCTCAGGTGTATGCTCAGGAACCTGGTCAGGCGTTTTTAGGGGCTAAGTATTAGAAAGGGCATTAAAGCATGGGGTAGGAGGAAGCAGATTGGGCGTTATAGACGTAATAAATGTATCAAAAAAATATGCAGACAGAAACGTTATTAACAATTTGAGCTTTGCTGTAGATCAAGGTGAAACCTTGGGGATCTTAGGTCCAAAAGGTGTTGGGAAGACAACTATGATTGAAATGATTGTAGGGTTGCGATCGTATCAAGGAAATATTCAGGTATTTGGTAGGGAGGTAAAATCCGACAACAATACTGCAAATCGAAAATTGGAATTAGTTTGCAAAGTACAGCCTTGTTTCCAAGCATGACAGCGCAGCAAACTCTGGATTACTTTTCCATACTCTACGGAGTAAAGGATAGAAAGTACAGAGTCGAAAGTTTAATCAAGGAACTTGAATTAACAAGCTTTAAAAATCGATCTACGAAGCTATTGTCCGGTGGAGAAAGGCAAAGGCTTGTATTGGCTTTAGCACTGATTCACAACCCGGATGTGGTTTTTCTAGACGAACCATCAACGGGATTAGATCCGGACGTGAGAATTCATATATGGGACTACATTAAGAAACTACATGATGAAGGAAAACCATTATCTTAACGACACATTTTATGGAAGAAGCCCATATTCTTTGTGATCGTCTCGCATTTATGAATCATGGGAAGATTCACGCTTTGGGGAGTGAATCGGAGATCTATGACAAATCTGGCATTAAACAAAAGGTGATCATCTCTGGTTCAAACATCGACTCAATTGGTCCTTCCCCACACAATCACAAGCAACAATAGGTGACCTTCTGTTCTTTAGACTGGCCTTGCTTGGACTTACAGACTCGCTATCAAGACGCCACCCTAATAACCTAGCTCTTATCGGCATCACCCTCCATCAGGAGCTCCATCGCTTCACGAAGCGGAGTAGCTCGCTCACGTTGTTCCTCGACCTCTGAACGCAGAAATACGGATCCAGAGGTACTCCAATCGGTGTTTCTGTACCAGCTGCTGCAATCTCGGTGCCGAGATCTGCAGAAAGTCCATTTTGCTGTTCGAAAAAAAGAAAAGAAAGACTCCACCACGTCAACGAGCAACGCAGCGGAGACTCCATCCAGATCGGCCTCAAACCATTATCGTGCACGTGCCAACTGACATTACCCGTCTCTGCGCTTCATCAGCAAAATCAGAATACTAGGAATAACGGCAGCAGGCACAATAGCGATATAGGTGCTGTGTAGCACCTTAAACGCTAGAATCAGCATTACCCACTGAAACAATGTCCACCCGACAACATACTTGACGACCGTTTTAGATTTCTTCGTCACATTACCACCACCCGAAGAGTGCATACGCCGCGCCACCAGCAACTCCCCCAGCTGCAGCCGTAGTTCCCGCCCAATCACCAAACGTGCTCCACGACCACGCACCGGCATCAATCGCATCCAGTTCGCCTTGCGACAACGACATAAATCCTTGTTGCGGTACCGCCACTGCCAATTCCATTCTACTACCTCCCTCATTAAAAAAACAAGATTGTGGAAAAAATTTGATCTATAGTGGAACCAACAAACTAAACAGAGTGAAGAGGCCGTTTAAGCTATAAGTTTACGTAGGGACTGCTGATGGCTTCATAATTGCAATAAATACAAGGATTTATAGGGTTTTATGTCGAATCTGTATGCATGGGTTTTCAAGGGGTAGCTGGTTAAATCCTTGCATATGGAGGGCGACATGTACAAACATACAGAGCTTCAGTTCGTGATGCCAGACGATTTTTTCCTTCCGTTTGGCGGAAAATTGAATAAGGAGAATCGGTGGGTTCAACTCGCCTTCCTCATTCCCTGGTGGAAAAGTGAAACTCACTATGCCTCTTAGTTCGAACCCTCCCATACAGGAGAACAGGCGAAGTCTGTACGTGTTGCGCTTGGTGCGCTCATCATTCAGCAGCGGCTCAATCTGAGTGACCGCGAAACGGTTCAACAGATTACGGAAAACCCCTACCTTCAGTACTTTATCGGGTTACCTCAAAACATGTAACTCAAATTACAAAATTTTTCGAACAGCATATTCGCGTATCCATAAATACTTATTAAATCCAAATGTTATATACCAATATACCAGAAACATTTTGCGACCCTTTAAACCTCCGCATATAAATTCAACAATTTCATCATCGTTGATCTCAAAAAACAACGAATTGCTTCCACACCAATCCACCTTAAGTCTTAACTTATGAGATCCGATATTCGGTGTATATTCAAAAATATCACCATCACTTATACATCCAATTTTGACACCATCTAAAATAACATTGTATTTTCTAAGTTTATCAAAGTATTCCCTAGATTCTCTTCTAATTCTAATCATGCTATAAATAGCACCCTTTCATGTTATGTTAAATCAACTAAATAACTATCCCAACTTCCTATTGGTTTAGTTAGGATAAAAACGTCAAAAAAAGACCTACTAACCGCATTCTACCGCCTGATTTCGTAATTGGAATGACGCAAACTCAATTTCCAAACACGCTGTAAAGTGCTGGGCTTTACAGCGTGTTTGGAAATTTAAATTCTACCTTCTATAGTCTGACACGACCTGATCCATTAGTCGTCTTGCCGTCAACACATCCGGTGCGTCGAGTATAGCCCGCACTTTCCCGTACAGTTCGTCGTGTAAGCTCTTCGGTGTCGCGTCCAGGAAATTGCGCATGAAATGAGTCTGGCACCACTGCCACGTTGCACCTTGAAACTGTGTTTGCAGCGCTTTTACCAGCCCAGCATGACTGTCGGAGACGACGACACACCCCTCAGATCGCGGCTCTTGAGCCAAGTGAAGGATGCCGACCAACTCGCCTCTGATTCACTATCTCCCAGCATGATCCCAAGGATTTCGCGATACCCCTCTTCATTGACGCCGGTGGCGATCATGGCAGCACGTGAGCGGACACGCCTGTCCTCTCGGATCTTCAGCATGATGGCATCGACCAAAACGAACGGGTATCGCTTCTCTCGTACGTTGCGTCCATTCCATGCCTCAACGATCGGGTCGAGTCGCTTACACAGGTCCGAAACGGTAGATTTCGAGAACTCGGCTCCGCACAACTCCTCTGTGATGGTGGTGATTTTGCGCGTGGATACACCCTGAATCACCATCTCGACGAGTGCCAGCAACCATGAAGCACTTGATTCAAAACCTGCTCCAGCAACTGCGATATTCCCGTATCCCCAGAAAATAACCCTTTCAAAATCTCGTCATCCACGGTAATGTTGTACTGTGCCATTCTCGTATTCCTCCTCGTTAAAATGGTTGCTTGACACTTCCATTCTACCAAAGGGGGACGAGGTGGCACTTCTGCATTATGTCACCCAGTGCGTCCACTGAATTTACACCAAGTATACGGACTCAACTGAATTGGTGGTGGGGGCAGGTGGAGGAGGTATGATTTCTGAAAGCGAAGGCGAGTTATATGTTCTCTACGTTGAACCAACACGAAAGTATCAAGGTATCGGGACTTTGCTGTTGGATGCAGTAACTCAAGAATTGAAGGAATTAGGTGCCGATGTTCAATGGGTATCCGTTGCAAAGGGAAATCAAATGGGAATTCCATTTTACGAATCACTCGGATTTCGATTCTATGAAGAAAAAAAGGCGTATGCTTCTTTGGAAGATGAAGATCGTGTTGCTTTACGGTACAAACGTAGCATCTGACGAAATCGTTTATGGACTGAAGACAAGTGCCTAGAAAAAATGGAAAATGTCTTGCACAATGCGGTACGAGCTAGTACTACCTTGGGTTTTGGGGTGAAAAACACGTGATTGAAGGATTATTTGAAACGCATATCAATGTCGCTAACTTAGAAAAGGCATCCCAGTTTTACGAAGATGTCTTGGGGTTAACACTAGCCCACGAGGATTCAAGAAGAGTACGTTTTTATTGGCTTGGTAAACCAGGAAACGCCATGCTGGGACTTTGGGAAAAGGAACCTTCTCAAATCATTCGTCAACATTATGCATTTCAAACGTCGCTGGACAATATGAAACGAATTGTGCCATGGTTAAAAGAACGTGGGATAGCAGTTCGGAACTTCTTGAACGACGGTACTGAGCGTCCTTTTGTATTCGGATGGATGCCTGCAGTCTCAATATACTTTTCTGACCCTGATGGACATTCATTAGAGTTCATATCTATGTTGCCTGATGTCCCTGAACCTGAGCTCGGGGTAGTGGCTTGGGACGAATGGGAAAAAAATCACACAAGGGACCTCAAGATTTAGACCTGACTACAAGGACAAGTGGCTAAACGATTTCTTGACAAAGACCCTCGTAGGGCATTACGAGAAATCGATGAGATTGAAAACAGGGCAAGAGAGTCCCTCGCCAAAGTTCGTTATTATGTCGAGAACATTCGCAAACCGGATTTTGAAGAAGAATGGAAAAGTGCTATTCAAGCGCTACAAACCGCAGAAATTGAAGGGACGTGGGATCAAGGTCCGACAAGCGGATCACTTCATGAAGAAGTGGATCAAGTCTTTGCGATGTGCCTTCGCGAAGCAGTGACCAATATTCTTCGCCATACTAAAGCCAAACACGTTATGATCCAACGTGCACAACGTGATGACTATGCCTACTTATGGATCGCCGATGATGGCATAGGGTTACCAGCTACTTGGCCATCCCAATCCTCCCATAGCTTTGGCCTAATTGGCATGCAAACAAGAATGAGAGAACGAAAGGGTAAACTCCTCATCTGGTCAAATGGGGCATGGCTTACCGAAGATCGGTTTATGACATTTATTTTTCACCATGATACACTTCCTTTTGATCGAGGTACCATGCTATGTTGTGTCACCAAGATCGTAATTGACAAGGAGGGATAGCACCATGATTCGTCTTCTTCTCGCTGAAGATCAAAAATTGGTGTTGGAGGCGTTAGCCACATTACTTTCGATGGAGGAAGATCTGGAGGTTGTCGCCATGGCAAGCGATGATGAAAAAGCAATGGAACTTGCGCCTATGGCATCAGCCTGATGTTGCGTTGATCGATATTGAGATGCCCAAGAAAAGCGGGTTAGATGTTCTTGCTTATTTGGCTCAACATGTTCCTTCTTGCCGATCGCTTATTGTGACAACGTTTGATCAATAAGGCTATCTCGAACGAGCCATGCACTATGGTGCGAAGGGATATCTTCTCAAAGATGCTGAGATCGCGCATGTGATTGAAGCGATCCATCGCGTCTATGAGGGAAAAATGGTGGTTGATCAAGAGCTTTTTGTCATGGCCATCCAAGGTCGCAATCCACTTTTAGAAAGGGAAGTGGCACTGCTTTCTTTACTCGATAAAGGCCTATCGACCAAAAAAAATCGCCACCACCTTGTTTCTTGCCGAAGGGACAGTTCGCAACTACTTATCGGAAATCATGAGCAAACTTGAGGTAACAACGAGACAAGCGGCGATCGACAAAGCGAAACAAAACGGGTGGCTATAAGGGAAGAAACCGTTCGATACGTAACCATGAAAGCCTATGACGGATAAGACTTACGTAGAAAAGTAATGGCCTTGTGCTAAGTCCTCCAAAATACCGGGTTGAATGGGGCGCCAGCCTAAACGCGATTGGGTTAACGCACTCGTTGCTGGATTATCTGCCGACGCGAACGCCGCGAGAAAACCAAAGTGTCCAGCCGCTTGTTGTTTGGAGACACTTTTCACGGGAAGATGTAATTGTTCGCCGATGATCTTGGCGATTTCGAGAAACGGTACACCTTCATCAGCCACTGCGTGAAAACGAGAAGCAGCAGAGCCGTGTTCGAGCGCTAAGCGAAATAGGTGTGCTGCATCGTTACGATGGACTGCCGGCCATCGATTGGTACCATCTTCGACAAACCCCGAGAAGCCTTTTTTTCTTGCCGTTCGAATAAGACCGGGTAAAAAACCACCTCGGTCACCCTCGCCATGAACGGAAGGAGGAAGCCTAAGTACGATAGCTCGCACCCCGCGATTCGCCGTATCGAGCGTGATCTCTTCGGAAACGATGCGTGGACCCATGACCGATTGCATCACACCTGCGTCATCTTCCGTACCAAGATGACCCGTTGGAAAACTTAATGTTCCAGAAGCGATAACCAAAGGGCCACCGGACTGTTGCAATACGGAAGCAAGCGCTGTAATCGCTTGTCGATCCGCTTCCACCGCTGCGCCCATAAAACGCAATCCTGCACGTCGTGGATTTCCGCCAAACATAATTTGTAGTCGCGTGCTCAACCGCATATGAGACAGCTTGTGATAAAAAGCTGTATGAATGACGCCATCCGCTAAAGCAGCCCCTCGTCGCAAACTGTCAAGGTCGTCAAGGGAACCACGATGCACTTGTACGCCAGCTTTCATCAGCGATTGTGCCGCATCATCCGATCGAGCCAGTCCGATCACCACATGACCGGCATCCAAAAGATCGCGAACGATCGCTGTGCCAATAAACCCTGTTGCTCCAGTCATAAATACGCGCATGGAAATATCCTCCTTGATAGCAAAAAAGAATGTTCCTCAAAAGGAAAGTCATGAACGCATCGGTAAGTAGCGACACTTCATATATGACTAATCCTATATAAGATATTGCTATCATTATCGAAGTACGATACAGTCTTGTCAAGGGAGGATGTGAACACTCGCAAATAAGTTATTACTTTTTTCTAAAGCCTGATATTTTGTTATAATCTTATCAGGTGGTGAAGTGATGAAATATTACACGATACACGAATTTGCACAATTGACGCATAAAACGCCTCAGA
>JABEUY010000028.1 GCA_013044175.1 Bacilli bacterium
ATTTTGCGTCTGAATGACACCACTGATGTAATTTTGGTTATTCAATTTGTTCAATATCGCCGAATTCGTCAATCCATTACTGAAATCGGCGAGATTACCAACTTGCGAGACCAATTGATTTTGACTGTCAAAAACATCGAGAAAATTAAGATCGTTAAAAACAGAAGTGGCCGCATCCACATTCGCTACAATCCATTTGACGTCATGTTTTTGCAGTGCCTGATTGAAAGCATCCCATTTCGCAAAGGAAATATCTTGTTGCAAAAGATTTTCACTCTGTGTCTGCATCGTACTTTGGAGTGATTGTGCGGTGCGCACAGCACTGTCTTGCTCAAGCGAACTTAAACTTGCATCAACTTTAGCAAAAGCAAAGTAACCGATCAAAAGAACAGGTAAGATGATACAAAGAAATAAGGCAATGATCAACTTTACGCGGATGGGAAAACGTATTGTCTGTTTCTCCATAGAATCATCCTCCTGAAATTCCACTGCCCCTACCAAAGGATATTCGACGGGATAAGAAAAACTCCTTTTTTAATTCACATTCTGTTAGCGATATCTTTGACAAACGTGCCCTACAGTTAGTTTTTCTTGGCCTCTTTGCGCTTCTCCACTTCCCGACGAAAACTTTCCGATAGCGCATCGACGCTAAGCACCCGTTCGATCGATGCCTGATCATCGTGGTACATCACACGATTAACTTGTGAAACCGATACTCGTAAAGGATGCCGTTCTTGAAGGATCAAGGGATCCTGTACCGAGGCAACACCTTCTTTGAGCACACGAAATAAAAATCCCGTATTTCCCTCTTTCGCCATTACAGAAGCAAGATCCGACAGCCCATATTTTGCAGCGATTTTATAGCAAGGAATCCGCGGTTGGGATATCTGAATGATCGCTTGTCCGAGCGAGTACACATCGCCGATACACGCTTCTTCTTCGATTAAGCCGATCGAAGAGAGATTTTCACCAAAAAGCGCACCCTCTTGCAAGAAAGAAACTCCATAATTCAGCCAAAAATCACGATGATCATCCGCGTACAAACAAAGTGCTTTTTCCTCACCACCATGATATTCTGGCGTTTGTTCATCGCCTTGAATGCCTATTCGCGTAATCAACACTTCATCAAGGACAGGCATCTTATTAACGGCAGTTGAAAAAACTTTATCCCCATAAGTCTTTGTCACTATTTTTGCTACGTTTATCGAACGCAAAGGATATGTATTTTTCATCAAGCAACTAGCCCCTTTAAGTATTTTTATCTTTTCGTTTCAAGCCTTGATCGTTATACTATCACTAGGGAGGTGATTGCAATGTTACTTTCCAGCGTCCAATCATTTGGTATCAATAACCAACAATTGGATCAACCGTTGCTTTCACAATTGCAACAGCATCAACATGTCAATGCTGTAAAAGTGCAGTTGCCATCACAACAAGCCTTACCAGGTGCTACACCTGGTCCAGCTTCCACGGATGGTGACGGGGATCATGGCCAAGAACTGAGTGGTCACAAAGGCCAACTCATCAATACGCTAGCCTGATCCTACTTGTAAGCACTACAGATCGCGACCTTCGCCATAAGAGGGTTGCGATTTTTTTTCCGTCAAAAAATAAAGAAAAGCAAAAAGAGGAATGAGCATACCGATGACCGCAATACCTTGCCAAGAAAAACTTGTCAACAACCACCCCGATACCGCAGAACCAACTGCACCGCCGATAAAAAACACACTCATAAAAATGCTATTCACCCGTCCGCGCAAGGAAGCGGATAGACTATATATCGCACGCTGACCAACCACCAGATTGGTCGAGACGGCCATATCGAGTACGATAGCACACAGATAGAGTACAATGAGTCCTGCAATCGATCCTTGTGGCACGATCACTGTCGACAAATAGGCGATCGGCGCTGCCAAAAGGGCAAAAGTCGTCAAGATCTTCGAGTGCCCCTTATCTGCCCATCTTCCTGCTATCGGCGCCGCAACCGCACCTGCCACACCGACAAAAGCAAACAGTGCAATATCTTGTTGGGAATAATGATACTTATCGATCAACCAAAGGGGGGCTGAGGACCAAAAAAGACTAAACACGCCAAAGAGACTCGCCTGATATAAAGCTCGACGACGTACGACAGGCGTATGGATGAATAAACTCCATAAGGAACGAATCAACTTCTGATACGACAATTCCGTAACCGGTATTCGTTTTGGCAAAAGAAAGTACAACAAGAACCACAAGAGAATACAGACGAGCGCTGAACTTAGATAGATTGCGTGCCATCCAAAATAAAAAGTCACGATACTAGCAATCGGACGAGCAAACATAATACCTAAAAGTAGACCGCTCATGACCATGCCTACCCGACGTCCCCGTTCAAGCGCATTGGATAATTGGGCTGCGAAAGGTACGATGATCTGTGCCGCAACTGCACCAAGTCCGATCAGGCATGAAGAGAGAAAAAACACGAAAGCATTATGACTCATGCCTACAAGGAATAAGGCAACAATCAAAATGGTCACCACAAAAAGAATCAAACGACGATTTTCAATTCGATCAAATAAGGGCACTAAAAAAAGCAATCCAGCGACAAAACCAATCTGCGTCATCGTCACGATCAAACCCGTCATAGAAAGTGGTAAGGAGAGATCATGACCAATCGGTTTTAATAACGGCTGCGCATAGTACAAATTGGCCACCAAAACACCACAAGCGATCGCAAAAATCAGATAGATGCTTTGCGGCGATGAGGATCGCTCGTTCATATTTTCACCTTCCTTCTACCATGCAGTACGAGGTATACTCATCATACCGTAAAGCGAGATGAAAGGAAGCGTCGAAGTGTATATCGTCTCATGGCTAGTCGCGTCAATGCTCGTTATCGCATGGGTAATCTTCTCGATTCTATCTTATCGAGGTTTACGCCGTGCTCAATCGCTAGAATCCATTGAATATACCGAGCCTTTTTGCCCTCTTGTATCCGTAGTTATCGCAGCCAAAAATGAAAGTCACGCCATTGAAGCGACGATCGACTCCCTTCTGGCACAAAGTTGGCCAAACCTAGAAATCATCGTCGTCGATGATCGATCCACCGATGATACTTTACCCAAACTACGCAAGATCGAACAGTATCATCAGCAGGTGACAGTCCTAGCTATCGACCAACTTGAGCAAGGGTGGTTAGGTAAAAATAACGCCCTACAGCAAGGAGCACGTCTAGCTTCTGGCGACTGGATTCTCTTCACGGACGCTGACGTCTCATTTTCTAAAGAAGCGATCACCACCGCCATGCAATTTTCTTTAGACCAAGAGATCGACCATCTAGCGTTATCACCCCATCTTATCGCCAAAGGATTTTGGCTAAAGATGACCATTTATTTCTTCTTATACAATGTGATGATCATCTTTCGTCCGCAAAACGCTTCTTGGCCACGTTCAAAAGCTTATGTAGGCATTGGCGCCTTTAATTTGATGAAAAAAAGCGTCTATCATAGCGTTGGTGAACACCAACAGATTGCTCTTCGATCTGACGATGATCTCGCTTTGGGTGAAAAAATCAAAAAAGCAGGCTATCACCAAGTTTTTGCCGGAGGCTCTTCTTTAATCGCTGTCACTTGGTATCCCTCATTGCCCGCCATGGCACGAGGTCTAGAGAAAAATGTAATGGCGCCTTTTCACTATCGCTTTTATCGCTTTCTTGGTGCCATGCTTGCGATGACCATCTTTTATGAAGGCCCAATTCTCGGTATGCTATGGGGACATGGTGAATCGCGTGTCCTTTTTCTACTCGCCTTTCTTATAGAATGGGGTCTTTTTGCGTTAACGCGAACTTATAGTGGCGTTTCTGGATTCTGGGGATTGTCGATCCCATTCTCCTTACCGATAACCGTCTTTATTTTTCTTCGTTCTGCCCTTTTATGTGCTTGGCGAGGTGGAATCGTCTGGCGGGGAACTTTCTATCCCTTACAAGAACTACGACAACAGTCGACGAAAAACAGATAAAAAACCGCCTCCACCATCGAGTCACTATGGTGAAAACGGCTTGGTCGCAACTATATTCCTGCAAGGCAAACAACGTTAATAACAAGGCATAAGGCTACGTACAAAGATACGGCACCATGCTTCAAACGTGATTGAAACATGTCCTGAATTCGCTTTCATGCTTGAAAGATGCGTAAGATCGATAGCAATTCTTCTCGTCTCTACAGGCATCACCTCCAACATCAAAGGGTAACGCACCTATAAGCGCACACATCTCGTTGCTACTCGCACTTTATTATTATAATGGAAAAACAAATTGCCACTACACAAAATGTACAAATAATATCAAAAGCGCCGACAACGTTCTTCCAAGAAATATTCTACGACGGATCACACCAAATTGCAATACTTTCTAACAAAAATCATCCCCCGTATAGACGCCATAACCGTCTACGCACGGAGGATGATCCAGCAAAACTCTTACTTTTGGGCAACCCAATCCGCTTGAATACTTTCCATTGTCCTCCCAGACGTTTCAGGCACTTTTCTTTTCATGAAAATCGCCATAATCACACAAAACACTGCAAAAATCCAGAAAGTAATCGTACCTCCGACAGCTTGTAAAAGTATCGGAAAGAACTGAGCGACAAGATAAGTCGCAAACCACAGGGCAAACGAAGCGATCGACATCGCCCGCCCACGTATGCTATTAGGATAAATCTCAGCAAGTACAATCCACACACCACCGCCCCAAGATAATTCATAAGCAATCGTATGCAAGAAAACTAAACCCATAACCAGCCAAGTGATCATATGTGGCAAGGCAAAAACAAGGCCAAGCAACCCAAGAAAGATCGCCATAAAATAACCATTCCAAACGAGCAAACGTTTACGCCCAATACGATCGACGATCAACATCAACACAATAACGAAGACAACCTTAATCGCGCCAATCCATACTGTGTCATAAAAAGAAGCATTGACCCCAGCACCTGCCGCTTTAAAAATCATCGGCGCATAATAGCCAACCGCATTTGTTCCCGTGAATTGTTGAAAAATCGCGAGTAACACCCCAATGCCAAGCGCTTTTCGAATACCTGGACTGGTGATCTCTTGAAAAAAAGAATCCGGTACGATTTGTAGAGATTCACGAATCAAATTCACTTCTATTCTGGCTTTTTCAGTTCCATTTACTCGCGACAGCGTGTGCATAGCTGCTTCTTCTTGATTTCTCTTCATCTGAAAGCGTGGACTTTCCGGAACGAAAAATAAGAGGAAAAAGAAAATAAGTCCCGGAATTACGCCCATCGCAAACATATAGCGCCAACCTTCAGTCTGATTCCAAACCGTCGAATGCGTACTCACGATGGCAGCGTTTACAAAGTAGACAATAAATATACCTGAAACGATGGCTAATTGATTTGAACCAATAAGACGACCTCGTATTTTTGCAGGTGCGATTTCAGCAATGTACATGGGGGACAAGAGCGACGCAAGTCCAATTCCAATTCCACCAAGAAAACGACCAAGAACAAGCAGGGTAACTCCATTCGCACTAGCCGTGATCAAACTACAGATAATAAAAGTAAGACCAGCAACCATAAGCGCCTTTTTTCTTCCAATCGCGTCACCAAGAACTCCTGCTACAACGACACCGACCATCGCCCCTAGATCAATACTACTTGAAACAAGACCTGTCATACCTGCATTCAAGTGAAATTCTGATTTCAAAAAATCATTGGCACCTGCGATCACACCGGTATCATAGCCAAAAAGTAAGCCGCCAAGTGATGCGATCATCACAACGATCGTAATAAAGCCAAGCGATGCCATCGATTCCTGTTGTTTGACAGACACATCGGATCCCTCCCTTTCAAGTTGAGCAACGAATATACATCGAAAGAAACCGTCTTCATCTCCTTCACGTTAATTTACTGTTAATATAACATATATAATTGCGTAATATGAATCTTTATGTGTATTTTTTATGTTAATTTATCATAATCATCGATTGAATCCTTCCATGAACCTATTTATGTTATTATGTGTTATGCAATCTTAGAACGAGGTGTACGTAGATGATCACGATGGCCGATGTCGCAAAAGAAGCTGGCGTATCCATCATGACCGTATCGCGGGTGGCTACAGGTACGGGATACGTCAAAGAAGGAACGCGTAAAAAAGTGTTGCGCGCTATGAAAGCTTTAAACTATAAACCTAAAAAAACAACGCTTGAAAATTTAGAAGCGGGCAAGATGACGCTTGCCTTGATCGTCCCTGACATTACCAATCCTTTTTACACGTTAATCGCCCGCGGTATGGAAGATGTAGCACGCAAAAATGGCTACCGAGTTTTTATCGCAAACACCGATGAAAACTTGGATAAAGAGTCCGAATACATCGATATGTGCATTTCTTTAAACGCTGACGGGGTACTGATTGCTCCCGTCGGTGATCCCTCTGCACAAAGTCTCCAGTTGCTCGCAAAAGCTACCATTCCTTTTGTCCTTGTCGATCGTCTCATTCCCGGTATCGAAGCCGATACTGTCAAAGGCGATATCACCAAAGCTTCCTTTCTACTGGTCGATCATTTGCTGTCCTTAGGTCATCGACGAATTGCGATCATCACCGGCCCATTAGCAAGCGCATCTAGCCGTGAACGACTCGAAGGGTATCGACAAGCACTTTCAGAAAGGCAAATAGCCTATGATGATCAACTTGTGGTCGAATCGGTCATGACCCGTCAAGTCGATCCCTCATTTCTTGAAGATTTACTCAGCCTAGATCCTGCTCCAACCGCGATTTTCGCCGCGAATCTCTTTCAGTATGCGCATATCTATCACTGGTTGCGCGAACATAACATCGCGATTCCCACAGCGATTAGCCTCGTATGCTTTGGTAATTCCGATACCTTAATTGGCATCGATTCCCCTGTAACATGCGCCATTCAGCCTACTTATAATTTTGGTTCCCTTGGTACGCAGTTGTTATTAGAAAGAATCGAAGGCATTTCACTTCGACCTCGCAAAATCATTCTTGAAGCTGACGTGTCCTATCGCAACTCAACTTGCGCACGATAAGTGAACTCAGCCAATTTCGCAGACCATCCTTCGTTACGTAAGGGCTCTCCTTGCGCAACGAAGGATGGGTTATCGCATCACCGAGCTACTGCGTGACACTACCTCACCAAAATATCCGGAAATACAAACTGCTGCTCCCCCTCTTCGACAACAATCGTCGGCCACTTTACAGGAGCTGTTAGATTAACATTGCCTTGCGCTTCGATCAGATACGTATCCTCTGCTTTTACACCTTGAATGGTAGGATTCCAGGCAACTACCATACCCGCTTGTAATCGTAGCGACGTATCGGCTACCGCTTTTTTCTCCCGCGAAAGATATCCCGCGAGACCACCTTGATGATGTTGTTTCCATTCTTGCGGATACCCCACCTTAGCGTAAGCGGCGACACCCTCTTGAAAAGCCTCGCCCAACGTTCGCCCCACCTGACTTGCCTTTAACAACGAAGCGTGTACACGAAGTACGGCTTCATAACGTTGCCTCCATAGATCAGGTACTTTATCAAAAAAGATCATCCGCGTCATCGAAACGGTCAATCCATGCCGTCTAGCGCCCACAGAGAGGATCGCGTACTCACCTAACTTTTGATTCGTCGGCGTACCATGACGGTAACAAACCGCCCTGCTTGCACTTGCGATAAGATTCACGATCGGTTCAATGCCACGGCGCAAGCAAGCTTTTGCAACAAGTCCAGCGACCTCATTTTCAGTTTGCCCTGACCGTAACTGCGGACAAACTTCTTCGATAGCCAGCGCAGTTTCTTGTCCAAGCGTCCTCACATCTTGTAAACTTGAATCTGTAAGGACATAACGCAGCGTTGCGATTTCTTCCTTGACAGCCGATTCCTCAACAATATTTCGTCGAGCGAGCCATCGTGTTTTTGTTCCATTGCGAAGCGACTCATCATACCAAGGATAGATAATCAATCGATCACCGACGAGATGTTCTTCACGTTGTAGGCGCTCAACTTCGATCGAATTAACGAGGACTTCAACGCTATCTTCGGTGACCAATACCTCGATACAAGCAATATGCGTTGCGATGCTGATATGATAATGACCTTGAAATAACCAATTCACCGAAGCTTCCTCAACTAAAATGACGCCATGCAAAGATCGTTCCGAAAGCAACCGACGAATCGCTTCGATACGCTTCGTAAACTCATGATCATTCATCTTACGCTTTTACCCATTGGTGACTCGGATCGTCATGAGGAATCATCACGCGATCCTGAGACCCTGCCATCATCCATAAGTAGTAAAGCTGATACCCTCCCGCAGCACACACGGGATGATACCCTTTATCAATCAAAAAAGTGTCACCATGCTGAACACGAAACGCTTGATCTACCGACCCATCCAACGTATATTGCGCCTGCAAACCGAATCCTTCTTTTGGATTGAGCTGGTAATAATAAATTTCTTCCATTTGTGCTTCAACCTGCGGAATATAATCGTCGTGTTTATGGGGCGGAAAACTCGACCATTTCCCCGCTGCATTGAACGTTTCGCCAACGATGATACGGTGCACTTTTCCTTGCGCATTTTTCACGATGATATCATGCACTTCACGTTGCCATGCCTCTTTACCGACCACTCGGGATTCCACATCGTCCGGACCGACCATAAAGGGGGCAAATACTTCTTGAGAAGGTGTCCCGCACACCGCAATTCGAGTTGTTGTCATGACTCGTACTTGATAATTAGTCTTTGCCGGTACGTAGACTGCTGTCGCTTTTCCGGCAAAAACATGCTCCCTGGATCCTGAAAAAACTTGCTGATTTACCGTGACTTGCATCGTCCCCTCAAGCAAAACCAGCACTTTCTCCTCATCTCCGGTTTGTCCTTCATACCTTTCATCGGCGCCAAGATGCAATAAAGCAAACGTTAGTAAATTGAGTTTTCCATTATCCTTGCCCACAATTTCTTGATAGCCTTTTACTTCTTTATTTCGAATGACCGTCATGGCAAACACTCTTTTCTATTCGTATTGTTGAATCGTTGCTACGACACCGTAACGTCGAAGTTGTTCAAGATCAAACGTGACGTGATCAACAAAACCCGGGATTTGACTTAAGTCTTCACCCCAAAAAGCAAGATCGGAACAAATGGCCTGCACACTCCTGCGTAATCCTTCTTGATGCTCAAGCTCCCAAGCCTCTTTAAGACGATCTTGCTTGCCGACGTCATCACGCCAAACCCAAGATCGCGTAGCTTGCGTTGCTGGATGGGTAAAAAGAAGTTGACCAGCAAAGGCCAACATAAGATGCGCAGGTAAACGGTTTTGTAATTGGTAATACGACAAAATCGAAGGCAATACGCGTTCGCGTAATTTGGCAAGCATATTTAATTGCAAGGAAGCGATCGCATGATGCAGCAAGGGATTCGTAAAGCGTTCGATCACATCGTTCGTAAAGTTCACAACATCAGATTGAGCGAGCGTCGAATTTTGTAATGATACATGCACCTCCTGCTCCAAAAGATGTTTTATAAAAGTTCCAATCACAGGATGCTGTATCGCTTCACGCACCGTCTCAAGCCCCGCAAGGGTTGCCAAACCAGCAAGCGACGTGTGCGCACCATTTAAGATGCGAACTTTAATCCGGCGAAAAGGGGTAACATCCGCCACGTAACGAACACGTAATCCAAGTTGTGAAAACGGTAATTTGGCTGCGATTTGGTCATCCCCCTCAATGACCCAGAGATAAAACGGTTCACGCAAGATACCATTTTTGTCCTCATACGTTACCGACGATGGCAAATCTGCTGAACCTGGTGACTGAAAAGCGGTAACAATGCTATCAACTAGCGTATTGTAAAAATGATTAGCTTCCTTTATATAAAAAATAAAACCGTCAGGAAGGTGCCAATCTTGCGCATGACGCAAGACGATCTCACGCAATTGATCACCATTTTGTTCAATTAGCTCGCAAGGAATAATCATCATTCCCGTCTGCGGATCACCATCAAACGCCTGATAACGAGCATAAAGATAGGCGGTCACTTTTGCCGGAAATGAAGCCGGACAACGATGCGGATCATACGGTTCCGTTTCATAGGCAATACCAGCTTCTGTCGTGTTCGATAGGATTATGTCGATCGTTCGATTTTCAGCACAGCGAAGAATCTCCTGCCAATTTTCATACGGATCGATAGCCCTAGCGATCGATTGAACGATTTCCGCTTGATCGATCACTTGTGCATTCTCATTTCCACGCAACCAGACCGTGTAAAGACCGTCTTGGTCATTGATTTCTTTAATCTTTTTGGCTCCTGACGCAAGTGGCGTGACAACAACCACACTACCGCCAAAAAGTCCACCTTGATTCAATCGGTGAAACAGCCAATCGACAAAACCTCGCATAAAATTACCCTCGCCAAACTGAATCACTCGCTCAGGATGAAGGGGCAACCATTCGTTTTTACGATGTTCTTCCAACCAAGCACGCGTCAATAAAGAAGCCATTTCTTCACACCTTTCTGTTCCGGAAAATCACTACAGCGTCACACCATCTTTAAAAATTGCGATTTCTCGAAATGCATTTTGCTCATTTTTCGTCATCGTCTTTCCAGAAGCCACATCAATGATCTGCCGATAGAGTTCTGCAGCAAGATCATACTGTGTACTACCCGTCAAAAGACGTCCGGCATCAAAATCGATCCAATGCGGTTTTTGGCTAGCCAGTGTCGAGTTCGTTGCAATTTTTAGCGTAGGTACGGCACCGCCAAGTGGCGTGCCACGACCGGTTGAGAACAATACGATATGCGCACCGGCATCGATGAGCGCTGTTACGGATACCATGTCATTACCTGGTGCTTCAACCAGATTTAATCCAGCATTTACCGAGACATCCCCGTAGGCAAGGACATCTTGCACCGTACTGTGACCGCCTTTTTGCGTACAACCGAGTGACTTCTCTTCAAGCGTCGTGATGCCACCCTCTTTATTACCAGGACTCGGATTTTCATAGATCACCTGGTTATGACGCGTATAGTAGTCCTTAAATGAATTGATCAAATGAACAATTTTATGAAAAACTTCTTCATTTTTTGCACGATCCATCAAAATCGTTTCAGCCCCAAACATTTCTGGCACTTCTGTTAACAGCGAGGTCGCCCCATTGGCAACCAAAAGATCAGAGACCGCACCGATCAAAGGATTAGCCGTAATGCCCGAGAAACCATCTGAACCGCCACATTTCAAACCGACTTTGAGTTTAGCAACCGAAACAGTCTGACGACGATCCTGCCTAGCCTGCTCGACGAGTTGTTCAATTTTCGCCATGCCTTCTTCCCATTCATCTTGCACACTTTGTACTTGCAAAAAGAGAATGCGTTGTTGGTCGTATTGACCCAGATGCGGTAAAAAATCTTGGATACGATTATTTTCGCAACCTAACCCGAGAACGAGCACACCGGCTGCATTAGGATGACTTACAAGACCTGCCAACGCTTTTTGCGTATACAAAAGATCGCCACCAAGTTGCGAACATCCATAAGGATGCGCGAAATGATACACGCCATCGACACCTTGACCGGCAAACCGAGCATGCGCAGCGGCAGCAAGGCGCTCTGCGACTTTATTGATGCACCCCACCGTGTTGATGATCCAAATCTCATTACGAATTCCGACCTCACCATGGGTACGGACGTACCCTTCAAAAAACTGAGGTAGTGTTTCGTCCGCATTGTTTTTTTCCGACAATGCGACAGGTTGATACGTATAATCCAATTTCCCACTAAGATTGGTTACCAAATTATGCGCATGAACATGACCACCTTCCGGCACATCGCTGATCAAATGACCAATCGGTGCCCCATACTTCATCACGTGGTCGCCAACCGTTAAATGACACAACGCCATTTTGTGACCTTTCGGTATTTTTTCCTTAGCAACAATCGACCTTTCATTCAAGACAAACGCTTCGCCAGGTTCGACATCACGCAGTGCGACAGAAACATGATCATGAGCATGTATCTGTAAAAATGCGGATTCAGCCATCTTGTTATCTCACCTTTCTCACAAAATTTTCGGCTCGTAGGGTGATCGCAGCATAATCCTTGCTTTCAATCTCCTGTTTTGGTGTTAAAAAACTTCCCGCGCCAACGACAGATACCCCCGCTTGAAAGAAGGACAACACGTTATTTTCATCGATACCACCGGTTGCCATGATGGGAAATCCAGCAAATGGACCGAGAATATTTTGGACAAAGGTAGTCCCTACAGTACTTGCCGGAAAGATCTTCACCATAGAAACACCGAGTTTTCGCGCTTGTTGCAACTCACTTGGCGTCATGATACCCGGCACGATCGTTACACCCGCCTCATTAGCCTGCCGAATCAATTCAGGGTCAAGGTGCGGACAAACGATAAATGAAGAGCCGGCATGGATAGCATCGATCAATCGATCTGGCGTGAAAACCGTTCCGGCACCGATCAATACCTCGTTACCCAAGGCAAGACGCAAACGTTCAATCTGTTTTTTCCCGTCATCGCCCTCCATCGTCACCTCAAGCGCCCGGATGCCACCCTTGACAAGCGCTTCTCCGATCGCTTCGATTTTTGCTAATGGCAATCGGCGCAAAACTGCGACGATTTTTTCTTGTTGTAATCGCACAATCACATTCGTTTCCATCATCGCGTCACTTCACTTTCCCCAGCTAGGTAACGATCGACCGTTTCGGCATCTGGATAACCACTGGCATCACCAAGGCTCGTCACAGCATAAGCTCCGAGGATCGAGCCCCGTTTAAGCGCTGCGTCAACAGAATCTCCCCGCAGTAACCCCGCGATAAATCCAGCATTAAATCCATCACCAGCGCCGACCGTGTCGACCACTTGATCGACGGGGATAATCGGACAATCGATCTCTTCGCCTTGAAGACAAGCGGTAGAACCCTGAGCGCCTTTTTTTACTACAATTCCATGTCCTTGAAAGCCAAGTTCACGTAGCAACAATTCCAATTTCTGCGGGTTCACCATTTGAAAAAGAAAATCCGCCTCTTCATCACCAAGAAAAAGCCAATCAACATAGCCAATCACTTCGCGAAGATTTTGCAACCAAGCCTCATGATCGCCCATTTTTCGGCGTACATTGATATCAAAAGAAATCGGGATACCGTTTTCATGTGCCATCCCTAAAATCCGATCTGTTTCTTGGCGAGCTTTTGCACTAACCATTCGCAAAATTCCTGTCGTATGAACCCATTGATAACAGTCTGTTAACAGGTCGTTCACACAAGCATCTGCACGCCAATCACCAACTGCCATCGGTGAAAGCGTACGATAAGAAAGAACAACAGGGTCTTTTTGCAGGGGATTACGCTTCTTAAAAAGCACGCCAGTCTGACGAGTTGGCACCACATCAACATGCTTTACCTCCACCATCTCAGCACGTAGCTCACGCAAGATAAATTCGCCAAACAAATCATCGCCGACCGCACCCGCAAAAGTGACAGGAACCCCCATTCTACCTAGCGCAATCGCTGTGTTAAGTTCCGCCCCTGCAAGATCGAGCAAAAAGCGACGATCAAGACTGAGACGTTCTAGGCTACCATGACTACAAACAACAAGCGGTTCCCCAAATGTTAGTACTCGCTTTCGCTTTTCCTGTGCCCCGAACACTTCGATTGCTTGCATACCTGCACCTTTTTCTTTTAACATAAATATCGTTTTATTTCTGTTAAATTAACATTATTATAAGACGAAATATGTGATAATTCAACATAAAAAAAACGCGCAAACCTTCGCGCGTTTTGTAAATGCATGGTGATAAAACGAACATTAAGCGATATTGATTGCCCTCGCCGCAAGTACAGCGATAATCACAAGTGAAAGTGAAGATTGAGCCATCATCAAGCTTTTAATGCGTCTTGATAAAGCCAAAGTATCTGTAGGGCTAAATGCAGTACTCGTATTAAACGCGAGAAATAGATAATCGGAAAATGTCGGCAGCCAATTCTCCCAACCTGTTGTCGGTGAAGCCATTTGAACGAATAAAAGATCAGGACGATCCGATATTTTTGCGTGACGACGAATCGGCCCCCCACGGTCGATCTCAAAATACCAGATAGCAAAAGTCAAGATATTGGCAGACCACAAAAGAGCTGCATCAATCAATAATTGCGTCGCATTTTCAGTATGGCGGAATAAGGCAATGATCAACAAGACCACGCTCGATACTATGGCGATCGTTAGCACGGCAGTAATCAGTAATCCTAAGATTCTGGTACTTCGATGTCGCGCATTGAGCACCGCATAATAGAGTGGCAGAAGCAAAACAACAGGAATCGTGATAATTAACCATTTCGGTCCAAAAAGCAGGCGATCGGAAAGCGCACTAAGAAGTATAGCGGTCAAAAGAGTAGCTACGAAGAACGATCCACGATTGACTTTTCCCTTAAACTGCGCGATTTCATGAATTTCTTCGACCAAATCTTCCTCAAAATCTTGAACAACACCTTCCCACTTCCATTTTCGCATCACTTCATTCCCCTTTTGACGGGAAAAGGATTAGAGGAAACGTCACGGTTACGATTGTCCCTTGACCTAACTGACTTTCTATTTCAATAGAACCTCCAAAAAGATCGGTCAATCGTTTCACGACATAAAGTCCAATTCCTTGTCCACTTTTTTCTTCGTTAATTTTACCGTATTTACGAAAAAGTGAACGCATTTGCTTCTGGGTCATTCCGATTCCTTGGTCTTCAATAATAAAACAGACCTGATCGTTAACAAGATGAATCGTAAATCGTACAGCCTCTCCTTCACGAGAGTACTTTAAGGCATTACTGATGAGATTAGAGAGAATTAACCTAAGCCCCATGGGATTGCCCATCATAAAATCGGTTAACGACAATGGACGTTCAACGATAAAATCAATATGTTGAACATGACTTTTCGTGCGCATCATATCGATGACTTGTAAAATCGGTTTTTCAATGCAAAAAGCATCAAGCTTGATATACAATTCTTCAGCGAGCATCTCTTCCGTTTCAATAAGATGCGATAATTCCTGATCGATCGATTTTACATAATGTGAAATTCCATAAAGTTTTTCTTTACCGCGAGGACTAATCGACGGTTCCGTCTCTAGAAGAATCGTTGCAAAGCCACTCAAAATCGTCAGTGGATTTCTGACCTCATGAGAAACAACATGGACAAAATCCAGTTTTTTCTTATATAAATCAAGCTCATTATCTGTCGACGATTGTGACGATAAACTTGGAACTTTGGAAGAATCTTGAGGAAAGAGAGGAGATACCAACAATTCATGATCGGTCATCAAATACTCGTGGGTACGCAATAAAGAAAAAACTTCCTCGCCTGATAAAGCAGCGATACCGTGAGCATGCACAAATAGCTTAGGCACATCAATATGTCTTTTGACAGTTTCTAATCGCATCAGGTCAACTCGATCATGCAACCAAAATCGATTAGCTTTAGGGATCGAATCAGTCTCAGCAATCTCCTGATCTCCCCAAAATAAAAGATCAGAAGAACGACTATAAACATCCTGAAATATGATTTCAGATAGAAAATCATCAGAAAATTCCGAACTTAAAATTTGAATTACGTGTTTGTATGCGCCCAAATCATCAAAGAGATAGATCTTATGTTGCATGCGTAAGCCATCGCGGAGAAAGGCAAGCAAATTCTCTAGGTAGATCTCTTCTTGGTCATACACATAGAGGATTGAGCCACCGTCGAGTACCGGCAGACCCCTCGTTAAAGGTACCATTTTCGCCGACATCGAAACTCTCCATTTCCGCATGTTCTTGCTTGTATTCTGTATTATGAGCATTTCCTTAGACAAGTAGACAACTTTGTCTGACTAATCAGTTTTCACAAATAATACAGTAATTCTAAGGTAAGTCACTATTAAAAAGCAAGTAATTTTCTACAAGCGTGTAAAATATAAAATTTACTTAAAAAGATTTATCCCATCATACCTAACATGATAGCTTAATTTCAATTAAAATAAACTTTATCTGATCGATATTTGATCATAATAAGTCTATGATTGTGATTGAAGATTTAAACATCTACATAGGGGGCATTACCATGAAACATCGATTACTACTCACTTCTGTTATCGCGTTAGCATCGCTCAGTCTGAGCGCATTACCAGCGTTTGCTGCCGGTTCGAACACCGTGACACCAACCTTTAATTTTAATCCAACGGCAACTTGGTAGTCGACAGGCATCCAAGTGACGCAGGGAGAAGCTCTTACCATCACGGCAAATTATCTCGTTCACATTTCCCCGGAGAGTCAACGCAAGCAATATCCTGATCAAACACCGACAGGCGAAGCGACTCCAGCTGGCGTTGGTTATCCTGCACCCACATTGAATCGTTATAGTTTTATTGGCAAAATCGGAAGCAACGGTAAACCTTTCGAAGTAGGTTCTTCGTATACAGGTACCGCTTCAGGCGCTGGTACACTTTATCTGATGATCAATGACAATATCCTTTATGACAATTCTCTTTCAAGTAAAGTTACCCCCACGATAACGGTCAACAACACACCACTTGAAGGTCAACTTCCTGAAGTACCCTTTGCCGCATTACTGCCTGCAGCGCTCGTCATCGGTGGCGCAGGGATCTACGCTGCATCACGAAAGAAACGCACAGTATAATTCGATAGGCATGCTGATCAAAAACGGCACGTGAATTTTTACCTTCATGTGCCGTTTTTTCTTCAACCTACGTTACACTTGCATGGGATCAACATCTTGTTCATAATCGACATGATCATACGCAAAACCAAAAAGACGTAAAAAGTCGTTACGATACCCTTCATGATCGGCGATCTGCTCAAAATTCTCCGAAGTAACTTGCTCCCACAGGGCTTTCACTTCTTGTTGCACATCCTCACGCATTTCCCAATCGTCAAGGCGCACATAACCATGTTCATCGAGAACGGGTTGATGATCTCCATATAACTTTTCGCTAAATAAACGCGTGATCTGTTCGATACAGCCCTCATGCAAACCTTTTTCTTTCATCACTTTGTACAAAAGAGAGATATACAGAGGTACGACGGGAATGGCGGAAGAGGATTGCGTGACAAGACCCTTATTGATCGAAACATACGCTTTCCCTTGCTTCTCCACCAAATACTCCGTCAATCGATGAGCCGTCGCTTCGAGATCGTCTTTCGCGCGACCGATCGTACCGTTACGATAAACTGGCTTCGTCAATTCAGGTCCAATATACGAATACGCGAGCGTAACCACACCTTCTGCTAAGACGCCTGCATCATTCAATGCTTCGATCCAAAGCGTCCAATCTTCCCCGCCCATGACGTTGATCGTCTGCGAAATCTCGTCTTCTGTAGCTGGTTCAAGATCGATCATCGAAACAGCGCCCGTTTGAATGTTAACCGTCTTACTTGAATACGCTTGACCGACTGGCTTTAATACCGAAGTGAATGTCTCACCTGTCTTAGGATGCGTACGTCTTGGTGAAGCAACACTATATACAACCATATCCACCTGCTGTAATTCTTCTTTGATCAGGGCGATCGTCTCTTCTTTGATCGCATCGGAAAAAGCATCGCCATTGATGCTTTTCGCATACAGTCCAGCCTTATGGGCTTCTTCTTCAAAAGCGAGCGAATTATACCATCCAGCTGTACCTGTTTTATTCTCGGAAGCTGGCTTTTCAAAAAACACACCGATTGTCGCAGCACCAAACATAAAAGAGGAGGCAATACGCGAGGATAAGCCATACCCTGTGGATGCCCCAATGACAAGAACGCGTTTAGGACCCTCAATTTTTGGTTGTTGTTTCACATAGTCGATCTCTTCTCTCACATGTTGCGCGCAGCCAAGGGGATGCGCCGTCGTACAGATAAAACCGCGAATTTTCGGTTGAATAATCACGTTAGACTTCCTCTCTTAACACAAACTTATGCCTATCATTGTACGTTAGTTCTCTTAGTGGATTCAATCTCTTGTTCACCTAAAAGCGAGGTAATCACAAGGTAAGGCTTACCGTCTGCTGAAAAAAGTTATTTCCATCGATATCAAGGAAATGATATATTTATACGTGGGGTTATCTTGGAATTGAACTTTCAGCTTGCGCTTATTTACATAACTATAGCTATCAACAAGAAGATCCTTTACTCGATGATAAATTCCACAAAGTCATCAAAAAAAGTCCTGTCTATTCTGGCGACGATGTCGTTTCCTTAGCTGAATTTTTGCAAAAAAAATTAGCGAAAGGGCAAGGCATGGACGTTCTCAAAGAAATCGAGCAAAGTCATTTTCGACCCAGCAAAAAATTAATGGATCATATTGGGCAAACAATCAAAGGAAATTCCTCTTATATCCTGCTTGATGAACAACTTATCGCCTATGATCGTATCTTTGCTGCAGCGAGAGATGGCTATCATCAAAAAAACAAGCGTATGATCATCATCCGTGGTGGACCTGGCACTGGCAAATCAGTCATAGCCTTAAACGTAATGGCTGATCTGTTGCTTAAAGGCTATAACGCGCATTATGCGACAGGATCTCGCGCGTTTACTGAATCTTTGCGAAAGACCATAGGGACGCGAAGTCAGGCGCAAATCAAATACTTCAATTCCTACACAGAAGCCATGAATGAAGAGATCGATGTACTTTTATGTGATGAATCACACCGTATTCGTATCAGTAGTGCCAACCGCTTCACCAAAAAAGAAGATCGCTCCAAAGAAGCACAAATCGATGAATTACTTAAAGCCAGTAAAGTTTCTGTATTTTTTATCGATGATCGGCAAATCGTTCGTCCTAACGAAATCGGGTCCGTGGCCTATCTTAAAGAAGCAGCCCATCGATTTCAAGCGACCGTTGAGGAGTACGAACTCGATGCGCAATTTCGTTGTAATGGTTCTTCCGACTACATCAATTGGATCAATAACACGCTTGGATTGGAACAAAATGCGAATGTACTTTGGAAAACCAGTGACTCTTCCTTTGATTTTCGCATCATGGCGTCTCCGCAAGCGGTGGAAGAAGAGATCGCAAAACGTATTGAGGAAGGTTTTACGGGTAGAATTACGGCTGGCTTTTGTTGGCCATGGTCAGATCCGGATGAGCATGGTCAATTGATCGAAGACGTCGTCATCAATGATTATCGCCGCCCATAGAATGCGAAACCTGATGCAAGAAAACTTGGTAAAGGTATCCCTAAAGCCATGCATTGGGCACAAGATTCCAATGGATTTGGCCAAATTGGTTGTATTTACACGGCACAAGGCTTTGAATTCGATTATGTCGGTGTCTTTATTGGTCAAGATTTACACTATGATTTTGCCCAAAATCACTTCATCGGACAACCACAGTCATCATTTGATTCTGTAGTCAAACGCGCGAAAGGGCAATTTACCGATCTTGTCCTCAATATTTATCGTGTGCTACTTTCCCGTGGGATGAAAGGTTGTTATGTATACTTTCTCGATGAAGAGACGCGCAAATTTTTTCAAAGTCGAATGAGTCCTTCCCTCGATACTACTTACAAAGAAAACGAGGAAGGCAGCGAAAGAATTCAATATGTCGCAGAAAAGTTTGAAGATATTCCCGATTTTTTTGATGAGAAAAAATAAGCGATTCTACAATGCGTGAATCACAATCCACAGGCCGAGCAAACCGATGACGACTCCTGCCGCTTTCTCGGCCCATTCACCAACATAGGGCTTAAGTTTCTTACCAAAAAAGAGTCCGATAAGAGAAAAGAGCAACGCCTGCACGCCGACGACAACACTCGTCACGACTACGGGTACGCCGACCACGCCGATCGAAAAGCCAACGGCGATTTCATCGATACTGATGCTCAGTGCTGTGATCAAAAGAAGTCGACCAGATAATCGCTTTTGATCGACTTTCTCCAAAGCTTCATCATCATCTTCAAAAAAAGTCATCCACACTGCAACTGCAAGTAACGCAATTCCCCCGATCAAGGAGGCATAACGCCCGATCCAATGGCCGATACCTTGCCCTACCAGCAAACCGACGAGCGCCATCACCGCTTCAGCGAGAGCAAACGTGATCGCGATGTTGAGACGACCTTTCATTTCGAGCATGCCAAGCGTGATGGACACGATGAGCGTATCAAGACCAAGTGAAATCATTAGCGCGAGTAACGAAAAAACAACCATAGACACCCCTCCTCTACCAATCAACACACGCATCTTTCACTTCTCATCTTATCATGGTAATGCCAAAGCCCCATGGAAATGTGCTTCTCCATGGGGCTTCTTTCGTTCAATACTCCAATACCATTATGCTTGCTGTCTACGACCTAAAGCTTCATAAAAGACGTCTTCTTGCGCATTATACATGGCTGTAGCCGTAGAAAATTGAAAATCGAAGCAAGATCTAGTGGTATACAGGTTAATTTCCTTGAAGAAAATTTTATATTACAATAAGGATACGTCAACGATAAGGAACGATTATGTCCCGTTTGTCTTTACCACAACCCGCGCGCCAGATTTTCGCCATCGCCATCCCTGCGATCGGTGAATCCTACTTGCAAAATCTTCTTGGCGTGGTCGATACGTTTTTTATCGCTCATATCGGTCTTACGGCGATTGATGCCGTGGGGATCACAAATGTCTATAGCATGACGTTTCTTGGCGTTTTCGCCGCTGTGGCCAGTGCTTTATCGGTATACCTCGCACGCGCTTATGGGGCGAAGGATTCTGATCGAGGACATGCCGTCTTACGCCAAGGGCTTTTACTCGCTTTACTCACAGGAAGCGTGACGGGTCTTTTGGCCTTGCTTTTCGCCCGTCCCTTGCTCGCCTTACTAGGTGCACAAGGAAATCTCCTTGGCATCGCATTACCTTACTTTATGATTGTGCTCGGATTATCGCCGATCGTCGCGCTATTCACCGCACAAGCTGCCGCCTTTCGCGCGCTTGGCGATACGAAAACACCACTTCGCATCAGTTTAGAAATGAATATTTTTCATGTCATCGCCGATTATTTTCTGATCTTTGGCATCGGGTCTTTTCACGGGCTTGGGTTACAAGGCGCCGCCATCGCGATGATTCTCGCGCGCGCGTATGCGTTTCTTCGATTAACGAGCAAAGCCCACGCAATTCCCACATTACGCTTTTCATTTCGACAAAAAGCGCCGCAACAGGACGCTTTGCTTCGCACGATGACCGCCTTTGCGGTTCCTGCGGCTCTAGAGCGTCTTTCCATGCGACTGGGTCAAGTCGTCTATTTTGGCCTGATCGTTCGCATGGGTGTTGACATCTATGCGACACACACGATCGCAGGTTCCCTCACGGCGTTTAGTTCAACGATCGGCAATGGATTTGCGGTAGCCACCACCGCGATGATCGGTCAAGCGATCGGCGCAAAAAATACCCAACAAGCATCAGCCTATCGACGCTATGCCTATTGGGAAGCAGCCATCCTGATGACACTCGTCGCGATCCTGCTCTATGTAAGCAGTGCGTGGTTAGGTCACTTTTTTACCCCCCATAAAGATGTCATTCAACTGCTAGGGATCATTTTATTGATTGACGTTTTCTCACAACCGTTTCTCGCTTCCGTCCTCATCGATACCGCTGCGATTCAAGCGACAGGAAATAGCCGTTATCCGATGATCACAACCATGATCGGCATATGGGGCGTACGCACGTTTGGCGTCTACCTGTTTGCCTGGCAACTACACTTTGGTCTTCCTGCTGTTTGGGTATGCATCGGACTCGATAACGCGTTACGAACGCTGCTCTACGCCCGTTATCGTAACAGGTCAAAAATCTAGGCATCATCTCTTCATCCCAATTCGAATCAGTTACTCCCCAGCGAATACTATTTACGCTTTGGACCAAATGAAGAGTCTTTATATGATACGACCGTTCATTCATTATTATCACGTACCTTGTTTTGCAAGCTACTAGCTTCTATATTGTATAAAAAGGTAAAATTATAAATACCTATTCGAATCTTCTTTCCAGTAGAGAGGCGACGCATCTTCTTATTTATTCTTATACTGGTATACGATTACGAGCCTTCCTGCCAAGCGTGGGAAAGCCTTTTGGTGCCCGAACCAATTAGTATTACGTCACTAGACACCTAACCATTCAAGGATCGCATCGACGGTTAGGGCGGATTGTCGAAGAATTGAGTGTAACGTGCCAGGGGCAAGTTCTCGATGCATTGGTATAATCACAGTGCGTCCATCGAAATGACGCATTTTGAGATGACTGCCTTTCTGACTGACCGTAAAAAAACCAAAATGCGATAAGCAAGATACCATTTGATGTCCGGATAAAACCGGCGCACGAGGGCTCATTATACGTTAACCTCGACGGGTGCAATGATGGGTGCCATGCCTGTAGGCACATCGTGATCTTCAAAATAAAGTTCAAGTGCTTCTTGCAGGTTACTCATAGCGCTTTCTAAAGTTTCACCTTGGCTAGTCACTTCGACTTCAAGACAACGTGCAACAAACCATAATCCTTCACGCGTAATAGCCGATGTTAAGCGCATGCCGCTACCCCCTAATCCAATCGTGCTTTTAGTGTACCACGTTAAAACTAATCGAGTGAAGATGATCCAATACCCAAGCAACGTAAATCTCTTTCTTTAGGGAGAGGCGAAGGATCCTGAACGAGGATATGCCGTCTTACGCCAAGGGCTTTTGCTCGCAGGATGCGTGACAGGTCTTTTGGCCTTGCTTTTCGCCGCACAAGCTGCCGCCTTTCGCACGTTTGGCGTCTACCTGTTTGCCTGGCAACTACACTTTGGTCTTCCTGCTGTTTGGGTATGTATCGGGCTCGATAACGCGTTACGAACGCTGCTCTACGCCCGTTATCGAAAGCAGAAAAAAAATCGGGATGGTCAATTTTTTAACCCAACTTGAAGAAGAAGTTGTCCTTGACGCAATGTCAATTGTTTCACATAACGACCAAGTAACCATGTTCGAATGGCGGTAGACAAAAGAACAATACCGAGGATCCCTTGCATCAGAGCATTACTCATTGTGAAATAAGAAATGGCAGGCATACTATGATGAATATGAATCCATGTAGTGATGTCCATACTAAAAATGCCGATCGCCAATAAAGCCATGACGCCTCCGAAAACGCGGTTCAATCCACCTGTAACATCTTCACGGATCACTTGCCATTCGCCTGCAAATGGTTCCTTCTCAAATCGTACGATCTTACTTTGTTGATCATATCGAATCGCTATCCTACCAACTTTCGAACTTTTCATCGATCGGTTCAGTTGCAAAAATAAAAGAATAACGACAATAACACCGAAATAAGCGTCGGACCACCACCAAGTACTCGAAGATAACGCTGATTTTTGCCATTCATACGTTTGAAGCGAAAGCCATCCGATCACCAAGATACCAAGACTAATCAAAAGGCCTCGTCGCTGCGTTTTCGTCATCATCGATACGAGGTTACCTTGTTTCATCGTATCATTCATTTTTTATCCCTCATGAAAAATGACATTGATTTCTTATATACTTAGAATATGCTACTCAAAAACAGGTGTCAACGTTGAACTTTTCAGCCGTCTGCGTCGTATTATCTACATCCATCACAACGAAAGCATCCAGTAAGGCGGTTAGCAGACATGGAAGAACACGAACAGATAGCTAAAGCGCAAAAGGGCGATCAAAGCGCACTGGCTGAACTTTTACAGGCGCACTATCTTTTCGTCTTCAAATATCTCGTTCAACTTACCTTACAGCGCCAGCTCGCTGAAGATCTGACGCAAGAGACGATGGTACGAGCTATCCAACACATCAAGCGATATCAAGCGACCAAGAGTCGCTTCTCATCGTGGTTGATCACGATCGCTACGCGCCTTTATCTTGACGAGAAGCGAAAGAGAAAGCGTGAACAGGACTACGTTATCAACGCGGATGCTCTCTCAGCAAACGCTTCGCGCTTATTACTTTGGGAACTCGAAAAGCAACAAAGTCAGTGGCTAACGATGATGGAAGCGTTAGCGAAATTAACGGACGACCAACGAACTGCGATCCTCTTACAGCATTATTATGGCTATGCTTTGCAAGAGATTGCCACGATGATGCAGATTCCCTTAGGCACGGTCAAATCCAGAGTCCACTATGGCATGGAACAAATCAGAAAGGAGTGGGAACAGGATGAAAAGAGGGCAAAAAACATCGATATCAACGCCTGAAGAACATCCACCCGTTATTCGCAGTGATGATCACTTGACGAATGCAGTTCGACAAGCGTTCGACGCAATCGGCTCCATCACACCGGTAGAACCTCCAGCTAGAAGTCATCTGCTCGCGCTGGTCGCTGACACTGCAGATCGCCAACGAAAGCAACTCTGGCGTGATCTGCGTCTGTTCACCTTACTGGTGCTCGCTTTATGCGGATGTTGGTTGCTCGGGTATACGCATGCTGTACTGACGATCTTGCTTTTTAGTACCTTCCTCCTTTCCCTGTTCATCTTACCTTTCGTCGTTTTATGGACGAAAGAAGAGGGGGTGTAGAGGTGTCGATTCCACCTTCCACGTTACCACTTTGGGCGTTAGGGATGATTCTTCTTACTGTCGTCGTACAAGGGTATCTGCTCTTTTTGGATGCTAGACGTCATACGCGTTTTGCGTGGCTGTGGGGAATTTGGGGTCTGCTTCAATTCCCACTACCTACGATTACGTATCTGCTTTTTGTAAAAAAAATCTGGCGCAAAAGGCGCTAATTCCTGGAGGCGTTTTGATCATGCTTATCGTAACCAAAGAACATATCCCGAATTATGAAGTACAAAAAGTCTTAGGACAAGTTTTTGGTGTTACCGTACGAAGTCGTGGACTTGCTGGTAATGTGACCGCTTCTTTACGAACACTGATCGGTGGAGAAATCAAAGAATATACCAAAATGCTTGAAGACGCTCGCCGTCACGCGATCGACCGCATGGTCGAAAATGCAACCGCGCTTGGCGCCAATGCGATCGTGATGATGCGTTTTGACTCGGGAGAAATCGGACAAACGATGTCAGAAATCGTCGCTTACGGCACAGCGGTTGTCGTGCGCGAACAAGCCTGACGCAAAAAGGAAGTGAATCCAGCTGGCATCATCATGGCAGGTTCACCAAGACGATTAGAAGCGATCATCAGCGCCCAACAAGAAGGTGCACCTTGCGCTCAGCTTTGCAAGATCGGCCGCATACTTCTTTTCGTCTTTATGATTCCCTGAATCACTTGATGATGAAAAGCCACTATGGGAAAATCCTCAAACTCAAAAAAGAATATAAAATCCCACAACACGTCGATTCGCAAGTCATTGAAGATATCGCGAACTTTGTGCGGGATCCTATAGTGTTTCAGTGAACACCCTTATTCCTTTGCATCGAACGTCTCTGATGCCTCGATTAGCCTTCCACCATCCTGTGGGGGTAAGGCTTCTACGGTGCGTAAGTGACGTTCGATAGCTCGTGTTCTCGTCGTAGCTTGATGAATCGTATTACTCGCTTCTTGCAGTTTTTTTGCGTTTTTTCCAGAACATCGCCAAATTTACTGAATTCCGATTTGACCGAACCGAGTACTTTCCAGACATCGCTTGAGCGCTTTTCAATCGCTAACGTTTGAAAACCCATTTGCAAACTGTTTAACAGCGCTGTAATCGTCGTAGGTCCCGTTACGATGACTTTGTATTCTCGTTGTAAAGTCTCCCAAAGACCAGGTCGACGTAAAACTTCAGCAAACAAACCTTCAAACGGAAGAAATATCAAGGCGAAATCGGTCGATTGCGGTGGATCGATATATTTGTCGGCGATGCTTTTCGCTTCTGCTTTGATCCTATTCTCTAACGCTTTTCCCGCCTCACTAGCGAGGGCTATATCACCTTGTTCTTGAGCATCGAGTAATCGTTGGTAATCTTCCACCGGAAATTTTGCATCGATCGGTAAAAACACAGTGGCATCTTCCTCGTTTTTACCTGGCAATTTCACCCTACACGATCATACCATGGCCAATCTACAGCTCGAAATCCTCCAGGTTCATACGGACTTTTTTGGTTTTTCCCTTACTTTGTCTTTTCTCTTGTAGACGTTCATGCGTCGAGATTTTACGTTCCATAAAACGAACTTCTTTTTGCATTTTGCGATAATTCATCCATCGTTCGCTCGGCAACGTTCCTTCTTCGATCGCCTGCAACACGGCACAGTCAGGTTCGTTTTCATGCGTACAATTGGCGAATCGGCATAGGTCTGCCAACTGTTCAATATCTTCAAACGTAAAATGAATCCCTTCTTGATGATCGAAAAGTTGAAATTCCCGCATGCCTGGCATATCGACAATCGCCGTTCCATCGGACAAAAAGATCATTTCGCGATGTGTAGTCGTGTGTTTGCCCCGATCATCACTTTCTCGAACGGCATTCACTTTCATAGAATCATTGCCGACAAGTAGATTGGTCAGTGTCGATTTCCCCACACCCGATGCGCCAAATAAAGCGATCGTTTTTCCCGCCCCGCGATACGCCTGTAACACATCAAGACTTTCTTTATGCCTTACACTAATCGCATGAACGGCCACACCAATCGCAATGTCCCTGACTTCCTCGATTTTCTGTTCGATCGTATCGCAAAGATCCGCCTTACTGAGTAAAACAACGGGCATTGCGTTACTTTCCCAGACAAAGATTAACATGCGCTCGATTTTTCGTACATTATAATCCTGATTGAGCGCGGCAAACACAAAGACCGTGTCTACGTTGGTCGCCATGATCTGCTCTTGCACCACTTGTCCTGCTTCTTTGCGCGAAAACGTGTTTTTTCTTGGCAAAATGGCATGAATGAGCGCTCGCTGTTCGTCCAGTCTTTGCACCGAGACATAATCACCCACCGCAGGATAATCGGATCGCGTCAACGCACTATGTCGCAATTTTCCTGTTACTTCACCAACGAGATGGTCTTGACCCATTACCATGTGATACGAACCTTTTTGTTCCGATACAATACGTGCTATTTCCACATGCATTACCCCCTATATAACGTTCAAAAGCCATAGGCAATATGCCCATGGCTTAACGAAAAAAGCCTTGGACCCGAAAACTCGGTCCAAGGCTTTTTTATTCCAACAACAACGAATTAACGTTTCTGTCCGGATAAAAGAAGCGAGGACCTGAAAAATGCGCGCACAAAAGCTAAGGTCACATTTTGCATAAAACCTCACTCCTTTTCATCATCATTACGGTGATTATAGCATGATTACGCTTGTACAACTAGCCGATGAAAATAATCATCGTTTAGGCTTTCACCAATTCATACCCCGCATCATCGACCGCGGCGCTGATCGCATCAAGCGATACAGGAGCCACCATCGCCACCGTGACTTGACCTTTTTCTAAATCGACAGTCGCTTCCGTCACGCCATCGATCGCTTTGACGGCAGATTCGACAGCGTTTTTGCAATGATGACAGCTCATACCTTTAACTTGATAGACTTTTGTTTCCATGATCGATTCAACCTCTTTTTCGATAGATTGTAACGTAAACTTTGCCTTACGAACGATACCTGCGTTGTAACAGCAGGCTATTTGACACCACACTGACCGAACTCATGGCCATCGCCGCCCCTGCGATAATCGGACTCAATATACCGAACGCAGCAAGAGGAATACCCAGCACATTGTAAAAGAAAGCCCAAAACAGATTTTGATGAATTTTACGCATCGTCGCTTTAGCGAGCAAAATCGCTTCGACAACCCCAAGCGTATCCGCATTGACCAAAGCGATATCTGCCGCTTCAAGCGCAATCGCCGAGCCTGTCCCCATCCCGATGCCGATATCCGCCTTGGCTAAAGCGGGTGCATCATTGATGCCATCCCCAACCATGGCGACGATTCGACCTTGCGCTTGAATTTCAGCTACTTTCGTCGCTTTATCGGCAGGTAGTACTTGGGCGACCACATGGGTAATGCCCACTTGCTGCGCGACCGCTTGCGCTGTATAGGCTTGATCGCCTGTTAAAAGCCACGTCTCAATACCAAGCGCATGCAACGCCGCGACCGTCCTTGCTGCCTCTGGCTTTATCGCATCGGCAATGCCAAACACACCAAGCGCACGTTCTTCATCCGTCATAACAACCGCAGTAAAAGCTTTTTTTTCAAAGTCTTCAAGGATCGCAGTGACCGTTTCGTCGATCTTACTTTCTAGCCATTGGCGATGGCCGATCGCATAAGTTATGCCCTTAACTTTTCCTTCAATACCTTGGCCAGGGCAAGCTCGAACTTCTTCAAACGTCTCGAACGCTAGACCTTGCTCTTTGGCATAACGAACGATCGCCGCACCAAGAGGATGTTCACTTTGCTGTTCGAGCGAAGCGGCTTTTTGAATCAACCATGAAGGATCGACACCTTCTGCCACCCACATCGCGCTAACTTCGGGGTGACCTACGGTCAGCGTGCCCGTTTTATCAAAAATCACACTTTGTACGTGATGAAGACGTTCGAGATACTCACCTCCTTTAATCAAGATGCCTTTCTTCGCACCAAGACCGGTACCCACCATGATCGCCGTCGGCGTCGCTAAACCTAGCGAACAAGGACAGGCCACGACCAGCACGGCAACTGCGGCAAAAAGAGCATGCGACCAACCGGCGAACCAACCCCATAACAAAAAAGTAATGACCGCAATCCCCAAAACGATCGGTACGAAAATCCCCGAGATCTGATCGGCTAAACGTTGAACAGGCGCTTTGGAACCTTGCGCTTGATCGACGAGTCGAATCACTTGAGAAAGCATCGTCTCTGCACCGATCTTATCGATACGCATCATGAACGCCTGGTGCTGATTGACCGAAGCGCCGACCACCTCATCACCCACTTGCTTAGCGACCGGCATCGATTCACCGGTGATAAAAGACTGATCGACACGCGTGCTGCCTTTAAGAATCGTTCCATCACTCGGGATTTTTTCACCCGGCAAAACTTGCACGATATCGCCGATTTGTAACGATTCGACAGGAACATCTTCGAAAGTCTCGCTATCTACGCTTTGACGATGCGCCATTTTAGCACCAAGCTTAGCCAGTTCTTCCACGGCCGCTGAAGACTTCGCTTTGGCACGCGTCTCTAATAACTTGCCTAGTGTTATCAGCGTGATGACAAGAGCCGAGGAATCAAAGTACGTCTGTGTCGATCCTAACACGAGTAAGAATACGCTATAGAGGTAGGCGACACTCGTACCGAGCACCACCAGCACATCCATGTTGGCACTCCCGCCACGCAAAGCATGATAGGCTCCTCGATAAAAACGCCAACCTACGTAAAACTGCACCGGAGTCGCTAACAAAAAGCTAATCCAATCGGGTAAAAAGGGACGAACGTCAAACAGCCCGAGCACCATTTGTACGAACAACGGAAGTACGAGTAAGACGGCAAGCGCAAATTTCTGCTGTTCCTTTTGATACGCTAATTGCTTTTGGCGTTTTCGATCTTGCTGCGCCTTATCATCGATCAACGAAGCGATATAGCCCGCTTTCGCAATCGCGGCAATCACGTCTTGTTGGCTGATCACACCAGGTACGATCGTCACTTGTCCTTTTTCGGAGGCGAGGTTGACTTGAATCTGTTGAACACCAGGCAATCGACCGACCACCTTTTCAATTCGCGCTGAACAAGCGGCGCACGTCATGCCTCCGATTTGTAAAGACAGCGATTCGACAGGTACCTGATACCCTGTTTTTTCAATGCGTTCGATCACGGCTTGCCAACTTGTCGACGGATCGATCACGACATGTGCGCGTTCGGAAGCGAGATTGACCTGCACTTCTTGAACGCCATCGAGCTTACCGACCATTTTTTCAATGCGTACAGCACAAGCCGCACACGTCATGCCTTCCACAGGCAAGTTCATTTCTTTCAACGTTGTTGCCATTATAATCACCTTCTTTTTATACCATACCCCTGTAGTGTATATATTACCATAGTTCGATTAGCCCATTTTCAAAAACTGTCGAAACAAATCCATGAGTTCTTCGATCTTTTCCGTTTCGCCTTCTTGCTTTGCGATCGCGTCGACAACACATCCTTTGGTATGTGCCTCAAGAAGAGGAAACGCCACCCGTTGCAAAGCACTTTGCACGGCTGAGATTTGCACGAGAATATCGACGCAATAACGATCTTCTTCAATCATTTTTTGGATACCACGAACTTGTCCTTCAATCTTCTTTAACCGCGTTTGTAAATTGGGACGAATCGCATCATAACTGTGCTGATGATGACAGGACGTTTTCTCTTTCATCGTGCTCTCCCTCTCTTTGACCCAATACCGATACTTCAATACTATACCCCGTAGTAGTAAATAAGGCTAGCTACCGAGAATGTCTCGACAACTAGCCTTTCCATCTACCTTCCCGTTTTGCATCGCGCGCATCTAAAACCAAATGACGAGATCATCAAGCGATTGTCGAACTTTTGCACGAACAGGATCTTTTGCACGATAACCGAATCCAGCCATCACAGAAACACCAAAATGTTCTGGATCGATCAAGCCTTCATCCACCAAGACACGATCGACTTCTGCTTGCGAAAATCCCTCAATAGGACACGAATCGATACCGAGGTATGCCGCCGTCGTCATCATATTGGCCAATACGATATACGTCTGTTTACACGCCCAATCAAAATGCGCACGCTCATCTTCCAGTTGAAAATCATGCTCAAGAAAATTGCGATAAAATTGTCGTCGCCCTTCGATCGCCTCCTCAGGCAACCGATGAACATCGCGCATCAGATTCGTCAGATACGCAGAATCTGGTTGTAAATCGACGCTTTTTCGAGCGAGTACAATCACGAAATGACTCGCACCGTGAAGACTATTGCGTGCACCCCAAGCGACAGGATCAAGCAGTTGCTTAATCGTAGCATCCCTTAACACGATCAGTTTCCACGGTTCAAAACCGAATGAAGTCGGCGAAAGTCTAGCTGCTTCAAGAATGGTGAGAAAATCCTCGTCAGTGATCGTACGTAAAGGATCAAATTGTTTACAAGCGTGACGAAAATTCATGGTTTGTAGCATTTCCTCTTGACGCGATATCATTTTGCATTGGCTCCTTTATGGGATAAGTATATCGTTACTGCATAATCGTTACCTTGAATGCATCCTTGATTTGTTCACATCAAGTACATTCCTATCGAAAGAAGGCCTCGCACCATGACCCATTTTCTTAACCTTGTGTTTCCCAGCGTAGCGAATCAACATTTTTCGGGCTTTTCGATTGCCTTATGAGGGCAATCGCAATTGATCTATGCGTTGAAATTATGGGACGCATGGCCGTCGGCAGAATGAAGCCACCTGTTTTATTACGAGGAAGACCTCCAGGCGGCTATGCCAATCTCATCTTGTTACCGTTGTCGATGATTATGTTTGTGCTCAGCATATAGCATCTTTCGCAAGATTTGCACTACTCATGCTTTTCGATAAATGTGGAGATCGTGTCTAGATACGCATCATGTTCTTCAAGAATCGCAGAATGAGAACTGGTTGCAAAAACATGAAATTCGGCATTAGGTACCAGATCATGATAATAGTCAGTTGAAGCGGGTGATGCTTCATCATAAAATCCGCAGGTAAAGAGCGAAGGCACCGTGATTTCGCCCAAACGATCCGTTCGATCATAATTCCGTAAAGTGCCTGTCGCACAAAACTCAGAGGGTCCCCACATGTAGTTATATACTTGATTGCCAAACGCTTGCTTTTGTTTGGCTTTTTGTTCTTCGGTGCGTTCGACACGGCACACATGGCGTTTGACATACTCTTTTTCCGCTTCGCGATACGCTTGTGAATCGGTGGTACCGTTCGTTTCGCACTCAAGCAGCACGGCTTGTACTTCTTTAGGTAGATCCAGTCGATAGTGATTGGCATCATCCACCCATCGTGATGCGCTTAGACAGGGGCTTGAAAATATCGCCGAAACTACACCGTCTGGTTTCGTTAATAGATAGTCGGTTAAAAGCATCGTACCCCAAGAATGACCGAGGATATGCACTTTGGTCAGACCAAGTGCTTCGCGAATCATAGCAAGTTCACGCACATAGCGTTCGATCGTAAAAAGAGATACATCATTCGGACGATCCGAACGTCCACAGCCAAGTTGATCATAGACGATCACCTGTCTCTGTGCGGCGAGTGACTCAGCGAGCGGTTGCATCCCGAGATGCGAACTCCCCGGCCCACCATGTAGCGTCAGTAATGGAATTTTTCCCTGTTGCTCTCCATAGATTCCGTACCAAATGCGCCCACCTTCGACATCAAGGTACCCTTCGTTCGTGATCATTCTTTTGTCGCCTCTCTTCGCTGCCCTCAAGGCTTAAAATATCTACCATCTTATCATCAAACCAGACTCGTCTTCATACCATTTCTCATGTACATTTTTGCGAAATAGTCTTAATGGTTAATCATTTTTCTAAAATTTTTCTTAATCCTTATATAAAAATGATGATTTAAGCTTCCTTAAAACACTTATTCATGCTATGGTAGTTTCCAAGTCAGCAAAGACTTTTGAACTTTTTCTTACATTTATCATTGGAGGCTCAATAATGATGGCAAACGAGAATTTATCATCGAATTTTGTACCGACAAAAAGCAAAGTCGCTGCCGGTGTGTTCGGAATTTTATTAGGTAGTTTAGGTGTTCATAAATTTTATCTTGGTAAGATCGGTATGGGCATCCTTTATCTCGTATTTTGTTGGACTGGAATTCCAGGCATTATTGGTTTGATTGAAGGTATCATTTATCTTACGCTTTCTGATGCTGA
>JABEUY010000029.1 GCA_013044175.1 Bacilli bacterium
ATGCTCTCTGATCGCATTGGTGTCATGCATGGCGGGGAATTGATGGCGATCTATAAAAATGGCGAAGTCACCCGCGAACAACTCGGTCTAGCGATGACAGGTGAAATCGGGGCAAAGGAGGTACAAGCATGAAAAAGCTCTGGAAGTCCGTTTCTTTGCCGCTGTATGCGATCATTACGGGTCTTATTCTTGGTGGAATTATCATGGCAATCACAAAATACAATGCGATTTCCGCGTATGAATCCTTATTTAATGGCGCTTTTGGAAGCCCGACGGCGATCGGTAATACAATCGCAGGCGCCATCCCGCTTATGCTAACTGGTCTAGGTATCGCCGTAGCGTTTCGTACAGGGTTATTCAATATCGGCGCTGAGGGGCAGTACTGGGTAGGTGCGATGGCTGCAGTTTTTGTCGGTTACAATTTTACTTCCATGCCTTGGTATCTGCATATTCCGCTCGCTTTAGTGGCAGCGATGGTTGCAGGTGGGCTGTGGGGCGGTGTCATACCCGGTCTTGCGAAAGCATGGGTTGGTGCACACGAGGTTATCACGACGATGATGATGAGTTATGTCGCGATTTTACTTGGACATTTCATGGTAGAAAAAGGACCTATGATGCAACCAGGTTATACACCACAATCGCCACCGATCGCGGCGAGTGCTACTTTGCCGAATCCTTTTCCGAATTTGTTGCCCAACTCAAGTTTATCCGATGGAATATTTGTTGCGATTGTAGCTGTCATCATCATTCATATCTTGCTGTTTAATACCACGCTCGGTTACAAATTGCGCGCTGTTGGCTACAACAATTTTGCCGCTAAGTATAGTGGACTTCCCGTCGCTTGGTTTACGGTGTTGTCGCTTGGCTTAAGTGGTGTACTTGCTGGACTGGCAGGTGGTGTGCAGATGCTCGGTGTCGATTATCAACTCACCGATACGTTTAACTCCGGGTATGGCTACACCGCGATTGTCGTCTCGTTACTCGCGAAAAACAATCCGATCGGCATTGTGTTTGCTGCTATCTTCTTCTCTGCCCTTTCAACAGGAAGTCAAATGATGCAGATCACATCGGGTGTGTCAGCGAATATGACCGATGTCATCACGGGAATTATTATCTTCTTTGTTGCTACCGATCGTCTCTATACGTATCTTCGTAAAATGGTGACCAAACGACAAACGGTAGCACTCGCTGCGAAAGGAGTGAGAGACTGATGTGGAGTATTCTTGCCCAAGTGTTTGGCAATCCAGAACTCTATGCATCGACGCTTGCGATGGCTACGCCACTCGCGTTAGCCGCGCTTGGTGGTACTTTCTCTGAACGTACAGGTGTTGTCAATATCGCGATGGAGGGTATCATGCTGATCGGTGCCTTCTTCGGCGTCTTAGTTGCCGTAAGTACACATTCTGCTTTTCTAGGACTATTTGCCGGTATGCTTGCAGGGATTATCACTTCGCTTGCGCTCGCTTGGCCAGCGATTCGACTTCAATCCGATCAAGTGATCATCGGTATGGCGATCAATGTTTTTGCAGCAGGCCTTACAGCCTTTTTACTCAATACGATTTTTGGCTTTAATGGAACACCTACATCAACACCATTTTTGCCTACGATCACGATACCTGGCATCGTTAAGATTCCCTTTATCGGTCAAATTATCGGTCAACAAAATCTGCTCGTTTATCTGATGATCATTCTTGTGATCGTGGCGCATTACATCTTATTTCATACGAATATCGGGCTTGTCATGCGTGCTGTGGGTGAGCATCCTGAAGCGGCAGCCACGGTTGGTGTGAGCGTCGTGAAGATACGCTATCTTGGCGTTTCGATCGGTGGCATGTTATCAGGAATGGCTGGCGTTTATCTTTCATTAGGATTATTAAATGGCTTTGATGTCAATATGACGGATGGACGTGGGTATATCGCTTTGGCTGCGATGATTTTTGGCAAATGGACGCCATTTGGTTCTCTCGGTGCTTCGCTCTTATTCGGGTTTGCCTTAGCTTTAAGCATCGCATTACAAGGCTATCAAGTATCGGCTAACATCGTCGGCATGCTTCCTTATGTTTTAACGATCGTCGCACTAACAGGGATCATCGGACGCAGTCGAGCGCCCCTTGCTGATGGTATTCCTTATGAACCGTCGAAATAATGAAGGGGGAAATGAACATGGCAAAACGAGTGATCATGATCGTATTAGATTCGGTTGGTGTTGGACAAGCTCCAGATGCTGCTATGTATGGCGATGTCGGCGCGAATACACTGGGTAACATCGCACGTATGACCGGAGGATTAAAGATTCCCAACCTCGCCAAGCTTGGTCTTGGACGTATCGATGACCTTGCAGGTGTGCCTATAGATGATGTTGTCGGTGGTTATGGAAGAATGGTACCACAATCTGCCGGTAAGGATACGACCAATGGCCATTATGAGTATGTTGGTGTTACCTTGCGTGAGCCTCTTCCAACCTATCCACAAGGGTTTCCTAAAGACTTGATGGACTCCTTTGAGAACGCGATTGGCAGAAAATCGCTCGGGAATTTTCCCGCATCAGGAACGGAGATTATCAAACAATTAGGCGATGAGCACGTTAAGACAGGCTTCCCAATCGTCTACACGTCAGGCGATAGTGTGTTTCAAATTGCCGCGCATGAAGATGTGATTTCCTTATCAGATTTATACCATTATTGTGAGATAGCACGCGAATTGTTAATCGGACCACACGCTGTTGGTCGTGTTATTGCGCGGCCATTTATCGGTGAATCAGGTAACTATCAAAGAACATCCAACCGTAAAGATTATTCGCGAGACTTTGGTAAAACGATGCTTGATGCCCTTGTAAAACAGCAAGTGCGTGTTGTCGGTATCGGAAAAATCGCTGATATCTATGGCCACAAAGGTATTTCCGACTCCATTCATACCGATAACAATGATGATGGTGTGACGAAGATTCTTCAAGCGATGAAAGAGTACGAAGGGCCTGCGCTTTTGTTTGCGAATCTTGTCGATTTCGATATGCTCTATGGTCATCGCAATGATCCTAGCGGATTTGCTAAAGCGATCGAGGCGTTTGATCGTCGTTTACCAGAAATTCTTTCGCAGATGCAGCCAGAAGATCTCCTTCTCCTTTCTGCTGATCATGGTTGTGATCCGACGACACCGTCCACCGATCATAGCCGAGAATCCGTTCCACTTATCGCTTATCATTCTTCCATGGTCACCAGTTGTGATTTAGGTGTACGTGCTACGTATGCTGATCTTGGTGCATCGATCGCTGCCTACTTCGATGTGCCTTGGCCAGTCGGTGATGAATTTGTGACGCAGTTAGGGGTGAAACATGCATGATTGAGCGCGCTTGGCAAGAAGAATTTATTCGCTTGTTTGGACAAGCGGGAGAAAATGTGATCAACAGTACAAAGGTAAGCAAAGATGAGGTATCCCTTCTTTTTGATGAAAAATCGTTAGCAAAAACGATCGATCATACTTTGTTAAAACCCGAAGCTACGCCCGATCAAGTAAAGGTGATTTGTGAAGAAGCTCGTCAATGGCACGTTGCATCCGTGTGTGTTAATGCTCTTTATGTACCTCTTGTCGCGAAAGAACTTGCGGGAAGTGACGTGGCTGTCTGTTCTGTCGTCGGATTCCCGTTAGGTGCGATGGGTGCAAAAGCTAAAGCGTTTGAAACTGCGTATGTGGTTGGAGAAGGTGCTCAAGAAATCGACATGGTCGTGCCGATTGGCATGATTAAAGCTGGGCAATGGCAAGCTGTCTATCAGGATATCGTAGCCGTTCGTGAAGCCGCACAGGGAAAATTGCTTAAAGTGATTCTTGAAACTTGCCTATTGACCGATCAGCAAAAAGTGATGGCATCATGGTGTTCTGTGCTCGCAGAGGCGAATTATGTGAAGACATCGACAGGATTTTCTTCGGGTGGCGCCGTTCTTGATGATGTTGCTTTGATGAAGGAAGCTGTCGGCTCTCATGCCAAAGTGAAAGCTTCTGGTGGCATTAAGACACGTGAAGAAGCGATACAGTTTTTACAAAAGGGAGCATCTCGACTCGGAACGAGTCAAGCTCGAATTATCTTGGGCAAAACGAAGTGAGAGGCAGGTCGATGAAGCAATGATCTCGATCATCGAAAAAACACGTGATGGTATCGCCCTTTCTAAAGAGGAAATCGAACAACTTGTGCGTGGCATTGTCGACCAATCCATGCCGGATTATCAACTAGCTGCCTGGTTGATGGCTGCATATTGTAAGGGATTAACCGATCAAGAGGTTTTTTGGCTAACGGATGCTGTCGCCCTATCAGGTGGTCCGATTGAAGAAGCATTAGGTATTGTTGATAAACATTCTACAGGCGGTGTTGGTGATAAAACAACGCTGATTTTGGCACCACTCGTCGCTTCGCTTGGGATCCCCGTACTCAAGATGTCGGGACGTGGTCTTGGGCATACAGGTGGAACGCTCGATAAACTCGAAAGTATCCCAGGTTTTCAGATTCATCTTGATAAAGCGCAAATCGAGCGGCAAATGAACGAAATTGGCGTCGCTGTCGTCGCGCAGACAGCAGAACTCGCCCCAGCCGATAAGAGAATGTACGCTGTGCGCGATGTAACAGCCACCGTGAACAATATACCGTTGATCGCTGTATCGATCATGGCAAAAAAATTGGCAAGTGGTTCTCCTCATCTCGTCTTAGATGTCAAAGTCGGCAATGGCGCGTTTATGGAATCAATGGATCAAGCTCGAGAACTCGCCACGATGATGGTTCGTATCGGCGATTTTCACGATCGTAATGTCCGTGCTGTTCTCACAAGCATGGATCAGCCGCTTGGCTATGCAGTGGGTAATGCGATCGAAGTAAACGAAGCGCAAGCTTGTTTACGCAATGAAGGACCAGAAGACTTGCGTGATGAAGTGATCGCATTGGCTTCTCATATGGTGTCGATGGCTAAAAACATTTCTTATGAGTCTGCGCAACAGCAAGTCATTGAAGCTTTGCAAAGTGGAAGCGCTTTTGAACACTACTTGCGATGGATTGAGGCGCAAGGGGGTAAACGCGAACAATTTTGTGACGGCTTGCCGTTGGCTCCTTTTCATATGGAAGTACTTTCGGATCGGGCAGGTTATGTGACCGGAATCGACACGCTTCGTGTCGGTCAAATTGCCCTCGACCTTGGAGCTGGGCGACATCGCCTAGAAGATCCGGTTGATCCTGAAGTTGGACTATTGTTTTATGCGAAAATCGGTGAAGCGATCTCGTACGGTAAACCGATTGCAAAAGTATACGCCCGTTCACAAGCGTCGTTAGTAAAAGCTGTGCAGGCGTTACCGTCTGCCCTGACGATTGAGACGGATCAACAGCCACAAAAGCATGTCACGATACTTGAAACGATCTCACGTGATGATTTGAGTAAGTAAGACGTAATTGAAATGGAGAAGTGCTATGATAGATTGGGAAGCGTTATTTCGATCAGCCAAAAGCGTTCGTGAACATGCGTATACACCTTACTCAACGTTTGCTGTCGGCGCAGCTTTACTCGATGAACAAGGAAGAATATTTGTCGGCTGTAATGTGGAAAATGCTTCGTTTGGTTTGACCAATTGTGCAGAACGATCGGCTGTTTTTGCGATGATAGCAGGTGGTGGCAAGCGTGTGAAGGCTCTCGTGGTCGTGGCGGGTGCCCCACGTGCCATTTCTCCCTGTGGTGCCTGTCGTCAGGTTCTCGCTGAGTTTAGTGAAGCAACGACACCTGTGCAATTGTTCAATCTTAAGGAGGATCACATCGAGACGACGATCGGGGACTTGTTGCCGTACGCATTCATGAAAACGGATATGCAGTAAGGTGTTAAAAGCGTAAATTTGGCGGGTCTAAGAAAGTGGTGAAGACCCGAATGATGCGTTTACTTCGAGAACTTAAAGTTTACCGCGCATCGATTGCGACCGTAATTCTTTTGATTTTTTTGCAATCGATGGCGAATCTGTATCTCCCTCATTTGATGCAGCAGATCGTCGATGTCGGGGTGTTGCACGGGGATACGGGTTACATACTGAATATGGGTGCTTGGATGCTTGTCGTGTCAATAGCTGGTGGGATTTGTTCTATCCTAGCCAGCTATTTTGCCGCGAAAGTCGCTATGCACTTTGGCAAGGATTTGCGATTTCGTGTATTTTCGAAAGCGGAATCGTTTACGGTGCATGAATTTTCAAAGATCGGAACGGCTTCGTTGATTACGCGAACGACGAATGATATTCGTCAAGTGGCTTTATTGATTAACATGATGCTTCGCATGATGGTCATGGCGCCACTTACGGCGATTGGCGGCATCGTGATGGCGATTGTGACGGACGCTTCGATGACGTGGATCATCGTGATTGTATTACCGATACTTGGGTTTGTGATTTATCTCGTTTTACGACAAGCTACGAAGTTATTTTCTGTCATGCAGGTTAAAATCGATACGTTAAATCGTGTTCTTCGTGAACGCTTGATGGGGATTCGCGTCATTCGAGCGTTTGATCGCGTGCGTTATGAATCAGATCGTTTTACCAAAGCTAATAAGGATTTAACCGATACGTCGATCGCGGTCAATCGACTGTTGGCGAGCATGTTTCCTCTTGTAATGTTGATCGTCAATCTTTCGACGGTGATGATCATCTGGTTTGGTGGTCTTAAAATCAGCGAGCAGCAAATGCCTATCGGAAGTTTGATGGCTTTTATTCAATACATTATGCAGATTCTATTTTCTGTCTTGATGCTTTCGATGATGTCATTTATGATCCCTCGTGCGTCCGCCTCAGCAACTCGTATTGTTGAAGTTCTTGATACGGATACGCAAGTTACAGATTCTCCTTCTGCGCAAGATCAACTTCCTGCCATTTCAAAAATCAAGTTTGACCATGTCAGCTTTTCCTTTTCACAAGCATCGCAACCTGCACTGCAAGATGTGTCTTTTGAAGTGAATCGCGGTGAAGTGATTGCGATTATCGGTGGTACCGGTTCGGGCAAATCGACGTTGCTCAATTTACTGATGCGGTTCATGGATGTGAATGCCGGAAGTATCTTGCTTGATGGTGTGGATCTACGTCAGATCAAACAAACGACGTTGCGGCGAATGATGGGTTATGTTCCTCAAAAAGCGGTGTTGTTCTCAGGAACGATTGCTGATAATATCCGTTTTGGTCAGGAAGAGGCGACGATCGATGAGGTGCGCAAGGCACTAGACATCGCTCAGGCTTCCGAATTTGTCGACGTGATGACAGAGCAGGAAAATGCGGTGATTACGCAAGGCGGAACGAATGTCTCAGGCGGTCAAAAACAAAGATTGTCGATCGCACGAGCGCTCGTGAGAAAGCCTTCTGTCTATCTTTTTGATGATAGTTTTTCGGCGCTCGATTACCAGACCGATGCGAAATTGCGAAGTGCACTACGCCATGAGATCGATGACGCGATCGTCTTTATCGTCGCCCAACGCGTAGCGACGATTCGCGATGCTGATCGAATCATCGTGCTAGATGACGGTGTCGTGCAAGGTATCGATACGCATCATGAACTTATGCAGACATGCAAGGCGTATCAAGAAATCGTCGCTTCGCAGTTGTCGAAGGAGGAATCGGCATGAATACCTCCTCGTCCAAGTCGAATCAAGATAACCGTCCGATTTTTCGCAATCATGGCGGTTTTGGTGGCCCTGTGCAAAAGGCGAAAGACTTTCGCGGTACGTTATGGCGTTTTAGCCGATATCTTTACCCTCATCGTTGGAAATTGACGATCGTATTTTTTGCGGCGATTTTTAGCACCGTCTTTAATGTTTTTAGCCCTTATGTTTTAGGCCAAGCGATCACATCGTTATTTACCGGGTTGTATCGGTATCATGGCATTGGACCTCATGGTGTTGTTTTGACCACGCTGTCCACCAATGTGTTGACCTTACTAGGACTTTACGTGTTAAGTTCTATTTTTTCCTTTATCCAGCAATACACAATGGCCGGCGTTGCACAAAAGACGGTGTACGTGTTGCGTCAGCAAGTCGATGAGAAAATTTCCCGACTTGCTTTACGCTATTTTGATGAACATGCACATGGCGATTTATTAAGTCGTTTTATTAATGACTTTGATATCATTGCCAATTCGTTACAACAGAGTCTTACGCAGATCATCACGTCGACCGTTTCCTTAGTCGGCGTCGTCATCATGATGTTGACCATCAATGTCTGGATGACGCTTGTGATCTTTGTTACCCTTCCGCTTAGCGTTCTTGCTACGATGTTTATCGCGAAAAGGTCGCAGCGGTATTTTAAAGAACAACAACGCATGCTCGGTACGTTAAATGGTCATGTTGAAGAAATGTACACAGGTCATACGGTTGTTCGTGCCTTTGGGCAAGAAGAACGATCGATCGCTGAGTTTGAAAAAATGAATGAGCAATTGTTTTCTGTCGAATATAAAGCGCAGTTTATCTCGGGTGTCATCATGCCTGTGATGGGCTTTATCGGCAATATCGGGTATGTATTTGTCAGTGTCTTTGGCGGCTATCTCATTGTTCATGGTTCCGTGGGTATCGGTGGTATTACCTCCTTTACGCAGTATACGAGCCAATTTTCTCAGCCGATCACGCAATTGGCGAGCATTGCTAATATTCTGCAATCGACGATGGCTTCTGCGGAACGTGTTTTTGAAATTCTCGATGAACAAGAAGAAATCGCTGATCCTGCTGAGGCTAGCGTGATATCAGATCCCAAAGGACGCGTAGCGCTGGATCGCGTCGCATTTTCGTATAAAGAAGACGAACCACTAATTCGCGACCTCTCGGTTGAAGTCCAGCCCGGCAAGACCGTGGCGATCGTTGGACCAACGGGTGCAGGTAAAACGACGCTCGTCAATCTCTTGATGCGGTTTTATGAAGTGAATGATGGACGCATTCAAATCGATGATGCTGATATCGCCACGATGCGACGTGGGGAATTACGGCGTTACTTTGGTATGGTGTTGCAAGATACGTGGTTATTCCATGGTACGATTCGGGATAATATCGCGTATGGCAAAGAGAATGCCACCATGGAGGAAGTGAAAGAAGCGGCGAAAGCGGCATTTGCTGATCATTTTATTCAAACGTTACCTGAAGGTTATGAGACGATGATCAATGAAGAAGCTACCGATCTTTCAGCAGGACAAAAGCAACTCTTGACGATCGCACGAGCTATACTTGCTGATCCGCTCATTTTATTGTTAGACGAAGCGACGAGCAGCGTCGATACGCGAACCGAACTCCTCGTCTCAGAAGCTATGCAAAAGTTACGACAGAATCGCACCAGTTTTATCATCGCGCATCGACTCTCGACGATTCGCGATGCAGATTGGATTTTAGTGATGGATCACGGTCGCGTCATTGAACAAGGCACACATCTTGGTCTGCTTGAGCAAAAGGGATTTTATGAAAAATTATATAATAGTCAATTTTCACAAGGTGTTCTCGCTGAAATGGCTTGACAAAAACACATAGTAGATAATAATAATTATTAACTACTATGTGTTTTGGGGTGACGACGATGGCGCTGGCCCATTCAGAAAACGAAGTAGTGACGATGTTGAAGGCGGTCGGACTACGGGTTACCCCGCAACGGGATGCGATTTTACGCCATATCCTTGTCTATCGTGGTCATTCTTCGGCTGATGATATCTATCGGTCGATCCATGAGAGATGGCCAAACATCAGCGTATCTACCGTCTACAACACGTTAAAATCGTTTAGTGAAGCGGGACTTGTCAAGGAAATCACGTTTGGCGATGGAGCGAGTCTCTTTGATGCCAATACGTATCCGCACCATCATATGCTTTGCGTTCAGTGCGGACAACTTACTGATTTTTATCTTCCTGAGATGCCTGATTTGACTTCCGTCGCAAAAGAATTGTGTTTTCAGATCGATGAATGTCAACTTGAAGTTCGCGGTGTTTGTGCGAATTGTCAAGATATCATGAAGTCGTAAGATTTCGAGGGTAAAGACTTTACAGCAGGAAGTGTTTTAATTATAATAATAGCTAGTTGATAATTATTATTAACTAGCTATTCACATTACAAGGAGGCGTTTTACTTGGCTAATTTGAAAGGCAGTCAAACCGCAGAAAATCTTCGCGTAGCATTTGCAGGTGAATCACAAGCTAACCGTCGTTATCTTTATTTTGCAGAAAAAGCGGATCTTGAAGGTGTAGAAGAAGTTTCTCAATTATTCCGCAGTATCTCTAATGGCGAAACTAAGCATGCCTTTGGCCATTTTGATCGTTTGCGTGAAAACGGTGAAGGCGATCCGGCGACCAAACTTCCTGTTGGCACTGTAAAAGAAATGCTCGAATCAGCGATTGCTGGTGAAACGTATGAATACACCGAAATGTATCCTGGCTTTGCGGCAAAAGCACGTGAAGAAGGATTCGATGAAATCGGTGAATGGATGGAAGTCATGGCAAAAGCAGAACGCGTTCATGCTCAACGTTTCCAAACGCTGCTCGATACGCTTCAAGTATAAGAGGTGATGACGATGAAAAACGTCATCACACTTGAAGATTTAGCGGCGCTAACGACGTATCGGCAATCACGTGAAGCGTATGTCTCGAATATGATCCAGTATAAGAAAGCGCGTCGGGTCAAACTCGCGCCAGCGATCTCATTACTTTTTGAAAACCGCGAAACGGTGCTCTATCAGATTCGAGAATTAGCGCATAGTGAAGATCTTGAAGATCCGAAAGAATTGCAAGAGTATATTAACATCTACGATGGTATGCTCCCACAAGATAAAGAGTTATCGGGTACGCTCTTTATTGAATCGGATGATCAAGTTGAGCTTGAAAAAATGTTGGTCGCTTTAAAAGGCATCGAGTTTCATCTGTCCTTACATATCGGCGATGTCGCTGTGCAAGCGGCATTTGAGGAAGTTCATGATGATCGTGAGTTTACAACGAGCGTTCATTATCTTAAATTCCCGATGACCGATCAGGCGATTTCCGCCTTGCAACAAGCACAACAAAACCCAGATGTACCCGTTGGTCTTGTTCTCGATCATCCGAATCTTTTTGCAAAGGTCCAATTGACAAAAGATACGGTCGATAGTATAATGAAAGATCTTTAAAAAAAGATCCCTTGCTCATATTCTGAGCGAGGGATCTTTTTTGTTTGATTCTGAGAAAAAGGATTATGCTTGCGCGCGGTCATCAGAAGAATTGCGATTTGGCACTGGCATGATTCGAGGCATATCCGTTGGAGCAGTTTGGCCAAGCACACCGGAAATTTTTTGCGCGAATTCTGTGATCTGACGAGTAAGCGAGGCATTTTCTTTGCGAACTTGTTCCGCTTCCGCAGCCAGTTGGCCATTTCGTAATTCGACATGGCGCAGCATACTTTCGAGTCGTTCGATTTGTGAAGTGCTATCACGACGCAATGTTCCATAGTCACGACTTAAAGAATCGTACTTGGTTTGCATTTCGCTAACGATATCTTGCATGCGTTGGTACTCATTATCCTTTGCCGCGACAAGGTGTTGATAATTTTCTTGTAATTGATCTAATTTGTAACGAAGATCAACCATACGAAGTTCGCGGCGCTCGAGTTCCGAATCTTTCTCTGCGATCCGAAGTTCGAGTAACTTTTTCTCATCTTCAATTTCTTTTGCTTTTCGTTGCGTGAGTTCGAGTCCCTTCTTAAATTCCTGTAAATCTTGGCGCAATAAAGAACGATCTTCAAGAACATCAGATACGGCCTGTAATAACTTACTGGCTACTTCATCGTCTGCTTGAAGAGGTTTCCTTGTTTCCATCGCTTGCACCTCCTGTTTGAATGGCAAAGGCTGACGTCCGTTCAGCGCTGGCGCTACCTTGTCGGGTTCATCACCTTGATGGTTCTTTTCCATCGCTTGCATCGCTGCTTTGCGCATGGCTTCTTGAGCGAGTTGATACGCTTGTGCTTGCGATATTTTTTCTTCACGATCATCGTTAGCGAACGCCTGTTCAGCATGGAAAGGAGGTGGTGTCGTAATGGGACTGGTTGTTATCTCGCGTTGCAACAGTTGATCTGCGAATTGATGAACTGTATCAGGTTCGCGGACCATGCTATGTTCTTCTTGCATTGTCTGTTGTTCTCGCATGAAGTCTTCCAGTGATTTTTGAGGTAATGGCGTCGTCCAAGGACTTTCATCAACGCGAAAAGCATCGGGAGATTGCGTGAGAGCAAGATTTGTATCCGCTTTAATTGCATACTTTTTAGTCCAACGCAAATAAAGCATCCAGTGCATTCGATTCGCACTTGCGGTATGTCTACCATTCGTTTCAAACTCGAATTGTTGAAAGGCTTCTGCAATCGGCTTGCTATCATTCTTTTTTTGAGTGATTAATTGGTGAAGACGGACGTTATCGGAGTCAGACCATATCGCTGAATTCGATTTTTGATTGGAGGAAGTAGCCACAACATCACCATCCTTATTGAAAAACCTATACCCTTAACCTATAGTTATCTCTATAATACAATACAATGACGACTTTGTGCCATTCGCTTTTGGAGGAATTATGATTCATCGAAATCCACTTGTTACATTGCGACTTAAAGAAATTCGGCATCGGGAAAGAGATGCGACGCCAGGCCCATGGGTGATTCAGGAAAAGACGCTGGAAAAGGGCGTCAAAGATAAAATGGTGACGACCGCTTGGTTGAGTTTGCGAACCCAGTTTCCTGAGCCTATTCTTTGTGTTACCCAATCCATGAATCAAGCAACGCTCTGGATGTCCGATGCGGATGCTGAATTCATCGTTCATGCTCGTGATGATCTCCCTGATTTGATGGCATCTCTTCAACTATTTGGCCATCGCGTTGTTTATAATGCCTTGATGCGGTCCTTGCAAGCCGGACAACATTCGCCTGAAGATCAAAAAGTTTTGGAGAAAGCGATCGAGTTATGCTGGCAAATTATACAGTCGATGCCAAGCGTGCTATAAAAACGCGAAAACAAAGGTTCAACGTTCCCCTCGTCAAAGGACGAGGGGATTTTTACGCTTTCTTTACGAACTCACAACTAAAACCACAAAATTAAAAGATATAGTACAGATAGATTCACAAGAACACACAGCTTGACTGGGGTGAAAGAAATGCAGCAACAATCTGCGCGATCACGTCTTATCTTCGTATTGATTGACGGTCTGCGTGATGACGTTGCGAAATCGAGGTTAGGTTTCGTTGAAGGGCTTGTTGATGAAGGAATCGCTTGGCGATCGCAAGTGCAAAGTGTGCTTCCGAGTTTGTCGCGTCCCTGTTATGCTTCGATTTTTACGGGAATGACACCGATGAAGCATGGCATCACGACCAATGATAATACACAAAGGCTTACGCACGACAATGTGTTTGACTTAGTCGCGGAGTCAGGTGGAACGTCTGCCGTTGCTGGATATCACTGGATGAGCGAACTCTTTAGTCGCGGGCCGTTTGATTACTTGCGTGATCGTGAGCAGGAGAATAACGCTTCTGGCATTACCTATGGTCGATTTTACTTTGAAGATGCTTATCCTGATTCGCATGTCTTTGTCGATGCAGAAAAATTGCGACAATCCTTTGATCCGGATTTGCTGGTTATTCATCCGATGGGCTGTGACGATGCGGGTCATAAGAATGGCGCTTCAAGCAAAGAGTACGCGGCGGGAGCTGCGAAGATCGATTACTTACTTTCTCGCTTTCTTCCGATGTGGTTAATGCTCGGATATCAGATCGTAATCACAGCTGATCATGGCATGGATGATTTTGGGGTGCACGGTGGTACCTACGATGAAGTGACAAAGACACCTCTGTATTTTGTATCGCAGAGGGATGGTATGACCCTACCAGGTACCATCCAACAGACGGAAATAGCTGCTTGGCTTTGTCGCCTGCTTGGTATCAAGCCTGTTGATTCGATGACATTCTCACAAAATCTTCAATAAAATCGAGGAGTGTATATCTATATGAAAAAAAGACAATGGATGATCGCTGTAACAGCTTCTCTCATAACGCTCGCTTTTACATCATCAGAAATGGCATTGGCTAGTTCGATGACAACCTATCCGACCACTTGGTCATCAGGCATAGTTGCCAAAGCAAAAGCCGAGGGAATGGTACACGGCTTTGGTATGCCAGCTAATTGGGCGAATCTCGGTAATATGTGGTCTTCCTTTACGAAAAAATATGGAATTTCAACGCAATACATCGCTGAAGGCAACATGACTTCTGCAGAAGAGCTTCAGTCGTTTCAAAAGGAAAAAAATCATGCCATCGGCGATGTTGGTGATATTGGGATTACCTTTGGACCTGAGGCTGTATCTATGGGCGTAGTAGCACCGTTTAAGAACAAATACTGGAATCAAATTCCTTCTAATCTTAAAGATCCACATGGAAATTGGGCAGCCGCCTATTATGGCGTTATTTCCTTCGAGATCAACCCGAAAATGGTGAAAAAGATTCCACACACTTGGAAAGATCTTTTGAATCCTGCTTACAAAGGCCTAATCGGCTTTGGTGATCCACGTCAAGCGGCTGAGCAATTCGATGCGGTCATCGCAGCTGCATATGCGTTTGGTGGTAATGCGAACAACGTAGAACCAGGGATTAAATTCTTTCAAAAACTTCACAAAATCGGTAACTGGACAGGAACGCCTGGCAGTACTTCTGCGATGAAGACAGGTCAAGTCGGTATCCAAATTACGTGGAATTATCTTTCAGAGGCAGATCAAGCGCAATTTGCCGGTCGTCCACAAATCGTCACGGTAGTACCAAGTGACTCGACGGTTGCAGGTCCGTATGTTGAAGTTATCAACAAATTTGCACCGCATCCTTATGCTGCACGGCTTTTGAATAACTATTTATTCTCCAACGCCGGTCAGATCTCTTATGCTGAAGGCGGTGCTTATCCGGTTCGCTTGAAGTATTTGAAATTACCGAAAAGCGTAAAATTGCCACCTCTCAATTTGAATAAAGTGCATTTCTTAGCAGGAACATTTCCGCAAGCAACAAAGCAAATCGACAACAATTGGGGAAGTCAAGTTCTCGGTCAGTAAAAGAAAATGTTGTTTCGTAAAAAAGTGTAGGACGAGAACCGGCGTCTTCTGGACGCCGGTCTCCTGTACTTCTTAGGGGGGCTATAGCTTGCGTTTAGGCCGTTTGCTTTTTTTGCCCATTTTTGCATTTTTGCTGATCTTCGCTATTATACCTGCTTTTGGTGTATTGAGTTCGAGTTTAACAGGAACGCATGGGTTGAGTTTCACGTTTTATCGTCAAACGTTTTCGCAGCAATACTATAATGCATTTTGGACGACGACATGGCTTTCTCTGACAAGTAGTGTACTTGCGGCGATTTGGGGTTTTGTGATCGCCTTTGCACTCGTTCGTACTTCAATGACGGTTTTACAAAGAATCATTACGGCACTTTCCTCGACAATGGCAAACTTTGCCGGACTTCCACTTGCTGTAGCTTTTATGGCGACGCTAGGCACCTCGGGGATTCTAACGTTATTTTTACAACAGTATCTCCATGTGGATATTGTCGCGATGGGTTTTAACTTGGCAGCGTTTTCAGGACTGTTTGTGGCTTATCTTTCGTTTCTTACGCCACTTGCCGTTATTCTTATGCTTCCTGCCGTGTCTTCCTTGCATCAGGAATGGGAAGAGGCGATGTATACCTTAGGCGCTTCCTTTTTTCTTTATTTACGAAAAGTTGCTGTACCTGTTCTATTGCCGAGCATGATCGGAACATTAGGTTTGTTGTTTGCGAATGCTTTTTCGACGTATGTAACTTCTTACGAGCTTGCGGGTAGTAGCATTAATCTTGTACCGATTTTGATCGGATATATGGTTAATGGCAACGTGAGTATGAATTTGGGTTTGGGTGATGCTTTATCGATGGAAGAAATGATTGTCTTAGGGGTTTCGATCAGCTTTTATTTCTTTGCGCAACGCAAATCGTTGCTCCACGCTCGTGAAGGGAGAAGTGCGAATGCGACGTAAATGGATTTCTAAGATCGTTATCTTCTTTTTTATCTTGCAGATGGTGATCCCTGTTATCGGCTTGATGATTTTTAGTATCGATAACGAAGGATTATTTACGTTAAGCAGTTACCAAACCTTATTCACCGATCCATCGTTCCTTTCTTCTTTGATGAACTCGCTTGGCATTTCGTTGGTCAGTGTTGTGTTGACGATCCTGTTAGTAACGCCACCGATCTGGTATGGCTATCTGTATAGTCCAAGAATTTTACGTGTTCTTGAAGCGATGAGTTTTATCACTTTTGTACTTCCAGGCGTGGTGTTGGGTTTAGCTTATGTTCAGTTTTTTAGTAATCCACCTTTCGCATTAGCGGGAACTCCGACTCTTTTGCCATTTGCATTTACCTTATTCGGTATGCCTTATTACATGCAATCAGTCCTCAACCGACTTCGGCATTCGGAGGCAAAGTTATATCACGATGTGGCGAGAAGCCTAGGCAGTTCTAATCTGCGATCGTTACTGCGTGTACAGGTACCGCTTTTAGCGCCAGGCATTTTGATCGGGTCCATACTCGTTTTTAGTATCGGGATGGGCGAATTTACGATCACGCAATTGACGACCGGCGGTTCCTTTATGACCTTGCCGATCTATTTACAAGTTGATTTTCAAAACAATCCTTTAGCTGGGGCGGCAATGGCTGTCATTGCTTTATTGATCGCCATTGTACTTGTCTCTTTAACGCTTGGAACATTTCGGCGTCGGAAAAAAAGGAGAGAGGCTATTCATGTTAACCATTCATCAGTTGAACAAGCGGTTTGATCATTTACAAGCGGTGAAAGATTTTAATTTAGTGATGCAACCGGGTGAGTTTGTCACATTATTAGGTCCAAGTGGCTCGGGAAAAACAACCGTGTTGCGTATGGTGGCCGGTCTGGAATCGCCGACATCAGGTTCGATTCATCTTGGCGATGTCGATGTGACACATCTTACGCCACAAAAGCGCAATATCGGACTCGTATTTCAGTCCTATGCACTTTTCCCTAACATGTCAGCTTACGAGAATATCGCATTTCCTTTACATGTTCGCAAACAAGATAAACATACGATTCAAAAGCGTGTTAACGAATTGTTAGCATTAATCGGTCTTACGAATCGAAAAGATCACTTGCCCCATCAGTTGAGCGGTGGTGAAAGACAGCGCGTTGCGCTTGCACGAGCCTTATCTTTTCATCCGCCTTTACTTTTGCTGGATGAACCCTTATCAGCCCTCGATGCAAAAGTACGACAAAGTCTGCGTATTACGTTAAAAGAAATCCAGCGTACGCTAGGCGTAACTACGCTGATGGTCACGCATGATCAGGAAGAGGCGCTCGAACTGAGTGATCGAATCGTCGTGATGGCAAAAGGTGCGGTTGAACAAGTCGGCACAGCCATGGACATTTACTATGCACCGCAAACGGCATTTACAGAAGGTTTTATTGGCGAAACCAATCCGATTACTGCCGAAGTACTTGATGTTATCGCATCGCCTATCGGGGAAAAAATCTATAACCTGCGTTGGCATCATCATGTGTTTTCCTGGTTAGCCGATCGTCATATCGAGCCACAAGGTACGTCGATTACGATCGGTATTCGTCCTGAATCTTTTCATTTTCTCCCTGTTGGTGGTCACGGCTCAATTGAAGCGACGATCGTCGATAAATTGTTTTTTGGTTCGGTCACTCGTTTCATCGTGAAGTTGCCTGATCACACAACGGTAAAAGTCGATGCGATGTCGGCGATTAGTCAGCAGTACCCGATTGGAGCTAAAGTTGGATTACTGATCACAGATCCACGCTTGCCGATCGGGTTTGTCGATGAAGCGGTGACGATGACCGCCAATCCTTCGTAAAGAAATGCTTGCACAAGGTGGGAATCATACTTTCTATGCAAAATAAAGCGTCAGTACTAAAATGGGATGGCCATACACATACGCCGTTTTGTCGTCATGGTGTCCATGCTCCTTTCGAAAGCTATTTACAAAAAGCGATTGAACTTGGTTTTACAACGTATTCAATCACTGAACATCCACCTTTACCAAAAGCTTGGTTACAAAATCAAGATGTTATGGATTCTCTCGCGATGCCGACAGAGGAGTTGCATGCGTATCTCGACGAAGCGATTGCGATGAAACATCAGTTTGCTGAGAAATTGGATGTGAAAATCGGTCTTGAACTTGATTATCTTGAAAAAAAGACAGGATTTACGAAAGGACTTATCGAAAGTTGTGATGGGAAACTCGAAGAAGTAATTCTTTCGGTGCATTTTCTCAAAGGCAAAGGTGGGATGCGTTGTCTTGACTTATCGCCGGAAGATTTTCAAGATGGTTTGCTTCGTTATTACGGCACGAATCAAAAATTGTTAGATGCTTATTTTGATGCTGTTGAACAGGCGATCGATCAAGCGAGAACATTCACGATACCGACGCGCATCGGACATTTGCTTTTGATAAAAAAATTTGCCAAGACGATGCCCACTTTTGATGAAGAACAGATGAGGGAACGGATTCAGCGTCTTTTACCTCAACTTGAACACGCTGCAATCGGTCTTGATGTGAACGTCGCAGGGCTTCGCATGGGGCATTGTCAGGAAGTATACGTTCCGCAATGGGTAATTCAAGAAGCACAACGACGTGGCATTGCCCTTGTGTATGGATCGGACGCACATCGACCTGAGGATGTTGGTGTGGACTATGCCGTGTATGAAGCTATGATGCGAGAAGGGGGAAGCCACGATCTTAGCTGCTGATCGAATGAGGGAGATTGCAAGACTCGTGCGCATTCATTCTTCGGTGCGTGTGGTGGATCTCGCAAAATTATTTCACGTATCGGGGGAGACGATTCGTCGCGATTTGGAATTACTCGATAAAGAGGGGATTGTGCGACGCGTCTATGGAGGAGCGGTAGATAGTCAACAAGAGTCGGTGAGTGATTATCTTGAACGTACGCTGCATCGCAAGGAAGAGAAAAGAGCGATTGGTAATCTAGCCAGTCAACTCGTGCAAGACGGCGATGTGCTCATTCTCGATGTGGGAACTACCGTATCGACATTTTGTGAGTTTCTGGATCAAAAAAAGGGGTTAACTGTGATTACGCCATCTTTACAAGTGGCTCAGACGATGAAAATGCAAGGCGCACGCGTGTTAGTCACGGGGGGTGAACTACAAGATGGGGAACCTTATCTGGTCGGTCAAGATGCGCATGAAATGTTAGAGAAGTATTGCGCAAACCGTGCGTTTATCGGAGTTGGAGGACTTTCTTTTGATGTCGGGATGACCGATTTTAATGATCAAGAGGTGAGCCTTCGTAAAGTGATTCTGGATCGTGCTAACCAAGTCATCGTGTTAGCAGATTCAAGCAAAATAGGTGTTCGTGCTTTCTCTGTGATCGGCGATATCAGTCGTATTGATGTTCTTGTGACGGATGATCGTATTCATCCTGATACCAAAGAAGCGCTTGAGGCGATTGGCATTGAAGTGCTTATCGCGAAACTCGAAGTATTTGGTGATTCATCTTCGTGGTAAATAACCTTTTCTATGCGCATCAACGCACATTGTCAATGAATAGGCAACGTGCGTTGTTTTTGGTTTTAGTGTGGGGTGATTTTTTTGTGGATCCACCAATAAAGAAGGACGATCACCGCGAGGGCTGGGATGCTCAGGTACCAATGTACGATTAAGAAATGGCTGTATGTAGCCCATAGCGCTTCAATAAAATGGCCTAACGTGATAAACAGATAGGACCACATGAACGCAGCAATCGTGTTATAGATCGTAAAGGCGATAAAGTTGATTTTGTTAATGCCGGCAAGGTACGGAACGATGATCCGCACAAACGCGATAAATTTGCCGACAAACAAAAATAAAGCCTGATACTTATGAAAGCTACGTTCAACAGATTGAATGCGGGGTTCTGTTAATCGCACATATCTTCCATAGCGTACGAGGACAGTTCGTCCCACATAACGCCCGATGAAATACGCGATGTTGGAGCCGACGAGGTTACCGGCGACCGCTGAAAACCAAAGCGGGATAAGACTAAAAACGCCACGCGTCATCTCAATGCCTGAAGTGACAAGAATCGTCTCTGATGGGAAGGGGACGCCGATCGCTTCGAGCATGATCGCGAGAAATACACCGAGGTAACCGAGTGATTGCAATACATTTCCTCCTGCCAAAGATAACTTTCGTGATTTTCTTTGAATGTATCAGATGACGTGACCTTTGTATAGCATGTGATACAATAGACGGCGAATGATGGGTAACGGGGGAAAAGCAGTGATCGGATGGATGATCTACAACGGCTATCTCGGCGATAAATTTTTAGAACATGCAAAGCTTTTTGTCGAAAGCGCCAAGCGAGTGGGTGTTGA
>JABEUY010000030.1 GCA_013044175.1 Bacilli bacterium
ATGGCATACCATCCTCCCTTTCTGATCAAAATCTTGGACGCCATCTATTGTAAGATTCAAAGAGGGTAAAGTCCAATGATTTGTCTTTATCCGTTTGCTACTGTATTGCAACAGGTCGGATTTTTCATTATAATGTCGATAGTCTCATAAATCATGTTGGCGTTGATAGGAACACGTAGGCAGGCAGAGCGGGCAGAGAGCGGAATGCAGTGGTGAAAGTTCCGACTGTGGTCACCTGTGCTATATCATCCTTGAGCTTTTTGTGCGAAATCAGTGTAGAGTAGCGCAAACGGTGCTCCCGTTATCGAGTACTAGTGTTGCTGCGTTACTTGTTGGCATCCGGTGGTATAGCGAAGAGGTCTTTCGTCCGGTGAGGATGAAGGGCTTTTTTACTTATCAGGGTATAAAAAGATAAATGTAGTGGGTAAAGAGAGAGAGTACAGGAGGAACTTCGATGGAGCGTGTATGGATTTATGACACGACCTTGCGTGATGGCGCACAGGCCGAAGGCGTCAGCTTTACGGTAGCTGACAAATTAGAGGTAGTTCGGACGCTGGATGACCTCGGGGTAGATTATATCGAAGGCGGATGGCCTGGTTCTAACGCAAAGGATTTGGAGTTTTTCTATGAATTAAAATCTTTGGAACTATCCCACAGTAAAGTGGTTGCCTTTACGAGTACGCGACGTAAAGGACAGCGAATTGAACATGACGAACACATGCAACGCGTCTTGGGAACGGGTCTTGCGCACTGTGCTGTCGTTGGCAAGACGTGGGATTTTCATGTGGAAGCAGCACTACGAACCGATCTTAAAGAAAATCTAGCGATGATTTCTGACACGATAAAATTTTTAAAAGATCATGGGATTGAAGCGTTGTTTGATGCGGAACATTTCTTTGATGCTTATAAACATAATCCGACGTATGCACTTGAAGCACTTGGTGCAGCACGTGATGCTGGCGCCGATTGGCTCGTCTTATGCGATACGAATGGCGGCATGCTGCCGCATGAAGTCAGCCGGATTGTCGCGGAGGTAAAAGCTGCAGGTTTTGGTCCGCTTGGTATTCATACGCATAATGATGGCGGACTTGCCGTCGCGAATTCGCTGGCGGCTGTACAAGAAGGTGCAACACAAGTTCAAGTGACGATTAATGGTTTTGGGGAACGATGTGGTAATACTGATCTTTGCGTCTTTGTGCCGAATCTCGTCGTTAAAATGAATCGTCCTTGTCATATGGGTGAGAAGGGATTAACGAAACTTAAAAGTTTGTCGGAACGCATCTATGCGATGACCGGTAAAGACCCTATTCATGGACAGCCTTTTGTGGGCAAAAGCTCATTTGCCCATAAAGCGGGTATCCATGTCAGTGCTGTCGTACGCGATCCCGCGTTATATGAGCATATCGATCCGGCTAAAGTAGGCAATGATCGTCGCGTCCTTGTCTCGGAATTATCCGGTGCGAGTAATGTGTTGTATCAATTGCGCCGTCTGGGTTTACCGACACCAGATGATGTGGTTTCTCGCATCTTAGCACGCGTAAAAGAAGCGGAGCAACGTGGGTATGTCTACGAAGAGGCAGAAGCGTCGCTTGAATTGTTAATGCGTGATGAACTCATGATGCTCGATGTCATCGTACAAAAGAATTATGCTTCAGTCGATAATCATCAAGAGGGTGTGAGCGTATCGCTTTCTTGGACTGAAAATGGGACAACACGATCGGGCAGGGCGATCGCTCCGACGGAAACGCTCGCTGTCTGCGAAGCTTCAGGTTTGTTTGCTTCGGGTTATGTGCTTCATGATGAGCAGATTATTGCCCTAGCGACAGTTGGCGATATCAAGCGATACCGTGCCCAACTCGTCGGCAAATGGGGAGGACAAACGGTCAGTACAGTTGGCGTCGGTCCATCGAAACTTCTCGCCTTATTTGAAGCGGTGCTAGCAACGATTCAGTATATTCGTATCAAGGAAAATCCTCAAATCGATCGAAAAAAAGCGACGTTGTAAAACGACAATGTAATGAAAAAGTGGTAATAAAAAAGGGCGTCGCGCGTTAGCGATGCCCTTTTTGTCGTTGAAAAATTTATACGCTTTGCTGCACCATTTCTTTAACGATATAACGAATCAAATCGCCGCGGCTGATGACGCCGACGGTGACCCCATGATCATCGACGACAGGAAGCTTTTTGAAGCGTTGTCGTGAAAAAATCGCGGAGATATCTTCAATCGGCGTGGTCGGTGCTACGGCGACGAGATGTTTTTTCGTCATCATCGCAGAGACCGGTTGCGAGATCGCTTCATGAATCAGATCATGCATCGGCGTCTCTTCAATATAATAGGTGACAAACGAAAGCAGATCGACGGTGTGAGCGAAATGCGGTTGTAAGTGGGTAAGAATATCGCCGACGGTGATCATGCCCAGTAATTTGTTCTGCTCGTCAAGCACGGGCATGCCGCTTACTTTCTTTTCAGCAAATTGCAAGAGCACATCAGCGATAGGTTGATTAGGGTGAACATAGATAAGATCGCGAATCATCATATCTGCTGCAGTCATCATTGTGAACACGCTCCTTTATGCGAGAAATCGCCTTATAGCGGTCCCACCTCA
>JABEUY010000031.1 GCA_013044175.1 Bacilli bacterium
TAACCGGCTACCCCTTGAAAACCCATGCATACAGATTCGACATAAAACCCCATAAATCCTTGTATTTATTGTGATTATGGAACCATCAGCAGTCCCTACGTAATCGATGCTTCAGATGAGGATACACCACGGGATCTTGTGAAGCGGCATAAGAATCCTCAAAAATAACATGTACGTCATCGACACGAACATCCAGCAAAGTTAAATCCTTAAACTGGTCTCGCGTATACCCATAAAAGCGGATTGCTGCCTCATTAATTTCAAGAATAGCGCCCGTCACAGGGTCGATAACCATCGCTGGTGCAGTTCGATTCATCTCAAATAACAAGCGAAAATGCTCTTTTTTGGCCAATAATTCTTGTTGCATCTTACGTTCTTCCGTTACATCGAGCGCTACCGCAATCCAACCAGAAGAAGCGGTTATTTCATCGTGATAGCGATTATAGGTGATTGCAAAAACCGCACCCGCAATCTCCAAATCTTCTTGAAATTCTTTCGATTCCGAAGAATACCGCATGACACGCATCACATGGGCGACCACTTGTGGCTCATCGCGAAAGACATCAAAAACAGATTGTCCCACAACTTGACCAGGCTGCATATGTAACGCAGCCAGACCTTTACCTATCGATAACGTAAATATACCCTGATCATCAAAAGCAAAAATAATCACGGGTAAATGCTCACTTGCCATCGCTAACGGAATCGTTTCGTTGGAAAGGAGCGTTTTTACTTGAGGGCCACTCGGTGTCAAAAGAATCGATCGATTGAACCACTGCAGTAAGGAACGCATGTTGTCCCTCCTATCAAAAGACAAAAAAAGGAGGGGATGTCCCCCTCCTTCGCGTCAATCCGAGCGATCGATCACGCCTTTTGGCGATCGCGATGCTCTTTCCGGATCATACGTGCCATCGCAAGCGGTGTACCTACAGCGACGACAGAGACTACTAACAGTATCGCACCGATAGCGCCTTCTAGCAATCCACCCTTTGTGAAACTCTCATAAACGAGATTCATCCCAAAGATACCGAGAAAAGAAAGAACAACAGCCAACCAGATCGGAGGAAGAAAAATCTTTCTCGGTTTCATACGTTGATCTTCCCTTCGCGTACTTCTTTGTAATAATTACGCCAAATCAAACGGTAAATACCTAGCCATTTCGGAATGGATCGCAGTCCGGGAATAAACGGGATCAGCATAAGAATCAACGTCACGATACCAACGGTTAATACGACCAGCAAATCGGCTGAACTCGACGTATTGTAAGGAGGCACTTGATACAACAGTGTGTAGTACCATAGCCAGACCGCCCCAGGGTAATTACCCGTTTCCTTGATAACACCCCATTGATTGCCTGTCATATCTAATTGATTAGCATAGACAGCGTCTGGTTGATCTTCAAGTAAAAGCAACGATTTCGTGCGATCTAAAGAAGGCATCGGACTGCCTGCACCATCGATTGCCGATTCAAGAAGTCCCGTTCGCGCTAACGATAAATAACCATTAAGGATTTCTGGCAATGGGCCATATTGCGAAGGATCACCTGGCCACGTTATACCACTGGACGTCACCGAAGCTTTACTTAGCGCATTATCGGCTGCTGTCACCCATGCATTTTGTTGCTTATTTGTCGCCGACTCAAATTGTTGGATCGGTCCCGATAACGTTGGATAAATCGGCAATATCCGCTTAAGCGGATTGAGCACTTCATCTTGGGCCGGTGTAAGCGGCAATTGCACACCTGCCCAGGACTGTGGTGAAATAAAGCCGATACTTTGCGCAGCACCAGGTGTATTGTTATACGGAGGTCCATACGTCGAGATCGGATCTTGGGCCGATAAATCATCTAGCGCTGTTTGCACAAGCAGCGTAGGCGCTTGCTGATCTACTTGTTTGGCTGACAAGGCGGGTACATCAGGGGTTGAAAATACACCAGCCAAAATGATGATCAGAATCAGGATAATGCCCAGAGCGACAAACAATTCTCGAATCAAATCATAGGACATTTGGGGATAACGATCATTCGAATATTCACGCACGCTTTTCGCCATGTTGTGTTACCTCCTTTCCATCGAGCGGAATCGGTTCAACAACACCATGTTTGCGCACGAGTAGCACATGCGATGCGAGCAACAAAACAAGGACGAGCGGTAAGACGATGATATGCAATCCGTACATTTGCCCGAAGTTCAATAGGTTAAAGAAACCACCGATTCCGGCAGCGTTCATCGCATCTTTCCCTTGGACGCCGATCCACTGCGCATCGAAGTTGGTTTGCGAAAGGTAGCCAGTAAGACCTGTCACGATGGAGACAAGAAACAAAAGCCATCCACCAATCCAAGTAAAGTGGCGACCACCGCGCCATGCCGCCATCATAAATTGTGCCCATAAATGAAGTACCATAAAGAAGAAAAAGGCTTGTACTGCCCAAAAATGCATACTGTTAAAGAAATGACCAATTGCAGAGACGTGCCACCAAGTCGGACCAAAAATCGCTAATACCGTGCCAGTTACAATCAACCATACAAAGGAAGCTAACGTTAAAATACCGAACAAATAGACATAGGAATTAACGAAAGTAGGCAACGTATCGGGCAAGACATGCTCCATGGGCAAATTATCGTTTACCCAATCGCGGACGGAACGCGTTATATTTTTTCTCATTCACCCTTCTCCTTTGGAAATGGAATGATAATCGCTAAAATAAAGACGACAATCATCAAAGCAACAACGATCAAATCGGCCGCCGAAAGATTGAGCCAAGCAAAGTGCCAAGCCCAGCCTGCACTGATTGGTGCCTGCAACTGATTCATGCTTACTCCCCCTTTTTTCATCTCTACCCATAAAGATGAGCATATTCTTATTTTAGCAAAGCTCATTTTAAGTAACAATTCAGAAATCTAATATTGTTCCCCACATTTGAATTTGTCAGGAACAACTTTTAACCAATCAAGCTCAAGATGACTTTCTTTTTCCACGAAAAACGGTAATAAAGGTATTGCAGTAAAAGGTTAACCAAAAAAGCGGCAGGATATCCTACCCAAATACCCGCAATCCCTAACGAAGTGAAATGGGAAAGTGTATAAGCCACGGGTACTTCGACGCCCCAAATGGAAGCCACGCTAAAAACCAATGGCCATAGGACCGTGCCACTCGCTCGCATAATCGCAGAAACAATTGAGGCATTACCAAAGATTAAATAACTCCATAGCGTAATCATCACCAGACGATGCGCAATCGCCTCCGTCGAAGCACTCGTTAAGAACCAAGAAAGAATATCGGAAGAAAACAGATAGACAAGAATGATAAAAATGCCCCCGAGTAGATAATTCAAGACAAGTCCTGAACGAAAAATCACAGGCAAACGTTCATTCTTTTTAGCGCCGATCGCTTGTGCAGCAAAAATCGATACAGCAATACCGATACTGATCGCGGGAAGTTGCACATAACTTGCTACCTGATTAACAGCACCATAAGCTGCTGTCGCATTTGAACCATACGCGTTAACAAAAGTAATCACGGCGATTTCAGAAAGGGATACCATGATCATTTGTACACTCGACGGAATACCAAGACGCAACACTAACTTTAGAATCGAGCCATCCATCAACAAATGGCGGCGCACCGAGCGATCAAACTGCAAAGGATGATTTTTTACCTTTAACCAAATCAACATAACGATTAAGGTAATGACGGTGGAAATCACGGAGGCGAATGCTGATCCATAGACACCGAGTTTCGGAAAACCAATCCAGCCAAAGACGAGAATAGGTAACATGATCAGGTTAATCGCAGTACTAATAATGAGGAGATAAAACGGTGTTTTCGAATCTCCCGTACCGCGCATAAAAGTCGTGTAAGCAAAATACACGAACAAAACAGGTAATGACCAAAATAATATTCTGGCATAATGAACGGTAACCGCGATAACATTACTTGGCGTACCGATCAAGCGTAAGAGATCCCAAGTAAAAATCCCCCCGATCAGCGCTAAAACAACACCCAATAAAAAGGTGAAAGAAATCGTCGTGCCGATAACCGCTTTAAGTCGCTCAGTGTTTTTAGCGCCAAAAGCTTGGCCGATTAAAATCGAACTTCCTGCACCTAAACCAATAATAAAGGAAACCATCAAAAAGAAGAGCGGAAAAAAAGCTGAGATCGCGGCGAGCGCATTGACGCCAAGCCATCGACCGACGACAATCGTACCGATCAATTGCCCGATCGATTGCAATGCATTGCTTAACATGAGCGGGATCAAAAACAAAGCCATTTTGCGCCACATCGGTGTTTCTTCACCCGATACGACTTTAACAGTATCTTGCACAGGTTACCCTCCCGATTCACACTTTTATTTATCTGTGTGGTACCCATCACTTTATAGAAGTGCTTCAGAACCTGTCAAGAAAGAAAATTCATTTGGTTCTATGCCATTCCCTGTGTAAACTGTTCGTATACGCTTTTCAAGCTAGGAAGGACTCGTTTACTGTGAACCATTATGAGGAAACCCTTGAAGAAGTGATGCCGAACCTTGAAAGTTTATTCGAAAACAAAGAAGTGCCGGAAGATCTACGAGTGATCATCCGACACGACTTTCAAAAAGCTCATCTTGCAAAGCTTATTACCATTGGCTTAAAGACTTTGTTAACCGCCTAAAGCAAGAAGCATTAGACCCTATCGATCAACGTTAAACCGCTTCGACAGCGAGAATCAATTCACCTTGTGAACCTTTTTCCGTCTTAAATGGAACGCGAATCGCTTTAGCGAACCCACCTAACGATACATTACCTTGCATCGTCGTCGGTGGCGTAATGTCGACCGTGATACCATTAGCAAATAATTTCGTTGCCATATGGCCAGCAACAGAATTACCGAATTCGCCGACGAACGATTCTAGCATCTCGCCGGATAGTTCCATGCCATACATCGACAATCCTGCCTCACTAAAGACAGAAGCTTCGCCAAGAACCAATAGTCGTCCCTTCACATCACCAACAACACCGACGAGTACCCCATGATCTGTTTGTCGAATCGGCGCTGCGACAAGCGTGGGTTGTTCATGCTTTACCGGCAATAGTTCGTTGATGCTGGCCAATGAGGCATTTAAAAGTTCAGTAATTGCACTTGATCTTGCCATGATAATCTCCTTTAAACCATTAGAAATAAATTTGCTTATCTAGTATTCTATTATAAAAAGATTGAATGAAAAATACGATGGTAAATCTGATCATTTCATTTTTCGGTCGATCACGGAACACAAAAGGGTGAGTATATGAAGTATGCTTCTTTACGTTGGTACACGGAACACCGATTGGAATACCTCCGTAATCGGTTGGCCGATCTTCGACCCATTCTGGATGTAGATCCTGCTACGTCGGAAGACTTCCCTTTTGCATTACTCGAAGAATTCCTTGAAATTAAAGGAAGGATTAAAGAAATTGAAAGTATACTCGAGCATGCTAAGAATTGGTGATCAACCGATCGTTATTTTTTTACCAAGAAGAATCTGTTCAAATTGTTCAGCAGGAACGGGGCGACTAAAAAGATACCCTTGAATTCCATCACAGTCTACCTCTTGTAAAAGGCGTAATTGTTCGATTGTTTCTACCCCTTCGGCGACAACCGTCATGCCAAGAGCATGCGCTAACTTAATCACAGCTTCCACAATGATACGATCATCTTCGCGAATCGAGATATGCAGTACAAAAGAGCGATCGATCTTTAACACTTCACAAGGCAAATCCTTCAACCGACTTAACGACGAAAAGCCTGTGCCAAAATCATCGAGAGCGATACGATTGCCTTGAACTTGCAAGGAGTGAATCGTCGTTTGAAATTGATCATGACGATCGGTAAACAGGCTTTCTGTAATCTCAAACTCAATCGCTTGTCGATCAATTCCAGCACGACTAAAAAGCGCATCGACGCGATCCTGAAAGCCAAAATTAATCAATTGTTCCCCAGAGACATTGAGTGAGAGAGTGAAATTTTCACAAGTTATCGTTTGCCATGATTGATACGCCAGTAACACTTGTTCGATTACCCATTCACCAAGCTTAACGATTAACCCTGTCGCCTCTGCTAACGGAATAAATTCAGCGGGCGATACCATGCCAAATTCAGGATGTTGCCATCGAAGTAATGCCTCTCCACTCACAACCTCAAAAGTTTTAGCATCCACACGCGGTTGATAATACAAGACAAATTGATTGTGCAAGATCGCTTGATGAAGATCTTTCCCGAGACGAAAACTTCGATACGCCTGACTATTCAGGTCGGGTGACGTAATCGACAGCTGATACTTTCCCATCGCCCGCGCACGACGATTTGCAATATAGGCCTCACGTACAGCAGTTTTTGGGATCCCCACCATCTTCAATCAAAGCATTAATCCCAATATCAAGTTGTAAAAGATACGTTGTTTCCTCACTTTGTATCGGCGTTTGAAAAGCGAGGAGAAGATTTTGTGCCTTTTGAATACATTGCTCCGCCGTATGATGGCCAATGACCACCACAATAAAATCTTGCTCCGTGTAACGAAACAAATGATCCTCTTCCGATAATTCACGTTGTACACGTTGTACGGCACTTTGTACCAGGAGATTCCCTTCTGTTGTCGTATAGATGTTATTGAAGGAGGATAGACCGGTAAACCGAAGATAAAACAGAGCAATTTTGCGTTGTTGTCGCGCTGCTTCCTGGATCATCTTTCGTAATTGCGCCCGTAATTGATTGCGGTTAGGCAATTTGGTCACTTCATCGTAATACGCCATCGTAGTAAGCGCTTGTTCTGCTAATTTTCGCTCCGTGACCTCATTAAAGATCACTTGCACAAAGCGAACGCCTGAGAAATCGATGGGAAAACTCACGCCCTCATAGTACCGAACTGAACCATCCTGATTTCGTAAGACGCCTTCTGTCATGCTGTTATAGCGACCTGAAAAGGCATGTTCGAGTCTTTCCCTTACGTGCTGTTCATTGTCTGCCGTCATTAACATAACAAGACTTTCTCCGATAAGATCGCGATGATCAGCAACTCCCCAAAATAAGGCACATCGTGCGTTCGCATAGACAATTTTATCGTCGCGATCCACAAGACACACTGGTCCAGGTAAATAATCAACCGATTCCAAATCCCACAGCGATACGATAAGTCCTTGCGTATTTTTTGCATGTGGTGTTATAGCGCGAACGATCGCAAGCAAAACGAATGAACGTTGATCAACTCGTCGCCCTTCGACACAACCTGTCCATAAACCACCGTGCTGCACTTCATTCACCACTTCGTCAAATCTACCCTGTGTAAATGCTGAAATGGGAAACTCAGACACATTACGACCGATGATTTCATCCATGCTAAGTCCAACGATTTGGCAGAACGCTTGATTAACCGTCACAAACACCGCATCCTGTGTCAAAATTCCCATCGCTTCGGATGTGTGTTCAAATAGAAACCGAGATAGCTGTAATGTATCCAAATGATCGTAGGATTGAAATGCCATGGTTTTAGCCTCTTTTTTAATCAGTCGATGAAAAGATTTGTGATCTTGTTAACACAACTTGATGAATAAAGTATGCATGATTCCGTGAAGTCTGGCAATCACCGTAAATCTTATGTAAATTACCCGACTTTTCAGGCAAAAATGTCTCTCTACTATGATAGAATGCTAGTAATCCTCGTCGAAGACAGCAATGAAAGAATGGGATAATCATGGAGAAACGGGATCTTGAACGCATCGTTTTTCATACGAATCAAGGGATCGTCATTACGGATGACAATTCAGTGATTTTACACGTCAATGAAGAA
>JABEUY010000032.1 GCA_013044175.1 Bacilli bacterium
CGAAGCTGTGAACGGTTTGCGTTCTTTCGGTGGTTCATTGACGCGCAATAAGAAAATTGTGATAAAGGAGATCAAAAAGGTGATCGCATTAAAACCAAACGACGCACTGACGCCAACGAGCGAAATCAACCCAGCACTCAGTGCAGGTCCGAGAATCATGGCAATCGGCGTCATTGCCTGCTCCAAGCCATTGGCTGTCGCCAATTGATCTTCTTGCACGATACGAGGCGTGATCGCACCAGCTGCAGGATTGAACACCGTAGCAACGATGTTGCTAAGAAAAGCGACAACGATCATTTCAAGTGGTGTTAACAGGTGCGTAAAGGCGAGAAAGGTGACAAGAAACGTGATCACAAAACGGATCATATCCGAGAGATACATAATCCCGCGCTTGGCAAAACGGTCGACGATCACACCGGCAATCGGCCCAAGAACAATTTGCGGTAACATCCATCCGATCCCAACGAGTGACATCAAAAATGGATTTTGCGTCATGATCTTCATATCCCATAAAAGTGCAAAAGAATAGACGTTAGAACCTATTAACGATAATGCCTGACCGATAAACAACAAAAGATAATTACGATTGCGAAACAAACTTGACGATTTCAAGGCAATCCCCCCAGGTATGTATTTGCCCTTATCGTACCGAAATACCTTCACCGAAGCGTCGACGAAAAGGAGGAACTGTCTCTCCGCCTGAAGACGGATTTTATTCCCTCTTTCTTCTTACCAAAGTGACATCCTGCATACCCACCGGGAATCCTATCGCTTTTTCAAGTAAGAGAAGCTATCATCATCGTCAGAGGTGATGATGATATGCTTTCCCCTATCGTGCTAGAACAATTACATAACATCAAGGAAACGATCAATAAAAAGTATGGCTTCGTCGAAGGAATTCCTCGCATTAATTACGGGCCTTGTGGCGTTTTTGCTCATGTTTTCTTCCTGACTTGGAATGCGCTTTTAACACCGCAAGTCCATATCTGCTTTGTGCTAACAAACGATCGCGAAGAATGTGACCATGTCTGCCTTTGCCTGCCTTCTGGCGATCTCTATGATGGTGGTATAGGGATTCATCAGCGTGAGCTATACACCCCATCATTCCTTGTGGAAGACATGCTAGAGTACGACGAACCAACACTAGAGAAATGGTCCTATGGCCTAGATAGAACCTACCCCAGATACTGTCCATCGTTTGATCGTACCTTTGTAGAACAAGTCGTCAGGCAGCATCTCGAACCGCTACAAGGCATACCGATTCTTAGTGACTTCGTCTAAAATAATAAAACCTTCGAAAATATCTTCGGTGGTCGAAATGTAAGCTTCAATGAAGTTTAGCTTGATTTCTTTGCCATGCTATATTTTTCTCACCTGCCACAAAAAGTGCCCGATAAACGGTTTTCGCCAATCGGTCGCCCAAAAATTACGGGTTTCTTTAGTAAAATTCATCTTACACACCTATTCCCTTATCCTTATTCCTTATCGTATACTAGAAAAAAGCACAAAAAAAGGGGATTTTATTGTGTTTCGTTTTTATCACGTCATCGCCTCCTGTGCCCTTATCGCTTGTATCCTACCTACCGTTGTCGTGCACGCAGCTAGTCATACTTCGCCAAATAAACCAGTTTTTCCTTCTGTATTTCTTGGTGTACCGAAAGGTTATCATTTCAACAGTGCAGTTTGGGATGATCTTACGCAAAAACGCAATTCGATGCGTTACCGCGATCAGCACGGTATCTATTTTAATCAGTTCCCAAATCTACCTGTAGGTTTATCCGGCTTCCTCATCGTACATAAAGGGCATTCATGGGATTTTGAATCGGTGCCGAGTATGGTCAATGATAAAGGGCGCTTTGAATTTCTTTTTACTAAACCACACGCCGCGTCTATGCTCTATATTTCCAGAATCTTTAAAGTACCTGCCGATGGATCAGCTATCCGAGTTCCTATTTCGATCAATAAAAAGGGGCAGATTGGCTTCCCACACTGGCAACACAAATCCCTAGCAGCACGATTATTACCATCATTTTTGCATGCCTTTCATACATTTCAATATTAGTGGTACCCATTGCGACGCTCATGATATTCTTTAAGACTCTTCGGTCGAGGATATAAGGCATGTTGCAATTTAAGGAGTGCTCTTGCTTCAATGCGAGAAACATAAGAACGCGATATGCCTAACTGACGCGCGATCTCTTGTTGTGTATATTCAACACCATTGAACAATCCATAACGAAGAGCGATCACACGCTTCTCTCGTGAATCTAATTGGGCAAAATTCCTTCGCAGTCGCTCCTCTTCGAGACGATCGCTGACTTTACACTCCAGTTCATCAGCATCGCATCCGAGCACATCAGCGATCGTCAAATCATTACCTTCTTTATCCTTTCCAATCGAAGCATCCATGGAGATATCCTTATTCGTTTTCTTCTTCTTACGCAGTTGCATTAAAATTTCATTTTCAATACAACGCGCTGCATACGTTCCGAATTTCGTTCCCGATGTTATACGATAACTTTTCACTGCTTTAATCAGCCCAATCGTTCCAAGGGACAACAAATCATCATCATCGATTCCAGAATCTTGGTATTTTTTAGAAATGAATGCGACGAGTCGCATATTATGCACGACGAGAAGATCAAACGCTTCTTGATCATTTTGCTCCACTTTACGCAGACATTCACGCTCTTTTTCATCATTAAGGGGTTGTAAAAAAGCCGCTTGACGTCGATAGGCAACAAGGACGAACGTTTGCATCGTCGTACCTCCTTGGGAATTCATCATATCTCCCCATACTATGAAAAAACTATGAATTTGCTCCTTAATGTACGCCAATTTTTCCGCAGATAGTCAAACAAACCTATTGCATGCATACCGTTAACGTGGTAGACTTTGTCTAGTAAATATGTGGGTTTGCAGTACTTCGTCGAAGAGGGGATGATCTTCGGCTCAACAGGCAGTGCAAATCGTTTGCATAGGAGGTAACCGCTCATGATGAAGTCAACAGGAATTGTACGCAAGGTCGATGAACTGGGACGCGTTGTTATCCCGATCGAGTTGCGTCGTACATTGGGCATCGGCGAAAAAGATGCTCTTGAAATCTATGTAGATGGCGATCGTATCGTTCTTAAAAAGTACGAACCCGCTTGCATCTTCTGTGGACAAGCTGATGAAATCATCCACTTCAAAGGCAAGAACATTTGCCCATCTTGCATCGCAGAAATGGCTGGCAAATAAGTTCACAACCAATAAAAAAGAACCGAAGTCTGTACACGCAGACAGCGGTTCTTTTTAGTTTTCATCTTCTTGATCAAGCCATGCTTGGTATACATCACGACGCGAAAGTTGATGACGTTTCGCTACTTCTCGCATCGCCTCTTTCTTTGGCAAGCCTTGTTCGACCAACAATTTCACATGATCGACGATTGGCGGCAAAACTTCTTCCTCTTCCTGCTGGACATCCTTGGAAATGCCCGCAACGACGATGACCATCTCACCACGCAGATGCTCTTGCGCGATCAATTGTTCATGGTCACGAAGATGCCCCCGATGAAACATTTCATGGATCTTCGTAAGTTCTCGTGCGATGACGACCTCGCGATCCCCAAAGACTCGATACATATCCGCAAGTACTTTGCCCACACGATGAGGTGCTTCATAAAAGACAAGTGTACTTTCTTGACGAACTATCGCTTCAAGAAAAATCCGACGATCTTTGCCATCCCTAGGCAGAAAACCATAAAAGGAAAAATACCGCATTCCCAAGCCAGAACCACAAAGCGCTGTGATCACAGCACTCGGCCCTGGGACGATCTCAATGGGGATATCTTGCGCAATCGCTTGTTCGATCACTTCCTGCCCTGGATCCGATATGCCTGGCATACCTGCATCCGACACAATCGCACCCGACTCTCCAGCTAGCACACGATCGATGATCATCTGCGCCGAAGTGCGCTCATTATGCTCGTGATAGGAGAACACCGTTTTTCCCGTAATGGCGAAGTGCGCCAATAACTTGCGCGTATGGCGCGTGTCTTCAGCCGCAATAAAATCCGCTTCTTGCAAAGTACGGACAGCACGAAACGTCATATCCTCCAAATTGCCAAGCGGCGTACCCACGATCGAAAGCTTCCCTACCAACCGCGTGTCGGTCACGTTCGACTTTGTAGATTTTGCAGACAAAATAAGCAATCCCCTTCACGCATCGCTCCATAATTTAAATTACAGATATGAAAACCATCTTCATAAAGGCTCATCAAATACTGCAATGCCTCACCAGGCACAGGAGCATGTTCTTCAACATAGAATTTCGCCCGATCGCGCAGATGTTCATTTTCTAAAGAAAGGCGTTGATTTTCTTCAATCAATTCTTGCAATTGCAATTTGATTTTCCCTAACTCTTGATAAAAAATCCCTATTCTATCTTGTAAATCTTCCACTTCGCGAAAGATCGACTGCTTATCGGCCATCGCCTTCATCACCTCAGCTTCACCATGCGACTGAAAAGCATTATTCGCTAACTTTGAACAAAGCAGCTTCGAGCGCAGTTAACCCATTGACATGCGCACGCATACGTTTGCCAAGGTCACCAAACAACAGAGCGAGTTCACTCCATCTCTTGATCCCGAGATGACTGGCCAGTTGTGCAAAGGCTTTTGTATCTTCATAAAAATACGGTCTATTGCCCACTTGCACGGCGATCGCATCACGACAATATCCCATCATCAATTGAAAAAGAACCGAGAAATCACTGCTTTCTGACCATTTTATCAACGTATCGACAGGAAAATGCCATAGATCCTCGCGCTGATGCGCCAACGCTTCGTAAAGTTGCTGAGCAGCTTGGAGGATACGAATCGACCGTTCTTCACGGAGATCATAGCCAAACGATGCAAAAAGATCGTTTAAAGCATTTTTCGTGTAGGACTGTGAAAGTGTCAATGTCGTACAACGTGATCGTAACGTCGGCAAAACCATCATCGCAGAACTTGTCAAAAGAAGAAAGAGCCTATCTTGATGCGGTTCCTCTACCCACTTTAACACGGAAGTTGCCGCTTCGACAGTCATCGTCTCCGTCCTCGTCACCACGATAATCGTTCGATCGCCAAAACGATGGCCAAATCGATCCTGTTTCATAGCAGCTCGCATTTGTGCAATCTTAAGCGATGCTCCTTCAGGCGTCAGGTACGTCACAGCCGGATGATTATCGCTCGCCAAACGTAAACAAGAAGAGCATAGGTGGCAAGGCGTATGATCTTGATTCGGTTGTTCACAAAGCAACAGCTGCATGGCAAGTTTGGCTTCCTCTTCCACTTGTCTTGCGTTCGGTGAGACGAGGAGATACGCGTGGGATAAATTATTTTTTATTGAGAGATCATACAAAAAAGCTGCAACGGACTCGATAAGGATGCCACCTAACTCTGTAAACTGATGATCAGACCTTTGACTTCGCCGACGATCTCTAAAATCTCAAG
>JABEUY010000033.1 GCA_013044175.1 Bacilli bacterium
ACGAAAGACGAGCGCAATCGAAAAGGAAAAAAGATCGGCAAAAAAACGCAACGAAGGAAGCATCGCCAATAGACAATAAATCGCTTGCGCCAGACGACGACTCGATACTCGCGATGCGAAGAGTACGCCATACGCATAAAGAAGCAAGAAGGATCCATAACTTCTCGCCGTGATCGCCGCTTTAGAAAATGAAAAACCGCCGGGAACAATGCCTGCAAACACAACAGCAAGACAGCCGAACAACAAAACAGGCAATAACAAAGGTGTCAAGGAACGAAGAGGTCGAACATAACGGATGGTCAGCACCATAAAGACAAGCAAAGCGCCACCAAGTAGCCAGCCTGATGAACGCAAAAGCAAAAGAAGCGAAAACCCCATGAAAAGCAACCAAAGGGCACGAGGATCGTAGCCCGAAGAGGATGTCTCCGCCAAGAACTCAGCAGAAGTGACGGCATTTGGCGAACAGTCCGTGAACACTTCGTCAGCGACCCACGTATCATCAGGATGATAACCACGTTCATACGCCGCGATCCATAAACCATCCGTCACACCAATACCCGCCTGATCGAGTAAAAAGAGATCAGCGAGCAGCGCATCATAGGTCATTATCGCAAAAATACTGCCTTCTTTGACAAGGATGATCTGATCAGCGATCGGCAAGAAGAGATCAAGATCATGCGTAGCGATCACAATGCCCCCGTCCGTCAGCCGTTCTTTTTCCCAAGCAAGTTGCGCCAGTAACGCCTGTTGTGAACGATGATCCAAGCCAGCTGAAGGCTCATCGAACAATAACCAAGTCGGATGCGTAACGAGCGTCGAAGCGATCGCGACTTTTCGCTGATAACCACCACTTAGCTGAAGGGGCGCCTGCTCATACAACGCCGTTGCTAGACCTAACTGGGAAAAAGTCGTCGCCATACGCGCTTCTCGCGCTTCTTGCGAAAGCGCATAAGGTCGCAAAGAAAAAGCGATCTCTTTACGAACTGTTGTCGCAAATAGCTGCTTTTCTGGTTGTTGAAAAACGTAACCGATCTTTTTGCGAAGTGAAACGGATACGTGGCGACCTTGAAAAAGCGATTCGCCATCATAGAAAACATCGCCGCGTTCAGGCTTGACCACACCAGCAAGCAAATCGAGTAAGGTCGATTTCCCCGAACCGACAGCACCGATTACTATAGTCATGGATGCACTTGGCAACCTAAAAGATACATCGTGTAAACAAAGCGCAGAGACATGCGAAACTTCAATCATCGCCGCACCGACTCACCGAGAACGTCATGCACCGTCAAAGGATGCGAGGCGATGATCTTTCCTTCCATACTTCGCTGATTCGCCCATGCGATCGCAGGAGGTAACGCATAACCCATCGTCTCACAGATTACGGGGTGCTCGTCATTTTGATCATAAAAAAATCGTCCCGGCAAACCACAAAAACGAATAGCCCCCTCATCAAGGCATATGATGCGATCTGCAAAGACAAGTTCTTGCACAAATTGCGTAATCCAAACGACAGTCTTACCTGCAGCATGTAGCTGCCGAGCAATGGATACAAGATGTCGTCGCAACCTCGGATGTGCCATCGCCGTCACTTCGTCAAAAAGAAAGACATCAGGATCCAACGCGATCGCACTCGCGATCGCAAGCAACATTTTCTGCCCGCCTGATAGCTGTTCAATCGGTTGATGCAGTGAAGCCGTAAGGCCAACCGCCTGTAAAGCATAAGAAGCGATCGCCACCCTATCTGAAGCAGGAAGCTGACGGCATTCAAGACCAAAAGCAATCTCTTCAAGAACCGTCGCACCGACCATGCCGATTGTCGGTTGTTGAAACACGATTTGAAAAGTCGTCCCCGCAAGAACCTCATACCTCCCGGATAACGAGGGCCAAACACCCGCCAAAACCCTGCCTAACACGCTTTTCCCACTGCCATTTGCGCCGATTATCGCCAGAAAATCGCCCCGTGCAACCGTCAAATCAAGTTGCTTCAAAAGATGCTTACGCGTCGTTGGCGCATCATGAAAAACGTCAACACCTTCGAGACGCAAAAGAACTTCAGGCATCCACACACCTCTTTTCTTTTTCTACACCGTATGCTAGACTGCATTTGTTAACTAAATATAAATTAAAGGTTAACAATATAGTTGTATCCTATCAGAAAAAAGGAGAAAATGCGATGTCAACTTCTTATCTTTCCGTCCGAGCGGTGGTTTATACCGTTTTATTTAGTGCTATCTTTAGTGTATTTAGTTTTGCTAACATCAGTTTACCGTTTACGCCCGTGCCAATCACGATGGCGACGATGGCGATCATGCTCGCTGGCGCGATGCTCGGCGCCTTGTATGGAACGATCAGTATCTTGTTAATCATCATACTTTCTTTACTTGGACTCCCACTGCTTGCAGGAGCCAATGGCCTTGCCCTTCTTATCGATCCATCAGGAGGATTTGTATGGATATGGCCAGTATGCGCTTTGCTCATCGGTCTTTTTCTCCACAACATCAAAGGGACTGGGTGGAAAACCTATCTGTACACGTTCATCATTCTTGAAGTATTTGGCAGTTGGATCATGTATGTAACGGGTGTGCCCTGGCTCGCACATAGCTTACATATCAGTCTAAGCAAAGCGCTCATTCTCGGATGCTATCCATACCTCCCTGGTGATACGATCAAAGCGATCATCGCCACACTGATCGTCGTACCGATGAGAAACTACTTTCCACTACGACGTTTGCTTAGCACAACGACAAAAAATGTGGTACAACGTAGCTAACAAACCTTATTGAGGTGAATCGCTACGCAAAATAAACAAGCATGGATCCTCTCTAGGCTAAAAGAAGAAGAAGGGTCTTACGTTTCAAGCAAAGAACTCTGTGATGCCATGGCGATCAGTCGCACTGCCGTATGGAAGCATATCCAAACGCTGATGGCAAAAGGCTATCCGATCGAAGCAACCCCT
>JABEUY010000034.1 GCA_013044175.1 Bacilli bacterium
AGACAGTTCCCATGGTTATTGGCGGTTCTACCGCCGCGTATTGTGAGGCAAGAGGTATCGATTGGCGCGTTTTTGCCAAAAGGTCATCGTAAGAAAGAGAGGATAAAGAAATGAAGAAAACACCGATAAGTGTCGCGTATGGTGATGGGATCGGCCCTGAAATCATGACGGCGACGTTGCGCATTATCGAAGCAGCAGGCGCACAACTCGAGATCGAAGAGATCGAGATTGGGGAGAAAGTCTATCTTCGTGGCATCGACACGGGGATGTCGAGTGGTGCGTTTGATAGCTTACGTCGTACCAAAGTGTTTTTAAAAGCTCCGATTACGACGCCGCAAGGCAAAGGATATAAAAGTCTGAATGTGACGACGCGAAAAGCGCTTAATTTATACGCTAACGTGCGCCCGACAGTCTCTTACGCACCTTTTATCCATACGAAACACCCCAAGATGGATGTTGTCATCGTTCGTGAAAACGAAGAAGATCTTTATGCAGGTATCGAGCATCGGCAGACTGACGAAGTCTATCAGTGCTTAAAATTGATCTCAAGACCCGGATCCGAACGCGTCATTCGCTACGCTTTTGAATATGCTAAAGCGTACGGACGTAAGAAAGTCACCTGCTTTATCAAAGATAATATCATGAAGTTAACGGATGGACTTTTTCATCAAGTGTTTGATGAAGTTGCTAAAGAATATCCAGAAATCGAAAGTAATTCGATGATCGTCGATATTGGTGGTGCTGTTTTAGCCGACACACCAGAAGTGTTCGATGTGCTTGTGATGCCTAATCTTTATGGGGATATGTTGTCTGACGTAGCTGCACAGATCTCCGGTTCTGTCGGTTTGGCTGGTTCGGCCAATATCGGGGATCCTTATGCGATGTTTGAAGCGATCCATGGCTCGGCACCGACAATCGCAGGGCAAAATGTCGCGAATCCATCCGGACTTTTGCTGGGTGCGATCATGATGCTCGTCCATATCGGACAGGCTGATGTGGCTTCACGCGTGCATAACGCTTGGCTTCGCACCCTAGAAGAAGGTGTACATACGAACGATGTTTTTGAAGAAGGTATCAGTAAAAAACGCGTGGGCACGAAAGAATTTGCTGATGAAGTGATCGCGCGACTAGGGAAAGAACCTGAACATTTAGCGCCTGTACACTATCATCATGTTCCGACTGTGGCGCATTATGAATTGCCAGCGACGAAGCCTGCCGATAAACAATTGGTTGGCGTGGATGTGTTTATCCATTGGAAAAACGGTAAACCGGATGATTTGGGTGAAACGTTATCCCAAGTTGTTGTCGATGCTCTTCGCTTGCAAGTCATCACCAATCGCGGGATCAAAGTGTGGCCATCAGGTCTTGATGAAACGTTTTGCACCGATCATTGGCGTTGTCGTTTTCAAGCGAGTGAGGGGCAATCGCTTTCGCCTTTGCAAGTGGTCGAACTCTTACAAAAAGCCGTCCAAGCTGGTTTTGACGTGATTAAAACAGAAAATCTCTATACGTTTGATGGCGTTCCTGGTTTTTCTGCTGTACACGGTTGAACGGTCAGCGTGAAAAAGTCCGCCTTATGCTGGCGGACTTTTTTTAATGGAGAATGTGTCAGCGACAAGGTGCCATAATTGTGGGAATGGCTCGCCTAACACCCAAAAACTGATGCCACGAAGCTGCATACTGATGACAAGATCCATTTTGATCAACATGGACTTCGGATCTTCATACCATACTTCATGCCGATTTTGTGCGCCTTGGTAATAAAACATCGGACTTGCCGAACGGGGATCAAAACGAACATGGACTTGTTTTTCTATCGCGACATTTTGCGCTTTATTTGGAGAGATGCCTGTTGCGAGATTGGTTGGTGTATCGGGAAGTGACCAATTGTAACCATACGTGGCCATGCCCATGAGGATTTTCGAAGGTGCTATGATCGAGGTTGCATAATCTAGTACCGCCTTCACTTGATCCAGCGGGGCAACTGCCATTGGCGGACCGCCAACCCATCCCCATTCGTACGTCATGATCATCAGAAAATCCACGATTTGACCGATCGTTTTATAATCGAAAGCGCCCATCCAAGAGGCGTTCGGTTCATCCGAAGTCTTAGGACCCATCGCGATCGAAAGCGTATAGCCAGCTTGATGAAGTCGTTCGCGTAGCAAGCGTAAAAATGCATTGTAGTGCGGACGATCGCTAGGATGTAAATGTTCAAAATCAACGTTTACACCGCGAAAGGCTTTTTTGTGCAGTATGTTCATCAGGGATTCTGTGATTTTTTGTTGTAAAGCTGGTTTTACCAAGACGGCATGAGCCAGATCTGAATTGAAATTATTGCCATCAAAATTGGTGAGACACAACAGGGGCGTCGTTTGCGTAGCTTTGGCAAGCGCGAGAATATGATCGTCTTCGAGAGGTTCTATCGTGCCATTTTCATTAACATGATAGCTAAAAACGGTCAGATACGTGAGTGGTTGATCGTGACGAATGGTAATCTCATCTTCTCTTGTCGCGCTGGGGATGAGGTACCCGTTCGTTTCGATGGCCGTTTTTTTCGTGAGGACACGAGGGACAAAGAGGATTTGCCCGATCTCGAGGTTTGCGGTTGCCTCTAGACCATTAGCTCCTGCTATCGCGTAAACAGGTACTTGATACGTCGAAGCTATACTCGTTAGCGTTTCTTTAGGACCAACTGTGTGAGGAAGAAGCGTACTTGGTGGGCCTGGTAGTAAAAGATTAATCCCTGCCGTCAGCTTATTGGAAACCGTTTGGTTTAATTCTTGCAAGCGTGCCGCTGTTGTCCCTACTTGTTTGGCGATGGTCGTTAACGTCTCGCCTTTTTTTGCCGTGTAGATGAACATGTCGATTCACGTCCCATCATAGCCTCTTTCTGCTCATGCGTATGCATGAAGGACAGATTCTATGCAAAAAAACAGCGCCCCGAAAATCAAGGCGCTGTTGTAGTTGGCGATGATGATTAGGTTGCTGCATTAATGGTGGGATTGGGATTGTAATCCCACGTGGAATCGGTGCGCTGAATCACTTTTCCGACATGAACATAACCATTGACGACCTGATATTCATAGATATCGAGCGGACGCGGTGCCGGGGAAACCGGACTATTCACGCCATAGATATCGTACATACTGTTATGACAAGGGCAGTGAAACCAGTACTTTCCTCCGTCAAAAGACGGGGGTCCAGAGTGCTTATGAGCAGCATCTGTATAGGATCCATTTACGTGGCAACCAAGGTGCGTACAGACGTGTGACATGATCATTAATTTACTATCTTTGATAATCACATACACATCGTTTGGCATATCGTGCGAGTTCCAAGCATCATCGACATGGACGGTATACTTGACGTGTGTTGGGTAGTCATCACGAAAATCGCTCGGACGCCATGTTGTTGGCGATAATCCGCCTGTCCCTCCGGCGCGTCGTAGCGGATCGACAGCAAACGATACGAGTGGTGCAAAGATCGTCGTCGCCATAAAGGCGCCCGTTCCAGACAATACATACGTTAGAAATTGTCTTCTTGTCAGTTTCTTACTTGCCATGAGAAATTCCCTCCAAGGGTATATCACTTGTAGTCCTTTTATGTCACTTAGTCTACGCGATATTTTCCTTGACTTGGTGAACATCTTGTGGCAGAAACTTTACAATAATCGTGACAAATGATCAGGAATGGCGATGAACTAAACCCCAACTCGCCTGATCAACGGGACGTAAGATAATATCATCCAAATTGACGTGCGTTTTGCGCGTAACGGCAAAACCGATGACGTCAGCGATATCTTGTGCTGTAAGTGGTGTCGTTTTGGCGTAGACATTCGCGGCGCGCTCCTCGTCACCAGAAAACCGTACAAGGCTAAATTCCGTCTCGACCATACCTGGATCGATTAACGTTACGCGCACAGCATGGCCGAGTAATTCTTGGCGAAGGGCGGCTGATATCGCGCGCACACCGAACTTGGTAGCACTGTAAACGGCAGCGCCTGCATACGCTTCGTGACCAGCGGTAGAACCGAGATTGACGATATGACCTGAATTTCTTTTTACCATCAATGGCAGAACTAAGCGTGTCATGCGCAATAAGCCCATGACGTTCGTTTCGATCATTTGTTGCCAATCATCTTCCGCTTGTTGTTCGGCCACTTTACTCATGCCTTTAGCGAGACCAGCGTTATTGACGAGCACATCGATCTGGCCATAATGATGCATCGTTTGTTCGACAAACGCAGTGGCGCTCGCTACGTCGGTTACATCTAAAGCTTGTAAAAATACTTCGCCACCTAACGCTTCGATTTCAGCTTTAACCTCAAGGAGCGCTTCCGTTCGTCGTGCCCCAATCGCCACGCTGTAGCCGAGTCGGGCAAGTTCAAGCGCTGTCGCTTTGCCGATTCCCGAACTGGCTCCCGTGATCATAGCCACTTTACGCGTATTTTCTTGTTGATTATCAACCATAGCGATCACCTTACCTTTTTTCTCATGGTATCATTTTTTTAAAGTCAGTTCGAGAAGAGGAAAGCTTATGTTATCAAAAGAGAGAAAATGGTTGCAAGAAGACGGTACCTTAGATCCGGAATTAGCGAAAGGAACGTTGATTGAATGGTTAGGCATTGAATTTCAACAGCTAGATCCTGAAGAATTGATCGCGACAATGCCGGTTGATCATCGTACTCATCAACCGGCTGGCTTGTTGCATGGCGGTGCTTCCGTTGCCTTGGCGGAGACGGTAGCGAGTATCGGATCATGGCTTGCGATTGATCTTGAAAAGCAAATGGCCGTCGGCCTCGAGATTAACGCGAATCATGTGCGTGCGGTGACGAGTGGTTTCGTCAAAGCGAGGGCAAAACCGCTTCATCTTGGTCGGTCGACGCATCTTTGGGAAGTGAAAATCACCGATGAAAAGGATCGACTCGTCTGTATCTCTCGATGTACCGTGGCTGTTTTAAATAAGTAGACATTACAGGTAAAATGCTTTAGTATATTAGCAGACTAAAGCGCGAGGAGACGTAATGAAGGATGATCAATCGCTATAATTGGCAACACACACCAGATGATCTTCGACAAAAATTGCTGCAACGAGCGAGTATCGATATCACAGAACAGATGAAAACGGTGCTTGCGATCTGTGAAGATGTACGCCAGCGTGGGGACGAAGCACTTGTCGATTATACGAAGCGATTTGATGGCGTTGCATTAACTGCCTCTCAATTGCGTGTGTCCGACGAGGAAGTGGTAAGCGGTGTAAAGCAAGTTGATGAGACGATGCGCGAAGTGTTGACGTATGCATTTTCAAACATCAAGAAATTTCATGAAGCGCAGATGCCCGAACCGATTTGGATGATGGAAGTCGATGAAGGGATCATGGCCGGTGAGAAAACGACAGCCATTCCGGATGTCGCCTTGTACGTACCACGGGGGAAAGGCAGTTTTCCTTCTGTCCTGTTAATGCTCGGCGTTCCCGCCATGGTAGCAGGCGTATCGCGTATTATTGTGGTTACTCCGCCCAATGAGGAAGGCTTGATCGACCCTGCGATTTTGTTTGCTGCTCAGCTTGTCGGGATTCATGAGATCTATAAAGTTGGTGGCGCACAAGCGATCGCGGCCGTTGCTTATGGAACACAAAGCGTTCCCAAATGCGCTAAAGTGATCGGACCTGGCAATCCTTATGTGACAGCGGCAAAACGTCTTTTGATGGGCGCGATTGATCCGGGTGTGATGGCAGGACCAAGCGAAGCGATCATCTTAGCGGATGAAGGTGCTGATCCTAAAAAAGTGGCTTTAGATTGGATGATCGAAGCGGAGCATGGTCCTGATAGTGCATCGCTCTTGGTAACGCATAGTGAACAACTCGCTGATCTTGTCGAACAAGAACTTGAAGTGCTTGTGGCGAGTTTAAAAAGTCCTGTTCGCAAAGAGTTTGTCACAACGGTGATGAACCGCTACGGAGGCATCGTAGTGACAGCAAGTCTTGAGGAATCGATCGCGTTCGTCAATGCTTATGCGCCTGAACATATGGAAGTGATGGTGCGTGATCCGTTTGCCGTTTTGCCTAAAATTCAACACGCAGGTGAGATTCTTTTAGGTGAATACACACCCATAACGCTCTGTAACTTCTTGATGGGTCCCAATGCGATTTTACCGACAGGGAGAAATGCGCGAACGGTGTCTGCAGTCTCTGTGTGGGATTTTATGAAGCGATCTTCGATCGGGTATGTAACGCAAGATGGTTTTATGCGTATTCGTGACTATGCTGCACGATTCGCCGATGTGGAAGGCTTTGAAACGCACGCAAAAGCAGTGAGGGAGCGATAAGATGGCGATAACGGTAACAAGAACGACGAAAGAATCGATGATTCAGGTAAAAATCGACCGGTTAGCACGCGATCCTGACGCTAAGCGACGCATCAATACGCCATTGCCATTTTTTAATCATATGTTTGAACATGTTGCGTGGCGCGGCGAGATCAATATTGAGATTGAAGTGAAACTCGACCACTTTGATTTGGTGCACGTGATCACAGAAGATGTCGGGATCACGTTTGGCAAAGCGATCAAAGCGTATGTCGATGAACATGCAAAAGATGGTCTCGTCGGCTATGGTCATGCCTACGGAACGATTGATGAGGCGTTAACACGTGCCGTTCTCTCGTTTGAAAGTCGTGCTTATCTCGATTTTAACCGTGGCGATGTTGTCGTACCTATGCATATGGAAGGCATACACAGTGAAGACCTCGTCGCATTTTTTGAGGGTTTTGTGCAAGGCGCGATGTGCACGTTGCATTTGGATTTATTAAAAGGTCGAGAATCGCATGGGCATCATATTTGGGAATCGATTTTTCGCGCGTTTGGCATGGCACTTTATGAAGCGTTACATGTACGTGCATGGCGTAAGGAGATGACTGCTGGCGTTGCCGGGTCGATCGAATTTGAAGTTGTCGTGGATGAAAACGAATGAGTGGTCCGCTCATCTTGTTCGATATGGACGGTGTGATATTTCGTGAAGATGGTTATCTACAATGCGCGGCGCTTACGATCGCTCATGTTTATCAGTTGACACATCACGAAATGATGAACTGGCGCTACGATCCTAACCGAGTGGCTCACCAAGAAGACGTTATTGCGCTTCAAGCGGTTTATTTGCATGAAACGGTGATTCGTCTTTTGCGGCAACGCGCCATCAATAACAATTGGGATAAAACGTTCGCTTGCCTGTGCATCTTACTTGGCTACCCAACAATCTTGCCCGAAGAGGCGATCGCAGAGACACTCGTTTCAGTGTTTTCACCAATCGAAGGGGAGGGGGATGCATTTTTACGCGGTTGTTATCGCTATTATTCGCGAGATAATGAAAAGCGAACTGCCTTTTATCAAGACGTAAAAAAAAGATTTCAATGCTATTATCTGGGTGATAAACTTGCGCACACGCCTTTGTTGGTCGATGGTTTATTGACGCTAGAAACGACAATCTTGCCGACAGTGATGATCGACGATCTCTTTGCCTCGTTATGTGAAGCGGGAGCGACACTGGGCGTTGGGACTGGGCGACCGTTGGAAGAAGTCATTCGTCCTTTGCAGCAGCTAAAACTGCTGTCCTATTTTGATGCGAAACGTATCAAGACGCATGATGATGTGGTGGCTTATGCAGAGCAACTTGGTGTCATGGAACAAGTCGTCGCAAAGCCGCATCCTTATGTCTATCTTGCCGGGGCAGATGGATTTCTGCCTTCACAAACTTTTGTTGTCGGTGATTCGATGGCAGATGCACGAGCTGCATTTCAAGCTGGCTTTCACTTTTATGGAATTGGAACGGCAGCCTCATTTGGCGAATTGGCGAAAGATGCCGCAGCGATTGCCGAGGATGTTGTTCAACACAAAGGGAAACTTCTGGACGACGTGCGCCGTATTGCCATGTTATAATCGAACCAAAGATCTATGTGGCAGCTTTTAGGAGTGGAATAATGAATCCGCAAACAGCCTACGTTCTTTCGATCACGCAACAAGGCAATGAAGTTACGGTAAGTATCTATGATGATCACGGTAGGGTCACCGCTTATGAGTCGCGAGATGTCGATGTACCGGTTACAGAACTGCCTGATGTTCTTTTAAGCACCGTGTTGACACTTATTCATGGTTCCTTGCGTCATGCCGGGTTAGTGCCTTCTGACCTAGCGGCTCTAGGAATGGCAGCGTCGACATATTCGATTGTCGTCTGGGATTCGATTTCAGGTCGACCACTTGGTTTGATTCAAACGCCGATGTCCTTCGCTTCGATGTCTCTTTCTTTACGCGCGGACTATCTATTGCAACAAGCGAAACACCTTGGTGTCGGCGATGAAGTTTCCATGGCAAACGCACGATTTGGTGGTGTGCATTCCTGGATTTTATGGACGCTTTCTCAGGGGAAAACCTATTGTATTGACGAAGCAAATGATCTCGTTTTACTGTACGATGTTAACGAAGAGAAAGTTTCTGAAGAAGGCTTGATGACACCATTTTTGAAAGCGGTATTTCCGAAAATCGTCAGAGAACCTGGTGAAATCGGTACGATCAGCGCAGTCTACCTGGAAGGTTGTCAAATCCCGTTTTGTGCCATCACTTCGTTACCGAATGCAGGGTTGATCGGTTCTGGTATTCTTTCTTCAGGAAAAGCTTTTGTCGCGTATGGCGATGATGGTTTTGTCGTGACGAGAAGCAAAGAAACGCCTGAAAAGACGCCAGCGATGATTACGTTTCGTAAAAGTTATATCGGTTCGTACTATGAAGATACTGGTTTGCTACTTTCTCGCTTCTCGTATGCTCAAACATTGTTATCTTGGTTAGACAGTGTACATAAAGAATTTGCCGTCGTTCCTGAGACACCGCTTGGCTTGATGACGGAGCCCTCTCTGGTCGTAGCGCCTGTCATCGATCATGTCGAAGAAAAAGCGTCGATTATTGGTTTAGATGCACAAACTTCCTTGTTTTCCATTCGGGTTGCAGCGCTGAGGTCGATGAGTTATCGTGTAGCTGAATCGCTTCTTCATATGCAAGCGGTGACGAAACAACCGATCGATACTTTGCATACGGAACGCTTCGGGCATGCCCTTCCTGCTTTATTTTGGTTTCAAGCTGGCGTGACATCCATCGCCGTTCATGAGCGAGAACGGGATAGTTATGCACGTGGTACAGCAATTCTTGCCGGTGTCGGTGCCAAGTTATGGACATTATCGATCGGTGTCAAGCATTTTGAAGAACATGTATCGGTCACGCGCTACGAGATTCCTGAAGGTAGTGCGCGGATGAAGGAGCAATTTCGGCGGTGGCAACAGATTTGGTCACATGGTTCATCCGATTAAGCGCTTGTCGCATGAAGTGAGGCCACGAGGGAAGACCATGCTGAAGGTTGTTCGATGCCAAGATACCAGCAAGCAATGCCTTTAAGATGATTTTGTACAGCAAGATCATACAAAAGCAGCAACGCGCGAAGATCTTCGAGCCAAATCTCGTGGATGACACCCGATTGATGATAGCGAATAAAATCAAGCCCTACGTTGGGTAAAAAACTTGTGTGCCAGTGCGCAGTTTCATACGATTGTTCTTGTAACATAGAAATTGGCGAACTCGTCAGCACGTTACCATTACTCGAGATTGTCCAGTTTTCTGTATAAAAAGGTACACCTAAAAGTAATTTATCGGCTGGAACATGCGTGGTCAACATGTCTTGAATCGCTCGTTTTACAAAAGGCAACGATGCTGTCGGTCCTGCAATCGGGTCGCCTCCCCAGTGTTCATCATAGCCCATGACAAAAATCGCGTCGGCTGCCGAGGCGATTTTTTGATGATCATAAGGACCTGTATTTTGTCCGACGGTCAAATCGGGAGGAAGATCGACGGTTACAGTACGAGATATCGCGTGCAACGATTGACTGAGTACTTGAATAAATCGTGAATAATTCCAACGATCCATCGGGCTTAATCCTTCAAAATCGACATTGATGCCATCGAGGTGATCCTTTTTACATAGCGTAGTAAGCGTCTTGATAAGGGCATCTTGACGATCGCGAAATCGCAACCAGTCATGCGTCATTTGCCCGGAAAATCCATTATCGATGACAGCATAGACGCGAATATGGTGACGATGAGCGTATGTGATAACTTGGGGTTCAAGATGAAAACTGATATCGCCGTAGGCATTGACGACATGAATCCATTTTGGGGCTAAAGCGTAAAGTCCAGGTGAGTGTTGCATCGTTTGAATCAAGTTTTGTGCACCCGTATCAAGTGACCATCCTATCGCTAATCCTTGTGGTTTGGAGGAGGAATGATGAATGGGTAATGATGTGTTTTGCGTTACACCGAAGGAAAGTGAGAAGATGCCTTGAAAGAACGACTGATACAATTTCGCCGAACCAAAACTTGTCCAAAGAAATTGCCAAAGCAGACCAAATAATAAGACAAAAGTAAGCATGATAATCGTCAATGGACGCATTAATTTGATCACCTCAATCAGGAGCAATGCCTGATTGTATGAATCGCGATGAATGAATATGCAAAAAATCGCGAAAAATTGTCGTAGGGGACTAGAAGTTCGACAAATTGCGTAGTAAAATGACGAGAAGCAGTGGGTACATGCTTGATCAGCAAGGAGAATGTGTCGTGAAAGAAAGCCATCAACGCGGTCAAGAGCGCGTCAATATGCGCGACGCCGAAAATTTGCTTCGACAGGCTGCTCATGCAGCAGATCCTTTTATCGCACT
>JABEUY010000035.1 GCA_013044175.1 Bacilli bacterium
CACTTGCATTTTGGTACCGATCGGCAGATTGCATAATCCAATACTTTTGATTTTTGAATGACGAATTACCGCTTCAGTGACGAGTCCAGCCGGATTGGTAAAATTGATTAAGAAAGCATTCGGTGCAAGTTCCTCCATGTCTTTACAGATACCAAGGATAACAGGAACGGTGCGAAGCGCTTTGGCAAAACCACCCGCGCCGGTTGTCTCTTGCCCGATACAATCATAACGAAGAGGAATACGTTCATCGCGCGCACGCGCTGCCAACAAACCGACACGAATTTGTGTCGTCACAAAATCGGCATCCTTAATCGCCTCACGACGATCAAGCGTCAGATGAATCGTAATCGGTACATTGGCTTTCGCCACCATACGTTTGGCTAATTCACCGACGATTTCCAGTTTCTCCTTGCCCTCTTCGATATCGACAAGATAAAGATCACGAACGGGAAGTTCATCGTAGCGCTTGATAAAACCTTCGACAAGTTCTGGTGTATAAGAAGAGCCACCGCCGATGACGGCGATTTTTAACCCTGTTTTTTTCATCGTGTCCGATCCCCACTCTCTATAAAAAGCTCTAACATGGTTTGTGTAACAGGTATCTGCAGTTGATCCATCGCTAGCATGATCGCGCCAAAAACAGGTTCGATATCGGGTATGACAAATCTCGCTTGCGGATAATCGGCTTGCACCTGCGCGGTCAACGCTTGATAAAGATGTTCACTCCGCCCTTTTTGCAAAACACTGCCGGTAAGAACGATCGGAATCGCGGCATGATCAAGGTCACCAAGGCGACGAATCACCGCACAAGCCGCTAACCCCAATTCCTTTCCCATCGTCGCGAGGATTTCCGTCGCAAGTTGATCGCCGCATTGTTCGCCTTCAAAAAGAACACGTGATAGCTCGAGTGGCACGTGATAGATTTCGCGATCCAAATAAGAATCGATCACTTCCTGAATCGCCCCCATACCCAGTCGCTTAGCGACAAGGTCGGGTAGCAACGAAGGGATTTCTCGTGACTCATACGAGCGAATCGCCCGATGAAAAGCTTCCTGAGCGAGAAACTGACCACCAGCGCGATCGCCATAGAGATAGCCGAATCCGCCGATTTGCACCATCGTTCCATCCGCTTTTCGACCCATCGCATTCGTGCCCGAGCCACAGACTAATACGACACCGACATGATCAGCGCTTCCTGTGCGCAGCCCTTCCATCGTATCGCAAACGACATCCCAATGCGCAAACCCTAATCTGGCGAGGGCAGGTCGCAAAATACCATAATCGTAAGGTCGATCAGCACCTGCCAACCCAAACTGCGCAAAAGTAATCTCTTCGCGTGAAAGGTTCGCATTCACCAATGCCTCTTGCACGGCGCGCTTAATTTGTGTGATGGCATGATCAATGCCATGAAGTTGATGATTCCCACATCCTCCTAACCCTGTACCACAGATCGTACCTTCTTCATTGGTGATGATCGCAAATGTCTTACTTCCACCACCATCGACGCCTAACAAATAGCGCATGGCCATGACGACTCCCTTCCGTCAACTTTCGCGAAACCATCACGCGATGGTTCACACGCGACGAGAGTACCCTATCATTATAAACCGAGATGATCATGAGATTCATATAATTTTTTCACTGTAATAAAAAAGTTACGGTTGGTTACAGTAACTTCATGGGTTAGGAGGTACTCGCCGATGCAGCAACTCACCCGTTCACTTAACGAAAATCGTATGAGCATCGAAACGGTTCTTATTCATTGTGAGGATGTAAGTTATCGTCACTTTTCTCTCGGGCAACAAGATCAGCAAGCTATCTTAATTTTTATCACGGAATTGATCAAAAAAGATTTACTCGATGCCACGATCTTACGAGAATGTATGGCGTCCACGCGATGCCTTCATCATATCGATATCGCTTTACTTAAAAATTCTTATATTTCTTCTAGCGATCTTGTCGAGCGTACCCATCTTGAAGAAATCATTGATGACCTCTTAGCAGGAAATGTCATCTTGATCCTCGATGGCGATGCTTCTGCTCTTTCTATGCAAGCGCTCGGCTGGGAACATCGCGGCGTGGAGAAATCAGAAAACGAAGTATCCATTCGCGGTTCCCAACAAGCCTTCACCGAAAACTTGTCAAATAACATCGCGTTATTGCGTCGCTTTATTCGTCATCCCGCGTTAAAAGTCGAGAAGCACACGATCGGTGAAATGACGAAGACACCTTATGTCATCTTGTACTTGGCGAATTTGATTCAACCCGAACTATTAGAAAAGATTCATCAAAATCTCAATAGCAGTCAACTCGACAATGTACTCGATAGCGGCAATCTCGTTGAACCGTTACGAAAAGGTGTGGTCTCCCCTTTTCCCATCGTCAATCGAACGGAGCGCCCCGACCGCGCTGCTGCTTTGATGCTCGAAGGTAGAGTGATCATCCTTGTCGATAATTCACCCGTTGCTCTTAGCATGCCTTCTTTATTCGTCGAATACCTGCAAGTACCAGAAGATTACTTCGAAAATTTTTATCTGCAATCGATGATTCGGTTACTGCGTTATGTCGCCTTGATCTTGGCGATCACCATTCCTTCTCTGTATGTATCCCTCGTTGGCTATCATCATGAATTGATTCCATCGTCGATGCTACCCAGTATCATGAGTCAACGCAAAGGAATCCCATTACCTACCTTTGTCGAAGTGCTCATCATGGAGATCTTGTTTGAAATTTTACGCGAAGCGGGCCTTCGTCTACCAAGACCGATCGGACAAACGATCAGTATCGTTGGCGCTTTGGTCATCGGGCAAGCAGCCGTATCCGCCAAACTGGTCATGGCCACAACGGTGATCGTCGTTGCGACAACAGGCATCGCTTCGTTCACCATTCCTGGTTACGGTCTTTCCAGTGCCGTTCGAATCATACGCTTTTTCCTTCTGCTTCTCACAGGACTCTTAGGGCTCTTTGGTTTTTGTATCGGGATGTTTTTCATCTTCATGCACCTTGTGTCTCTCGAATCATACGGCATACCCTATACAGGTGCATTAAGTCCGATGGTTCCTGCCGATCTGAAAGATACCCTTTTTCGCACCCCTGGGCAAAATCAGACGCATATCCCTTGGTCAACTTCGCGAGGTGGAAAAAAACCATGATCTCCGTCAAGCAACTTAGCATGCTCACGGTCGTCTTAATTTTCTCGACAGTGATTCTTTATCTACCATCGATCTCCCTGAAACATTCGGGCAATGGCGGTTTTCTCAGCCCATGGGTGAGCATGATCGTCGGTATGATCGTAATCCTTATGATGGTTACCTTATTTCGAGCGTATCATCAGCCAACCTTTTTGACGCTACTTAAAAACTTGCTCGGTCAACCTTTGGGCATCATCGTCAGTTTTCTCTACATCTTCTACTTTTTTAATACGGGTCTTTATGTGCTTCGCGAATCGATCGGTATCATTCGCGCAACGTTATTGCCCAAAACACCGATTCTGATGATCTGTTTCACCATCAGCTTTGCCTATGCTTTTGGCATTTACAATGGGATTCAGGCTGTTGCGAGATTCACACAACTGATCATCGGCTTTGTCCCGATCATTGTGATCATTCTTTTTCTTGGTGTCCTCGGTAAATTTCACGTCAGTGCTTTCTTGCCTCTACTGGATGAAGGTTTTATGGGTGTCATCCGCGGCGCATATATCCCTGCGAGTTGGTTTGGCGAAGTCATTTTGCTTTGGCTTCTCTTTCCGTATCTTCGCGACAACAAACAACTCATCACTCATCTGTTGATCAGTATTCTCGTGGTTGCTTTCTTAGTAAGCATCATCATGATCGCGATTATCGGGTTACTTGGCGTGACGGAGGCATCACGTACCGAACTCGCATCTTATGAAGTGATGCGTTACGTCGAGTTCGGTGATTTTCTCCAACATATCGATGCGCTTTTTCTTTTTCCATGGATTCTTTTGATGGTCATCAAAGGCTTGCTCTTCTTCTTTGTGACGGTCGATCTCTTTGGCGAAGTTTTTGCGATCAAGAATAAAGCTTGGACGATCTTGCCGCTGGTTATTCTGTCCTCCGTGACAAGTCATTGGTTATTTCTCGATGACTTTTCGATCAGTCAATATCTTGAGATCGTCTGGCCGATGTTCGCCCTTTTCTTTGAGTTAATACTACCGATCCTATTTTTTATACTCTTTCTGTTGCGACGTAGTCAACGTCGTCCATCGATCAGGTCATCATGAAAAAAAAATATGGCGGACTCCTTCTTATCTTGCTCTGCAGTTGTCTGCTCTCTGGATGCTGGGATTATCACGAACTCGATAAAGAAGCGGTCATCTCGCTTTTTGCGTATGATCTCGCTGACCATGATCGCACGATCGCAACTGCCTTTTTACAAACCACACAAAAAGCAAGTCAATCGGGTAGTGGCGATGCCAGCGCCACGAGCCCAACACCTGAGGTAATCACAGCTAAAGGTGCCCATCTCTATGAGGCAATTAAAAATCTCTCCTTATACGTACCGTATGAACTGACGTTTCACCATCATGTTTTATCGATTCTCGGTGAAAAATTCGCACAATCCCATCACTTTAAAGATACGCTTGATCGTATTACTCGAGTGGGAAAAACGCGACGCAGGGGACTTTTCGCGATCACTTCTGGCAAAGCTTCGCGCATATTACATCTGAAACTCCCTTTAGCTGACGACTTATCGAGCGCACTGTATAGCCTAATGGACAACGCTGCGATGCAGCAATATAGCACAAGAGTCGATCTGAATGACTTTTTATTCGATCTAACAACTGTAGGCATCGAACCGATCATTCCACGTATCTTGACACTTCATGAAAATAACTCTTCTTCCCCGATCCTTAAAGTATCAGGATGCGGTGCCTTTCGTCATGCTACGTTCGTCGGTTGGTTAAATGCAGAGCAGACGCGTGGCCTTCTTTGGCTGCGC
>JABEUY010000036.1 GCA_013044175.1 Bacilli bacterium
CGAAGATGAGGAAAATCTGTCCGAGAGTAAACACGAACCTCGCCTCGTAATCCATGTGTACCTACGATCGTTCCGACCGTGAATCGCTCAGCGTCCAGACAACCTCACCCTTTTCTTATGAAATCACGATCAATTCGTTAACGTTTATTGCCGGCTTTCACCATTTTGGCGAATTTCGACGACAACGCCATCTTTTACGATGATTTCAGCACCGAGAAGGACTTTCTCCCAAGAAGTGCCGATCTCAACGTCAACAGAAGTTTCTACTTGACCGTTCGGTACTTCTGAACCGATATCCATTTGTTGAATTTGTGTTAACTGTTGAATCATTTGTTCACGACGATTTTCGCGCTCAACACGTTCCATTTCAATGCGTTCGGCTGCTGCATTGACCGCAGCTTCGCCTTGTTTTTCCGCCTCACGCGCCCATTGCTTACCGCGGAATTCTAATTCCTCAAGTTCAGCAATCGTTGCATTGATCATACGACGAAGTTCTGCAAGCCAAGCTTGTTTTGTTTCTTCCGTCAAAATATACTTAACCGTTACCGGTTGACGAATCGTAATCAAAGTAGTACCTCCCTATGAGATATAGTACCCGTATCATACAAAGCAAGGGTCTAGACATAGCGTCTTGGACCCTTAAGATTACCGCACTTCAATATGCACACGACGATGATCGTACATGGCCGCAGCTGTTACGACCGTTCGCATCGATTTGATGATACGTCCGCCTTTACCGATGATCTTACCCATATCCTCAGACGCAACAGACAACTCGTAGGTTGTCGCTCTTTCGCCTTCGATTTCCTTAACGTGGATACGATCAGGTTGATCGACGAGATTTCGCGCAATCAATTCAACGAGTTCTTTCACGGTATCTTAGCCTCCGCGTGGTCGGTTTCAGCAATGGCGATTAACCTTGCTTATTGTAACGAGCTTCATGCGCTTTTTTCATAATACCAGAGCGACTCAAAAGAGTACGCGCTGTATCGGAAGGTTGTGCTCCAGTTTGTAACCAATACAAAGCACGTTCTTCTTGGATATTGATTTGAGCTGGTTCGGTAAGTGGATTGTACGTACCGATTTCTTCAATAAAGCGACCATCACGTGGGGAACGGGAATCAGCCACAACCACACGATAGAATGGGCTTTTTTTCGAACCCATACGCTTTAAACGGATTTTCACTGCCATAACGATTTCACCTCCTTATCAGACTTTCCTTTAACGACGGCGTTTGCCTTTTTGACCAAAAGGCATACCACCTTTAGGTCCCAAACCACCAAGCGCATTTAAGCCAGCAATGCCCTTTTTACCACCCTTCGTCAAACCGGTCAAATGCTTCATCATTTTACGCATATCTTCAAACTGACGAAGGAGTTGATTAACATCTTTAACTTGCGTGCCACTGCCTTTGGCGATCCGAACCCTGCGACTCGAGCTTTTCGTGACTAATTCCGGCTTTTGTCGCTCTGCCTTCGACATCGACAAGATGATCGCTTCGACTTTGTTGATTTGTGACTCATCGACATTAGCTTGCTGCAATTGCTTCAATTTTCCCATGCCCGGTAACATACCGAGCACTTGTTCCAGTGGTCCCATCTTGCGCACTTGTTGAAGCTGACTAAGGAAGTCTTCAAGTGTGAATTCATTTTTAAGAAATTTGGCTTCGAGCTCTTTCGCTTGCTTTTCATCGATCGTCTCTTGAGCCTTTTCAATTAACGATAGCACATCGCCCATGCCGAGAATGCGTGACGCCATTCGATCTGGGTAAAAAGGCTCTAAAGCATCCGTCTTCTCGCCTGTACCGACAAACTTTACAGGGCAACCTGTCACATGACGTACCGTTAACGCTGCGCCGCCTCGAGTATCGCCATCAAGTTTGGTCATGATGATACCCGTCACTTCAAGCTTGCTATGAAAATGTTCTGCTACCGTGATCGCATCTTGACCTGTCATCGCATCGATGACGAGTAAAATTTCATGGGGTGAACAGATCGATTTCATCTGCATCAATTCATCCATCAGCGTATCATCAATGTGTAAACGACCTGCTGTATCGATAATCAGATAATCATAACTACCATTAATAGCTTCTTTCATCGCCTGCTCAACGATTTTTTGTGGCGCGATATCCGCGCCTGGTGCATAGACAGGCACTTCGATTTGCTGCCCAAGGATCTTTAACTGATCGATCGCAGCGGGACGATAGATATCGGCAGCAACAAGCATAGGACGACGAAATTCTTTTTTTTGTAGATGCCTTGCTAATTTGGCTGCTGCCGTCGTCTTTCCTGCCCCTTGTAAACCAACCATCATCACGACAGTCGGTGGTTTGGGAGCGCGGGCGATTTTGGCTTGATCAGAACCCATTAACGTGATCAATTCTTCATGAACGATCTTAACGACTTGCTGACCGGCTGATAAACTTTGTAAAATTTCTTGACCGACCGCTTTTTCTCGAATGCGTTCTGTAAATTCTTTCGCGACAGCATGGTGTACATCAGCTTCTAACAATGCACGTCTTATCTCGCGCATCGCTTCTTTGACATCATCCTCCGTTAATTTGCCTTTGCTACGAAGTCTTGCAAATGCATTTTGTAAACGGTCTGACAAAGTCTCAAACATCGTACCACCACCTGTCATTCGATTTCTGAAAGCATCATTTCAAGCGCTTGATCGCAGATACTCAGTTCATTGAGGCGAGATCGTATGTTGACGATCGCGCGCGCACGTTGTTGTTGTAACGTAAATAGCTTTAATTTCACTTCGTAATCTTGGAGTTGAATCAGGGTACGAGTTACCGTATCATGAACAGCTTGCCGGGACACTTTCAATTCTTCAGCAATCTCGGCTAAAGAAAGGTCTTCGAAAAAATGAAGTTCAAACGCCTCTCGTTGTCGATCTGTCAACAAGCGGCTGTAATGATCATACAGAAGATGCGACTCGATACTTTTATCCATGTCGATCACAACTTTCTTAACCTCGTTGATCATATCGAAGTTTCATTCCGCTGTCAAGGCCTTAACCTTGTCAGTCTTCTTTCTCCATCGTTTGAAATCCTTCAAAGAGTGCCTTCGCAAACATTGTACTTGAAAATGGCTCTAAATCTTCGATTCCTTCCCCAAACCCAATCCATTTTACCGGTATATCCAACGCCTTTTTGACACCGATTACCACGCCGCCTTTTGCCGTGCCATCGAGTTTGGTTAATACGATACCCGTAACCCTCGCGATCTCATGAAACATTTTAGCTTGTACAATCGCATTTTGTCCTGTCGTCGCATCGAGCACCAAGAAAACTTCGTGCGGAGCACCAGGAATTTCTCGATCGATAACACGATATACTTTTTCCAGTTCCGCCATCAGATGCACTTTGTTTTGCAAACGACCAGCCGTATCACATAATAGCAGATCGGCACCACGTGCTTTGGCAGCACTAATCGCATCAAAGATCACCGCTGCCGCATCAGAACCTGTGCTTTGTCGTATGACTTCTACGCCAGCCCTTTCACCCCAGACGACCAATTGTTCTATTGCCGCCGCGCGAAAGGTATCCCCGGCCGCGATAACGACCTTTTTACCTTCATGACGCCATTTACTTGCCATTTTACCGATTGTCGTCGTCTTACCGACACCGTTGACACCGACAAATAAGATCACAGTCAAACCGTCTTTTACGAATTGAAGAGGCTCTGGATCTTCCCCTAAAATCACATTGATCGCCGATTGCAGGACAGGGACGAGTTGATCTGCCGTTTCTAACTTATTTCTTCTCGCTTCTTTTTGCATGTGATCGAGTAAAAATTGCGTGGTTTCAAACCCTACATCGGCAGCAAGTAACGTTTCTTCCAATTCCTCATAAACATCTTCGTCAATTTTACGTCGGCGTAAAATGGTGGCAACGCGCTCTGTAAATGCTTGTCGCGTCTTTGTTAAACCCGCTTTTAACTTATCAAAAATCCCCAACATGCTCGCCCACTTTCTCCATGAAGCACGTAAAAAACTATTCAAACACGCACGGCATCTTCATCCGTAACACGTACTGAGACGAGTTTTGACACACCCATCTCCTGCATCGTCACACCATACAATACATCGGCCGCTTCCATGGTGCCACGACGATGGGTAATCACGATAAATTGCGTCTGCTGCGAAAATTCTTTGAGATACGAAGCGAACCGTGAGACGTTTGCTTCATCAAGTGCGGCTTCCACTTCATCAAGTACACAAAACGGGACTGGACGCACGCTTAAAATGGCAAACAAAAGGGAAAGCGCCGTTAAAGCACGCTCGCCGCCGCTGAGCAACGATAATGTTTGCATTTTTTTACCTGGAGGTTCTGCAACGATCTCAATACCAGATGTTAAAGGAAACATCGGATTTTCCAGAAGAATATCCGCTTTACCACCACCAAATAAGGAAACGAAAACACGTTGAAAATGTTCGCGAACTTGTTCAAAAACGTCAAGGAATCTTACTTCCATCTCTTTTTCGATCGCGGCGATCAATTCGAGTAGTTGTGTACGAGCAAGTTCTAAATCCGTTTCTTCGGATTGTAAAAAGTGATATCGTTCTTGCAATCGCTCAAACTCTTCAATCGCACCATGACGTACCTGCTCAAAATCAGCAAGCGATTTACGTAGGCGAGTGGCTTTTGCTCTGACTTCCGTTAAATCCGATCCCACCGCATATTTCTCTCTCGCTAATTCAATGCCTAGATGGAAATCATCGCGCAAGGAATCCACTTTCGTTTGCAATTCTACTTCAAGACGATTACGAGCAATCTCATTTTCATGCATCGCGTTTTGTGCCTTTTGCACTTCTTGACGCAAGCGAGTAACACGAGATTCTGCTTGATCAACAACACGAATCAATGTTTCTCGCTGTTCTCGCATACCTTCGAGTTCTGCCATTTTCAGCGCGCGATTGGTTTCCGCTTGTTGACAACGTTCATCACATTGTTGCAGCTCATCGCGTAACTGCGCAATCTGCTGTGCAACAAGTTGCTGATCACGCAACATGGTCTCCATTTCATGGTGTAAATCCGTTTGGTCTTTGCTGATTTTTTGCAAAAGTTGTTTCGCACCGATCATCGCTTGTTCCTTTTGACCAACTTCAACGCGCAATAACGTGATACGATCTTGTTGATCCGATTGTACTTCAGCTACTGCTTTCATCTTCGCTTCCAGGTCAGCTATCGCTTGTTCAAGTCGTGATACTTGTTCTTGCGCTTGTGTCACATTTGCCTGACAAAATTCGTGTTTTACAAGTAGATCAGCTTTATCTTGCGCCATAGCTTCTCGCTCAATGATCCAGATATCCCTTTGCTGCGTAAGATTTTGCAAAGAAAGTGATACACGCATCAACTCATGCTTTTTATCTTGTTCCTTGGCGAGAAGTAATTGCCATTGTAGATCCACTTCGGTAGCGATTTTTGCTTGCTCGACATGCTTCGCTGATAATTGTTCTTTTTGCAAAGTAATAAGTTGCAATTCTTGATCAAGTTGTTGGACATCTTGAACTAGTTGTTCGATTTCTCTCGTTCTTCCTAACAGGCCAACGCCTTTCCTTGCCGTTGCACCGCCGGTCATCGAACCACCAGGATTGACCACATCACCTTCTAATGTTACGACGCGAATGCGATGTTGCAAGACGCTCGCTAACGCGCTTGCTTCGACGAGATTGGTCGCAATGATGATCGAACCGAGTAAATTATCAAAAATCGGCCGATACCGCGAGTCAATCGTCACCAAGTCAGCCGCGATCCCGACAAATCCTTTTGCCGATTTCACCATCTGCAATTCATGCGGTGAAAGACGACGTCCTTTGATCGTTTGCATCGGTAAAAAAGTAGCACGACCGAGTTGATTTTTCTTCAGATAATCAATCGCTTTTCTCGCATCGCCTTCCGTTTTCACCACGATCTGTTGCATGGCGCCACCGAGTGCTGTCTCCATCGCAATTTCATGATCTTTTTGAACGACAAGTAAATCGGCAATCGCACCTTCAATACCAGGTAATCGGCCTTTTTGATGCGCTTGAAGCACCGATTTCGGTCCACTCGCAAAACCTTCACGATCTTCTTGCAAATCTTGTAACGTCTTAAGTCGACTGCGTGCGCTATGCACCCGTTGCTCAACCGCGCGTTCCTGTTGCAAGAGGACAGAAAAGGCTTGCTCTTCTTGCTCCCGCTGTGTGCGCAATTGTTCTTGTTGTTCTTTGACCTTGGTGATTTCAAGCGCGATCGATTCACACGCCTTCTCAAGAGTAGCTTTGAGCGAGCTTGCTTCCTGCCATGCTTGCTCATTTTTCTCACATTCACTGTGCATACGCTGCGCTTTGGATTCCAACTGCTCAAGTTGTGCCAAACCATTTTTTTCTTCGTTGCGTTGCGTAGCTTGATAACGCATCGCTTCAAACAATTCACTACGTAAAGTTTGCACTTCTTGCGTCATCGTACTTAGATTGCCCGTTGCATCGAGCGCAGCTTGTTCGGAGGCAAGTCGTGCTTTTGCCGTCTCATATTCCTGTTGTAGCGTAGTCAGCGTGCCTTGCGTCTGTTCAAGCTCTCGATTCGTCTCTTCTTGCTCTGCCAAGATGCGATCAAACGAAAGACGAATCGCATCAGCACGCTTTAACGCATTTTCTTGCCGCTCAAAGGTTACCCGTCGATCCGCTTCGCTTTGTTCCACAAATTTTGTCGCTTCCAGCAAAGCGTCAGCCACCTGTTGCATCGTTTGGTCAAATCGATCGGCCGCCTCTTTACTTTCTTTCATTTGGCCTTCATGGGTCTGCAATTGCTGATCAATCTCGTTGACACCTTCTTGCAGCCCAACCAATTCTCGACTTAATCGTTCTCGCCGATTGAGCAGTTGATCGATTTCACCAACCAATAAAACCGTTTGCCAATACGTAGCTTCCTCGAGCCGTTCCCGATAGATCTTCTCTTTTTTGGCATCAGCTTCTAACGGCTCCATCTGCGCACCGATCTCCGCCAAAATATCCTTCACACGCGTCATGTTCGTTTCGGCATCCGCCATTTTTTTCTGTGCTTCTTTTTTGCGTGCTTTAAACTTAACAATCCCTGCCGCTTCTTCAAAAATGCCACGACGATCTTCAGAACGTGTCGAAAGGATTTCTTCAATCCTCCCTTGTCCGATGATGGAATAAGCCTCCTTACCCAATCCGGAATCCATAAAAAGTTCGGTGATATCTTTTAAGCGACAGGGTTTATTATTGATAAGATATTCGCTGTCCCCAGACCGAAATACGCGTCGAGTAATCGCGATCTCCGTAAACTCCATGGGGAAATAGCCATCTTGATTATCGAGGGTTAACGTCACTGCGGCAAAATTAACCGCTTTACGCGTTGCACTTCCGGAAAAAATCACATCCTCCATCTTTGCACCGCGCAAATTTTTCGCATTTTGTTCGCCTAAAACCCACCGAATCGCGTCGGCGATATTGCTTTTACCGCTTCCGTTTGGCCCGACGACCGCGCTTACCCCATCGACAAAATCGAGATCGAGGCGGTCAGCAAACGATTTAAAGCCCATCACATCAAGGCGTTTTAATCGCATCGTAGGACTCCTTATCAAGCATCGCCAAAACCTTCCAGCGCTTCTTTGGCTGCATGCTGTTCCGCTTCTTTCTTTGAACGACCTATTCCTTGCGCAATCGCTCGGCCGGCAATTTGAACGGACACTCTAAATTGCCGTTCATGAGCTGGACCCGATTCTTCAATCGTGTCATAAAGCAAATCACCGAGATTACGATGCTGAACATACTCTTGTAAAATCGTCTTAAAATCCTTGCGCGTACCTTCAAGACGCTCGAATTCCGGGAACAAATGTTCGGTCAAGAACTTTTCGGCACTTGCTAAGCCTTGATCAAGAAATAAACTGCCAATAAATGCTTCAAAGGCATCCGCCAATAGACTCGAACGTTCTCGACCTCCTGTTTGTTCTTCCCCTTTACCCAAGCGCAGATAATTTGAAAAACCGAGCTTCTTAGCCAGTTCCGCTAAAGAAGGTTCACAAACCACAGCAGCTCGCATACGCGTCATTTCGCCTTCAGGCGCTTGTGGATAGTGACGATAAAGGTACTTACTAACACATAGACTTAAGACGGCATCCCCCAGAAACTCCAATCTTTCGTTATCGGGGGTAGCGTCTGCGCGATGTTCATTGCGATAGGAGGAATGGGTAAACGCCGCCCGAAGCAATTGTCGGTCATGAAACTCGATTTCTACGTCACGACAAAAAGCATCAATACGTTGCTTCGCCACCGCATGTTCCCCCTCTTTTATTCAAATCTTTTAAAGATCAGACTCGCATTATGTCCACCAAAGCCAAAAGAATTGGACATGGCATACGTGATCGAACATGGACGCGCTACATTAGGCACATAGTCGAGATCACATTCTGGATCAGATACTTCTTGATTGATCGTTGGTGGCAAAATGTTCTGACGAATTGCTTCAATTACAATCACTGCCTCAATGCCACCGGCTGCACCAAGTAAATGACCGGTCATCGATTTCGTCGAACTGACTGCGACTTGATACGCTGCTTCACCAAATACGGTCTTAATCGCTTTCGTTTCCATGATATCGCCGATTTCGGTCGATGTACCATGCGCGTTGATATAGCCAATCTCATGAGGCGCTATCGCCGCTTCAGCGATTGCCGCTTTCATCGCACGCGCCGCACCAGAACCATCAGGAGCAGGTTGTACAAGATGATAAGCATCGCCACTCATGCCATAACCGACGAGTTCCGCCAGAATCGGCGCATTACGCGCTTTGGCATACTCAAGCTCTTCAAGAATTACAATGCCGGCACCTTCACCCATGACAAAACCATTACGCCCTTGATCAAACGGGCGACTCGCTGCCGCGGGATCATCGTTACGATCAGAAAGCGCGTGCGCAGAGCAAAAACCTGCTAAGGATAACGGCGTCACCGTCGCTTCCGTACCACCACAGATCATCGCATCAGCAGCGCCTCGACGAATCATCTCAAACGCATCGCCGATGGAATTCGCACCTGTAGCGCAAGCCGAAACGGGCGCACTGTTCGGTCCCTTGGCTCCGAACTGAATCGAAACCTGTCCTGAAGCCATGTCACCGATCATCATCGGGACAAAAAATGGACTCACCCGTTTTGGTCCACGTTCCAGCAAGATGCGGTGTTGTTCTTCGAGCGTCGTAAGACCACCTATACCAGAGCCGATATAGACACCGATTCGGTCCGCATTCGTATCATCGATAACGAGATTCGCATTTTTTATCGCCATGGCCGCTGCTGACACGGCGAATTGAACAAAGCGATCCATTTTACGTGCATCTTTTTTGTCGATGAATTCTTCTGGATTAAAATCTTGCACGAGTGCGGCGATTTTCGTTGGGTATTCACTGATATCAAAACGATCGATAATACCAACGCCTGACTTGCCTTCAATCAATGCTTGAAAAAAAGCGGGTACCGAATTGCCAAGTGGCGTAATGACGCCCATACCAGTCACAACTACACGTCTCATCAACTTGCCTCCTAACATGACTTTCTTGATTTTTGTAAAAAGGCCACATACACGAATACCCCGCGCACTGCACGGGGTTTTGTGCCAACGATAGCTGTTCATTCAGATATCGATTTCGATGGTTATGTTATTCGTGCGCTTCGATATACTTCACGACGTCTCCGACAGTTGCGATTTTTTCCGCATCTTCATCGGAGATCTCAAGGTCAAATTCATCCTCAAGTTCCATCACGAGTTCGACGACATCAAGAGAGTCAGCACCCAGATCGTCTTTAAATGAGGCGGCCATCGAAACTTGGCCTTCTTCTACGCCGAGGCGATCCACGATAATGCGTTTCACACGATCATACACATCTGACATGCTATCACCTCCTTTTGAGAGTATACTACAAGGTCAAGCCACCGTCGACTTGCAGGACTTGCCCTGTGATATAGGCTGCATCGTCACTAGCAAGAAAGCGCACTAGTGCTGCGACTTCTTCAGGTTGACCAAGGCGCTTTAGCGGTACATCACCTAACAGACGATCTTTATCTTCCTGAGAAAGAACATCGGTCATCGCCGTCTGGATAAAGCCTGGTGCGACGACATTAACCGTTACTTTACGTCCGGCAAATTCAAGGGCAAGTGTTCGCGTCATCCCAATCATACCGGCTTTAGCTGCTGCATAATTGGCTTGCCCGACATTGCCAGAAATGCCAACAACCGAACCGATATTGATGATACGACCGTAAGAAGAACGCAGAAGATAACGTGAAGCCGCTTGGGTGCATGCATAAACTGACTTTAAATTGGTCGCGATGACCGCATCCCAATCGGCTTCTTTCATCCTAAGAAAAAGACCGTCTCGCGTTATCCCTGCGTTATTCACGAGAATATCGACACCACCAAAGCTTTCTACCGCTTTATCCACCAAATTCTTGGCTTCCTGCGTAGAGGCGACATCGGCTTGCATGATCACAACGTTTGCACCTTGCGAGGTCAATGTATCGGCTAAGTGTTCCGCGACTTCCTGGCGAGCACCATAACCGATGACGACTTTCGCCCCGGCAAGAGCTAATGATGATACGATTGCACTCCCGATGCCACCCGACCCGCCTGTGACGATGGCAACTCGACCTTCTAACGTTTTCAACAAGCTCATTGTGCCTCCTGACGTAAGACGGAAAGTGTCTTCGCTAGACTTTGTACATTCTCGATGTTATACGTCATTGCCTGTCGATCGGTCTTTTTGATCAAACCAGATAGCACAGTACCAGGTCCACACTCAATAAAAGTATGTATACCCGCGTCGATCATATGCTGTACGGACGCTTCCCATAGTACTGGAGAAGCGACTTGTAAAGCAAGAGTTTTCTTAATCGATGACGGATCGCTGATCGATTTAGCAGTCACATTCGAGACGATCGCAGGATTGGGCGATACCAAAGGAAGATCAACTAAGATTTTCGCCAATTCTTCTTTGGCATAACGCATCAATGAGGAGTGAAAAGGACCACTAACATCAAGAGCGATCGCACGACGGGCTCCACATTCTGCTACGCGTTCGATCAACGTAGCAACCGCCGATTTTTCGCCTGATACAACGACTTGACCTGGACAATTCACATTCGCCATTTCTACCGGTTGTCCAAGCTCAGTCGAAATCGCCAAACATAAAGCTTGTAATCGATCGAGATCAGCACCTAATACGGCGGCCATGGCACCAGTTCCCGCCGGCGCTGAAGCATCCATCAATTTCCCTCGTTGATGGACGAGTCGAACGCCATCAGCGAAAGATAAGGCATTCGCCGCGACAAGCGCTGTATATTCACCAAGGCTATGACCCGCTAAAAGCTTCGGCACAAAAGCATACTCTTCTTGCAATACACGATAACAGACGATACTGATGGCAAGAATGGCAGGCTGTGTATGATAGGTCAACCGTAGTTCACGTTCATCACCTTTTTCGATCAACGAGGATAGTGAAAAGGCTAACGCTTCATCCGCTTCTTGCAATAGTTTTTTTGCGACAGGATACTTTTCGATCAAATCCTGACCCATTCCGATATATTGTGCGCCTTGTCCAGGAAATACGACAGCAATCGACATATTTCGTGCCCTCTTTCTTTACACTTGCAATGACTCTTCAAGCGCATGAACGACGCCAGATGTGATCATTTTATAG
>JABEUY010000037.1 GCA_013044175.1 Bacilli bacterium
AGCAAAGAACTCTGTGATGCCATGGCGATCAGTCGCACTGCCGTATGGAAGCATATCCAAACGCTGATGGCAAAAGGCTATCCGATCGAAGCAACCCCTCACCATGGTTACCGCTTGCAACATGGCGCAGACGTTCTTGACCATCATCGCTTGACCGAAGTGCTCAAAGACAATACGTTGATCACAACCTGTCATCACCTCACTTCGGTCAATTCCACCAACAGTCTAGCCAAAACCTTCGTCGTAGAAGGATCGCCAGAGGGCACCCTGATCGTCGCGGATGAACAGACAGCCGGTCGTGGTCGTCAGCAAAGAACTTGGTACTCACTCCCACAAAAAGGCGTGTTTCTTTCCCTCACCTTGCGCCCGACTTTCTCGCTGCCAACAGCACCTAAGATCACCTTGGTCGCCAGCGTTGCCATCGCCAAAACACTCTGTCGTTATACGGACGCAAGGATTACGATCAAGTGGCCGAATGACATCTTGTGCGAAGGTGCGAAAATCGCCGGTATTCTCAGTGAAGTCATGGCGGAAGGACAGGAAATCACAGCGATTATCGTCGGCGTAGGCATGAATATCGCTCCAATGGCTTCGGTCATCGATAAAATCCCCTACCCCATCACTTGGTTATCGGCGCATACCACCAACAATATCGAACGAATCGAAATCATCAAAACTTTTTGTGACAATTTTCAAGAGGGCTATCAACGACTTGTAGCCACAGGTGATTGTGCGCAAGATCGAACGTACGTCATTGAAAATAGCGCGACGCTTAGCCAAAATGTCACCATTCAAACGCATGTCGGCACCAAGATAGGTAAAGCGATTGAACTTCTTGAAGATGGTGCACTACGGTTACAATATGCTGATGGTACACAAGAAACGATCTACAGTGGCGACATCATGCCTTAACATAGCGTGCAATACGTGTATAATAAATGCGTGTACATGTTGACATAAAGGACGTGACGAGCTTGCCACGCGACTTACCTGTGAGTAACGGAAATCTTTTGATTAATCATGATCTTCGCGGCTATGTCCGTTGTATTTATTATCCTTATATCGGGCAAGAAAACCATGCGCTTGATCATCTGTCGCGCTTTGGTCTTCGTATCAATGACGAATTTGCATGGCTCGATAACGAAGAATGGCAAAAAGAAGCCAAATATATCAAAAACAGTTTGATTGCACAACTCATCTTTCGCCACCCCCGTCTAGGCGTAACCATAACCCTACAAGATGCTGTCGATCACCATGACAATGTGTTCGTACGAAAAATCATCGTTGATAATCATACGAATCATCCGATCAATCTACAGAGCTTTTTTCACCTTGATATCAACTTATACGGCAGTCAAATGGCAAATACCGTGTTATACCATCCCGGTTTAAGCAGTTTGATGTTTTATAAGGGACATCGCTATGTAACGCTCTCTTGTCAAAAAGCGGGTGAAACAGGCTCACAACCCGCAGGCTATGCATGTGGTCAAAAAGGAATGCATGGCTTAGAAGGAACATGGCGAGATGCCGAAGATGGCCGCCTACAAGGACATACGATCGCCCAAGGATCAGTAGATGGCGTCATTCAACTTAATCTCGATATCGAGCCAAAGCAACAAGCACAAGGCTATTTTTGGGTATGTTTTGCTAAAAGTCTGCCTGACGTTGAACAACTCGAATCGATCGTTCGCTCCAAATCACCACAAACCTTACTCGACCGAACCAAAGTCTATTGGTCAAGGTGGTTGTCGCGCGACAAGATCAATTTATCGCTTTTGCCAAGAGATTTTGCCGAAGCCTATCGGACGAGTCTTCTCATCGCCAGATCGAACATCGATAACCGTGGTGCAATCGTTGCCGCTAACGATTCTTCCATGTTAAAAAATGCAGAAGACAGCTATTCCTATATGTGGCCACGTGACGGTGCCTTGATCGCCTACGCATTAGATACATCTGGCTATCATCATATCACCCGCAAATTCTTTGATTTTTGCAAAGAAGTGATCATGCCCGAAGGTTATCTGATGCACAAATACAATCCAGATGGTTCAATGGGAGCCAGTTGGCTGCCATGGATCAATGGTGAAGGCGATGCGCAATTACCGATCCAAGAAGATGAGACAGCCCTGGTCATCTACGCACTTTGGAACCACCATCAAGTGGCGATGACGATCGATGAATCCCTCGAAGATTACCAAAATTTCGTCTTACCTGCTGCTGAATTCATGCTGCGTTTTCGCGACAGTAATGGCCTGCCTAAACCATCGTACGATCTCTGGGAAGAGCGCTACGGCGTATTCGCGTTTACCACAGCCGCCGTCTATGCGGGCTTACACGCCGCAGCCAAATTCGCGCGCTATCACGGTGAAATGGAACGCAGTGGGCGCTTTGAATCCGCAGCGCAAACGATGAAGCAAATGGTCGTCGAGCATTTCTATGATAAAGAGCAACGTCGTTTTGTTCGAGCGATCCTTCCTAGCACAGATGATAACCATCAGACGACTTATACGAAAGACATGACCGCTGATGCGAGTATGTATGCACTTTTTGGCTTTGGTATGTTCGAACCCACAGAACCGAAAATCGTCAAAACCATGACCTATCTTTTTGATAAACTGCAAGTTAGGACAGCGATCGGCGGAACGGCTCGCTATGAACGTGACTACTACTACAACCAGACAGGAGATAATCCGGACATTCCCGGCAATCCTTGGTTTATCTGCACACTTTGGCACGCTGACTGGCTCATTCAATCAGCGCAATCGCTCGATGATCTCGATGAAGGGGTTGAGATCATCCGTTGGGCGATCGCAAGAGCTTTACCTTCCGGTGTCATGGCTGAACAGTTGCACCCGTTAAACGGTGCACCCTTATCCGTTTCCCCACTCACTTGGTCGCATGCGACACTCGTCCAAGTTATTCAAGACTACCTAAATGCATTACACAGTTTTCAATTAGGTTAAAAACGAGCGATTTTTTCAGTAAGCATCACCGGGGGACACCAAAAGGCGTCTCCCTTTGTTATCCGTGAATCGCCTTTACAATATATCGATTTTGATATATATTTTGAACGTGAAAAAAGTGGGCAATCACAAGGCATGGATGAATGAGGAGGTAACCATTTGGCTAAGACACGCGCAGCAACAAAACAAGATAACTCCTCCTTTTCGAGGAAATACGCGCATTTTATTACGAAATTCCGCTATCCGATCATCGTATTTTGGATACTCTTCACCGTATTTTCGATCGTTTTTTTACCGAATCTCAATACGGTAGTCGCTCACACACAAACTACCTATGTACCGAGTACTTCCGAATTGACCATCGGGCAGAATCTACTCAAGCAAGTTGATCCGACGCACAGTTCGGTCAGTAGTGCCGTCATCGCGATCCAAAATCCACAAAAACTAACGACGGCCGACCAAAATTACTTTAAACAACAACTCGCCATGATCGATAGCGAGCATGCCAAGTATGGCATCAAAAATGTGCGCGATCTCTATAACACAAGCAGTTCCCTAAAATCCACATTCTTTAGTAAAGATGGCACAACCGAAATGGCTGTCATCGGATTTCCTGGCGCCGATGTCAGCGATGCGACCAAAGCATCGATCAAGCAATTGCATACCGTTTTTCAAAATCCCCCAAGCGATGCGCATATCTACTTTACAGGCGATGCACCCATTCAGTTGGATGATATTCAAATCTCTCAAGCAGGGGTCGCGAAAACGGTAGGTGTGACCATCGCTTTAGTGTTAATCATCTTGCTGCTCGTTTTCCGTTCCTTCTTAGCACCACTCGTTACTTTACTAGCGATCGGGCTATCCTTTATGATCTCTTCGGGCATCGTCGCCAAGCTCGCCGGTTATGGTTTGCCAATCTCGAATTTTACACAAACCTTTTTGATCGCCATCCTATTTGGTGCAGGAACAGACTATTCGGTCATCTTGATCAACCGTTACCGCGAAGAACTGACGCGCGAACATGGTAATAAAGAAAGAGCACTTCACGACACCTTACACGCTGTAGGAAAAACGGTTATCTTCAGTTCTCTCACCGTCATCGTCTCTTTCGCTGTACTTTTTCTCGCACAGTTCGGGCTTTACCGCACAGCCGTCGGCGTATCGGTAGGTGTCACCATCGTACTCCTGAATGGTATGACCTTATTGCCTGCGCTGATGAGCGTCTTTGGTACGTCCATGTACTGGCCAAGAAAACCCAAACCAGGGGCTGCTCATAAACCTTCAGCGTTTTGGAACTTCACCAGCAAAATCGCCGTACGCAGACCATGGATTACACTTTTGGCCCTCGTGATCATTCTCGTGCCAGTCGCTTTGCTTTTTACGAACAAAAGAACGTTTGATCCACTTCAAGATATCCCCAATGCCCCTTCGGCACAAGGATTTCACTATGTATCCAACGCTTTTGGCCAAGGTAATGTACTTCCTAGTCAGATTGTCTTACAGTCACCCGATAACCTTCGCACAGCGCAAGGCCTTACAACGATCAACAACATCTCCGTTACGTTAGAAAATCTGTCTTCCGTCACCGAAGTGCAAAGCGCTACGCAACCGACCGGTACAGTAATCAAACAGTTTCAAATTGCTAACCAAAACCAACAAGCGGCAAAAGGGCTCAATCAAGTACAAAGTGGCTTAACAACGTTACAAAATAAATTATCGCCAAGTTCTGCTAGTTCTGCGACAAGTGGTACACAAAAACTCGTTAACGGTTCCAAACAAGTCACGAGTGGAATCGCTCAAGTGGGCACGGGGATCACTTCTTTGCAAAAAGGAAGTGCACAACTGGCAACGGGTGCTACAAAATTAGCTAATGGTTCCCAAACGGTCACCCAAAACCTCAGCAAACTCGCCAGTTCACTTGTCCAAACTCAACAAGGCACCGCAAAAGTAGCAAAAGGATTAACACAAACGGCAACAGGAAGTACACAACTACAAGCAGGTATCGGTAAACTCGTCAAAGGCGAACAATCCTTAACACAAGGATCCAATACGGTCGCCCAAAATTTACAAAAGCTCGCCACCTCGATGACACAAACCAATCAAGGGGCAGCGCAACTTGCACAAGGCCTTGGAAAAACCCAACAAGGTGCCTCCCAACTTGCATCGGGTACAAAAAATCTAGCGCAAGGTTCAACGCAACTTTCACAAGGATCTTCACTGCTCGTCAATGCGCTAGCCGCATGGGCAAAAGCGAATCCGCAAGCGAGTCAAAGTCCACAATGGGCACAAATCGTCGGCATTGCACAAAGTCTCGCCAAAGGATCATCGTCGTTATCAAATGGTCTTAACCAAGTGGCTACAGGACAACAAAGCCTCGTTAACGGCCTTGGTCAACTGCAGACAGGTGCCACAAAATTGCAAAACGGCATCGCGCAACAGCAAATCGGTGCGACGCAATTAGCGAAGGGCGCACAAGGTTTGACCGGTGGTATAAGCCAACTACAAACAGGTACGACTTCCTTAGCGCAAGCTACAGGACAATTAAGCGCAGGAATTACCAGTTTAGCGAATGGTAGTCAACAACTCGCCAAAGGTGAACAACAACAAGCGAGTGGCGCCAGTCAACTTGCGAAAGGTTCTTCGCAGATCACGACAAATATCGCTAAACTCGGATCAGGAGCCACCTCACTGACCAACGGGGCACAAAAACTCGCCGGTGGTACTACGTCACTTGCAGCAGGTAGCAAGCAAGTAACAGGCGGCATAGAACAACTCGCGAGCGCCATCACGCAGTCGACATCAGGTTTGCAAAAAGCGGCCAATGGCGTAAATCAAATCAACAAAGGCGTCAAATCGGTCAATTCTTTTCTCACAAGTACCAACGAAGCAACGACGACAGGCAACCCTGGTTTTTATGTACCAACTTCAGCCTTGACGAGTAAAAACATCGTCAAAACGATGAACGCGTACATTTCACCCGATGGCCACGTCGCTGAGTTCACCGTCATTCTTAACGTCAATCCTTATTCGATGACCGCCATCAACGATGTGTCAACGATTAAGACAGCGGCTCAAGTCGCTCTGTTGAACAGTCCCATTCACAGTGGAACGATCTACGCGACAGGCACGACACCTACGCAGTACGAACTGAATAAAATCTCAAATCAAGACTTCACACGTACTGTGACGATTGTCCTCGCCGCGATCTTCTTACTGCTTGTGTTGATGTTGCGTTCGATCATCACACCGACGTACATCATTATTTCTTTAGCAGGTACTTACTTTGTAACGGTTGGGATTTTACAGACGATCGCAGATACAGTCTTAGGCAAACCGGGTATATCGTGGCCAGTCCCCTTCTTCGCCTTTTTACTTCTCGTCGCCTTAGGTGTTGATTACAGCATTTTCTTAATGTCACGTTTTGAAGAAGAAATGCATCGCGGTTTATCACCCAAAGAAGCGATTCAAGAAGCCATGGGCAAAATGGGCAATGTCATTTTCTCTGCTGCCGTCATCATGGCAGGTACGTTTGGCTCTATGACTGTCGCTGGCGTATCCTCTCTTGAAGAGATCGGTATCTCGATTGTCGTAGGCTTGTTTCTTTACTTCGTCTTCTTCCTTGGCTTCTTCGTACCTGCGATGGCAGCCATCATCGAAAATGGCCACTTCTGGCCCTTTACCAAACCGAAGACACAAGATATGCCAAGGGTTACCGAACCTTCCGTCGATCTATAGCCATACACACAGCCTAAAAAACCATCCCTTTACTTTTTAAGGGATGGTTTTTCCTTAGTAGCAAACGGCTATGGAGATTGTAGTCCTGTTATTCCATCGCTATGCCACCATCGCCATCGCTTTAGCAACATCTTCTGCCGTGGCAATACGCCTTACAAGCGTCATAGCGATACGATCACGTAAAGTTCGTTGAGTCGTATAAAAGAATGCGATTGAAATTCAACCTCGAAATACTCTTTCTTGCCCTGATTTTGTATACACCGCAATCGATCCAATCCCATTGATGACCACGATCGCGATGAGAAGATACAACGAAGAACCCAAAAAGGATAGGGCATGAGGTCCAAGATGCGCGCCAAAAATCCATTGCATTCCTGGCATCCATGAATCATGCGGATAGAGAAAAGCAGAAACAATGATCAAACCTGTCGATAGCATAAGCCCAGCAAAGGCATGACGCGTCATCATCGTGACGAGCATCGACAACCAAACACATAAGACCGACCCAAGAAACCAGAGCCATAGAACTGGCAAGAAAGTATGTAACGCCATGTGATGACCATCGAATCTTCCGAATAAGACGCTAAACAATATGCAAAACAAGCCACTTACGAGCAAGACAATCAAGCAAATGCCTGTGGCCAAAGCAAAAATCATTTGGTAACTTGCATTGGTCGCCCGACCCGATAAACGCCACATCCGAAACAGAAACGGTGTTAACGACCAAGTGATCGAAAAAGAAATATAAAGAATGACAAGATTAAATAAAATCCACCCAAATGGAAAGAGATCAAAAATTCCTTGCGTAGAATCTTCGATTGGCGTTCCAAAAGCACTGATCCAAAACGGTGCCTTTTCTTGAAAAGTCCCCACTAAGATCGCAACCACCAAGCCGATGAACAGGAAAGAGAATAAGGATCTTCGCTTTCTGTAACCCATGATACGGAGTATGGTTGACATCATACATAGATCCCTTTCCTAGAAAAGAGAAATAAGCCCACAAGAAACAACAAGAGTAACCAAATCATGATCACCATAAGAGACAAAAACAAAGAAGCATGAAAAACTAAATTAATAACAAAACAAGCTCTTAGCAAAGGAGACACCCAAAAAATTTGATGAGCCAGATGAAAATCAAGAGCAAGATAAGGAACAAACGAAATCACCACAACAAGCAAGCTAACGAGACTAGCAACAACGATTCGTTTAAAGAACAGTTGTAGCACATCGATAAGTACGACCCCTGTCGCTATTCCTGTTACTAAAAGAAGGTAGATCATCACAGCTACACGCCAAAATCCTTCATGAAGGAGTCCCATCACGCGAAGTTCATTTGTGGAAAATAGAGGGTATTTTACCAAGAGTAATATGCCTGCGCTGATCACCAGTAAAATAAGAACGGATAGAAAAGAAAACAGAAGGTGAGCGAGAATGTGACTACTCCAAAGGATCCAACGCGATCGAACACGCAATAAGAATTGTACCGTAAAGCAATCATATACCGGATGTTGCGAAGCAAAAAGGAGAGCAAGTTCTAGGATAAATACGCTATGTGCATCAGAAAAAGCTCTCAAAAATCCTTGAAAAGAAAAACTTAGCCATGTTTGCAACAAAATCATCACAAGCATCACCAATACAAACCTAGGTCGCCAAAGCAATCGTCGCATATGCCAAAAAGTAAGTTCGAACAACAAGCACTTCACCACCCCTATCGTGGATCTAAAACACGATAACCCAGAATAAGGTATCGATTATCCCACTTGCATTGCATGAAGCGATCCATTTTCCAATTTGTACATCACGTCACATACCGCTTTCATTTCCTCGATAACATGGCTGATGATGAGTACCGACGCATCATTTTCACGAAAAGTACGAACCCATTTCCGAAATTCAACAATACCATCGGGGTCTAATCCATTTAATGGCTCGTCCATGAGCACGAGTTTCGGGTTTTCCATCATGGTGATCGCAATACCCAGTCTTTTTTTCATGCCTTGCGAATACTGCGAAACTTTTCGTTGATCATCCGCTTGCAGACCGACACGATGGAGCAACGCTTCCAAAGATTTTTCATCCATAATGTTGCGAATGCTCGCTACAACTTTCAAATTTTGAATGCCAGTCAAATCCGGAAGAAGACCAGGCGGTTCAAAAAGTGCTGAAATTCCTTCAGGAAGTCTTGTTTTGGGCGTAATTCTCTCGCCTAAGACATGTACCTCGCCTTGATCGACAGGTAAAAGGCCACAAATGATGCGAAGAAGCGTGGATTTTCCTGACCCATTGTGCCCCGCTATACCGACAATTTGACTAGCTTCAATGCTAAGGTCAACACCTTGCAAGACAGCATGACGCTTAAATTTCTTGTTTACGTTTTTTAACGTTACGATCATCGTTTCATTGCCTCCCACTTTATGTTGAGTAACTTTACTCATGGCCCTGATAGCTAAACATCATTTTTCGATATCTTCGAGGGCCAAACGCCATCATCAAGAAGGAAAGCACCAACAACGCCAACCAATAGACAGGTATCTGCCAAAATGGACGTGTAAATTGCCAAAAAGCTGTCGATAAAATAAAAGTCGTCCACTGCCAACCGCCTACAAAAAATTGCGGGAAAATACTAAATAAATAATAGAAGATAATCGGAGTCACCAGTACGAGATAGCGATACTTTACCCATAACGTTGTCGACACGGCAATGCCGCTTAACGCAGAGGCAATTAACATCGTGATCCCGATCGTCAAAAGACAATACAACAAAGGATCGGTGAGAAACAAATGACCAAAAACGGCGGGCACGTAACCAGATCCGAATACCACAGTGAATGCTTTGGGGCCATAAACGTCGTGGTATACAATCGTAGGAATTTGGACATCATGGCGCCAAATCAAAGCGATCACGAGTCCACATACGTTGGCTGCACCCATGACAATGGCTGTAACTAAAGCATTAGAAATCCATTTCCACAAAAAATAATGACGTACACCGACACGAAGGACAAGAGGAACATCAAAGCCACTCTTAATATCCATCACTAAGGAGTCACCGAGTGGTAAAGCTACTGCGATCGGTAAACAAACAGCCCAGATTGAATTCATATTTAACCCGATCGTTTTTAAAAAAAGATACCAGGAATTATATTCATGCAGTGGAATAAGCCCATTGATCATCAGACTGTTATAAAACCCTATCACCTGTAAAGCAATCAGGAAAAGAAAAGAGACATACGTCGACTTTCGATGAAACGCTCGATAAAACTCTGATCGAAGCAGCAAAGCATGCCCCCCTTACGATCTTAACCTCAAAATAATAGTTAATTAAATACATTTATAAGCAAATGCACTTCCCGCAACAAACAACAGCGAAGTAATACGACTAGCACCAACCATTGAAAGTTTTCTTGTTAATCCCATGATTGCCACCTCCTTTCTTATTACCTATTATAAAAAAAATACAATTATCTTTTTTGCAAATACCAAATCAAGGATTCCATATTTACTATATCGAACTAGGTATGGCTTATCCATAGCGAAATTTGTCGAATAATCTTTTTTTCTCAAATTCATAAAGCATGTATCCATAGTGTCTTTCTACGTGACAGAAAAAATCAAAGACGTCTCTTGTCTTGCCAGATGATGAACACAACCTGACAAAAAAAGAGACGTCTCAATAAGAAATTCTAAAACAGCCCTTCAATCTGCCCGATTTCATCGAGCGTCACACGTTCGGCGTTCGGATGCGTAGGTAACCCAGGCATGGTCATGATATCGCCAGCGATCAACACGATAAAGCCGGCTCCCAAAGAAGGACGAATCTCGCGAATCGTCATCGTAAAATCCCGAACATCCCCGATTTTTTTCGCATCATCGGAAAAGGAATACGGGGTTTTCGCCATGCATAACGGCTTATCATCCCAGCCATTTCGCATGAGACGTACCAGTTGCTTTTGCGCTTCGTCGGTGAAAACGACGTCTTTGGCGTGATAGATTTCACGACAAAGTGTTTCAATCCGTTTAACCAAAGGTGTGGCGACATCATAGAGCGGTTGAAATTGGGGTGCACCCGCCAAAATGGGCTTTTTGACCATTTCCAAAACGACATGAGCAAGATCAAGTCCACCTTTGCCCCCCTTTTCCCACACATGACTGACGACCGCTTCGACACCCACTTGCTGACAAAGTTCGATCAAATAAGCGATTTCTTCGTCCGTATCGCTGGCGAAATGATTGATCGCCACAACGACGGGCACATGGAACTTCGCGATGATCGAAAGATGGTGCGAAAGATTCGCAAACCCTGCTTCGATCGCCGAAAGATTCGGTTCCTGTAAGTGTACTTTCTCGATACCGCCATGGTATTTAAGCGCTCGAATCGTCGCGACAAGCACAACAAGCGAAGGCATCAAACCGCCTTTTCGACATTTGATATCAAAAAATTTCTCAGCACCTAAGTCCGCGCCAAATCCCGCTTCCGTGATGACATAATCACCGAGCTTTAGCGCCATTTTTGTCGCAAGCAGACTGTTACACCCATGCGCGATGTTCGCAAACGGCCCACCGTGCACAAGGGCCGGCGTATTCTCAAGCGTCTGCACGAGATTGGGATGGATCGCATCTTTTAAGATCGCCGCCATCGCACCATGAACGTGCAAATCTTTGGCGAAAATCGGTTGTTGATCGTACGTATACCCGATCAAAATATCGGCAAGCGCCATCTTAAGTTCATCGAGTGATTCGACCAAACAGACGATCGCCATGATTTCTGAAGCTACGGTGATATCAAAGCCAGTTTGGCGCGTCACCCCGTTGGTCTTACCACCTAAACCGATCACAACATCGCGTAAGGCGCGATCATTCATATCAAGAACGCGTCGCCAGACGATGCGATCGGGATCGATGCATAGCGCATTGCCATGATACAAGTGATTGTCGATCGCAGCGGCGAGCAGATTATGCGCCGTTGTGATCGCATGAAAATCGCCGGTAAAATGAAGATTGATCTCATCCATAGGCATGACTTGGGCGTAACCTCCGCCTGCGGCTCCTCCTTTAAGGCCAAAATTCGGCCCCATCGAAGGTTCACGCAGTGCCGCGATCGCCTTTTCACCAAGTTGACATAATGCTTGTGAAAGACCGATCGTCAGGGTAGATTTGCCTTCACCAAGTGGCGTCGGGCTCATCGCCGATACGAGAATCAGATGGCCGTCCTCTTTCTCCTTGAGACGTTCCAACAGCGCGATGTCCACTTTCGCTTTATAGCGCCCATAAGGCATCAAATCCTCCTCAGCAATACCACACTCTTTAGCGATCGCAGTGATCGGAAGTAACTTCGCTTCTCGCGCAATTTCCATATCGGATGGATACAACTTTCTAACACTCCTTGCCGACGAACTGATAAAATAGGCTTCGCAACCATGATTCAAAAAAGGAAGGTAATCCACCTTGGACAAAAACCCACCGATCACCGATACACCCGTTCGCGAAGAGCTGATCAAAAAACACGAGGCAAGAATTGATCGATTGGTTGGCGACTATGAAAGGCGCATCGTCAACCATCTTGAAGAAACTTACTCAAAAGAAACCAAGTGGCCAGATCGATTAGCTGACCAAATCGCACGATTCGGAGGAAGTTGGCGCTTCATTCTTATCTTTTCTGTTTTTCTCGCTTCTTGGCTTCTGATCAATACGCTCCCCTTTATCCATCATTTTGATGGCCCACCTTTTATCTTACTTAACTTAATCCTATCGTTCATCGCGGCGTTCCAAGCACCGATTATCATGATGAGTCAAAATCGCCAAGCAACAAGAGATAAACAAGAGGCTGTAATCGATTTTGCGATCAATTATAAGGCGGAACAAGAAGTGGATGATATGCAAAAACATCTGCATCGTATCGAATCAGAATTGCATGTCATTCGTCAGTTCCTTGAAACGACCCAGCAAAAACCAGATACCAACTAAGGTCGAATCTGTCCTTGTCCGCGAATTCGATACGTATAACTGGTTAACTCGGGCAATCCCATGGGGCCTCTCGCATGCAATTTTTGTGTGGAAATGCCGATCTCAGCACCAAAACCAAATTCAAAGCCATCCGTGAATCGCGTCGAAGCATTATGATAGACAGCCGCAGCATCGACTTCTTGTAAAAAGCGTCTTGCTTTTTGTTCATCCGCAGTCACGATGGCTTCTGAATGCTTGGTACCATAGCGATAGATATGTTCTAACGCCTGATCGAGGTGGTCGACGATTTTGACAGCCAAGATAAGGTCGAGAAATTCCGTTTCGTAGTCACTCTCTTGCGCCATGGTCAGCCATGGCGATCCTGCAAATTCTGTCGATTGAAGCATCGCAAAACTTTTGTCACATAACCGAACTTCAACTTGTTTTTCCGTTAATCGTGCCATTAAATCAGGTAAAAATCGCTCAGCGATCGACGAATGAAGGAGTACAGTTTCAATCGCGTTACACACGGAAGGACGCTGCGTTTTTGCATTATCGATGATCGCGAGCGCCATCGCAAGATCCGCATCCTCATCGACGTAGACATGACAATTGCCGACACCCGTCTCAATCACAGGCACGACAGAATTTTCTACCACATGATTAATCAAACCAGCACCACCACGAGGAATGATCAGATCGACTTTTCCACGCGCTTTAAGTAATACATCGATCGTCTCTCTTTCCACTTGCTCGATGAAAGAAACACAATGTATGGGTAGTCCTGCTTCGTTTAACCCCTGTTGTAAAGCGTGTACTAAAGCGATATTGCTTCGAATCGCCTCTTTACCTCCGCGTAAAATCACCGCATTGCCCGACTTTAGCGTCAACGCAGCAGCATCGACAGTCACATTAGGTCTTGCTTCGTAAATCATAGCAATCACGCCAAGCGGTACACGCACTTTAGCGATTTGAATCGCTTGATCTCCTTCAAATGAAGTCATCACTTCACCGATCGGATCTGGAAGGTCGATCACTTCATGGATACCTTGGACGATGCTTTCAAGGCGTTCTTTCGTCAACCGCAGTCGATCGATTCGCGAATCGGATTGACCATTTTGCGCCGCCATCTCGCAATCGAGTGTATTTTCTCTCAGGATCATGTCTGACGAAGCAAGGAGTGCTTCTCCCATCGCTTGTAAAGCGGCGTTTTTTTGTGCCGTTGAAGCAAAAGCGAGCTTTCTCGCCGCTTGTCTTGTCAAATCAAGTTGTTCTTGTATTTTCTCAAACGATAACGTCGTCATCCGCAGCTTTCCTTTCTAAGACGAGGTAATTGCGATGAATGATCGCCGGCAAAGGCATCACATCTTCCCCTGCCTGTTTTTTCGCTAATACCATCTTCAAATCGTTCGAGGCTAAGTTAGTGATTCCGCGTCCAATCACCTCATCGCGATCATCATACAACTCGACAGTATCCCCTTCTTTAAACTCACCTTCAAGACGCACAATACCAGGCAATAACAAACTGGCTGCCTGGTGCCGCAAAGCTTCTGCAGCACCACGATCGACATAAATCTGCCCATGCGCTTTACTGCCAAAAGAAATCCATGATTTTTTGGCCGAAATCGGTTCATTTTGCCCCAGAAAAAGCGTTCCTAGTCTTTCACCCTGGAGAATTCGGCGTAAGCTACTTGGTTCTTGATGATGAGCAATCACAACGTCGATGCCCGCTTGCGTCGCGATTTTTGCAGCTGTAATTTTGGTCTTCATCCCGCCAGTTCCGACAGCACTGCCCGAACCACCTGCCATGTGTTCGATCAATTCGGTGATTTTCTCCACACGGTCGATTCGCTTAGCCTGTGAATCCGTTCGCGGATTTGCCGTATAAAGGCCGTCGATATCCGAAAGGATCACGAGCAAGTCTGCTTCAGTAGCCAGTGCGACAAGCGCTGCCAAAGAATCGTTATCGCCAAAACGGATTTCATCGACTGCCACTGTATCATTTTCATTAACGATAGGTACGATGTGATGGCGAAGCAACACTTCGACCGTATTGCGCATATGAGTAAACCGATCACGGTGCTCCACTTCAGCTTTGGTAAGGAGTAATTGCGCCACATTGATATGTTGTTGAGAAAATAGTTGTTGATAATTATGCATCAAAAGACCTTGACCCACGGCAGCGGCAGCTTGCTTCTCCGGCATCGTCAATACTTTGCGGGACCAGCCTAGCTGCGCTTTTCCCGCAGCTACAGCACCGGAACTCACGACCACGACGGATATCCCTTCGTCAAGTGACTCTTTTACGAGAGCCACGATATGCTCTAAAGATGCTTGATGCAGATAACCTTGCCCGTCGATTAAACTACTCGAACCGACTTTAAGCACGACACGCCGATACTTCATCAACTACATCACCTCACGATGGTAGAGAAAAACCCCTCATTCTTCGAGGGGTTTGCGACGGTTAGGTCGAAGAATCACGAGAATTACCAGAAGATTTTGCTTGTTGGTACAGTTGATAAAAACGCTCATACTTGCCAGGCTGCGCTGCTGGTACGACTCGTTCCTCTTTATCTTTCGCTACTGTCGGTTTGACGAAAGTTTCATCCTGTTTGCGATTGGTTTTATCTTTTGAATCGTTACGCTGTTTGTGTCGCTTTAGATAATCGGTTAATTCATGTTGGGTTTTGATATTAGCACGACCCCAATCACGTAAGACCGTATCGACATAACGAAAATTATAGACGCCAGCAAGAATCGATTCGCGCAAGGCTTCAATGATCATCCATTCCGCATACGTATCCACTTCGATCCAGCGAACGATCTGTTCATATTCAAGAGGTGATAAGAGACGACCGAATTCTTCTTCAAATCGTGTGAATACGTTCATCGCGATCTTTTCTTGATCGATAATACCTACCATCTTCTCAAGCAAAGGACGAATACTTACACGCTGACCTTCATGAAGCATAAAACCATCACCAAGAAGACGTTGAATCACCATCGCGATATCTTGGCGTGTTAAACTCATACGTTCAGAAAGTTCATCAAGACTCGGAAAGGAATGTTCCACCTGTTGGTAGGCTACAATATGGAAAACAACCATCGCTTCTTGGTCGGACAAACCTAAGGAGTGATACTTCGTAAAAAACAGATAGGGTATCGTAGCATGGTTCCATTCTAAGGCTGCAAGGGCCTGATCGAGCGGCCTGCTCTTCATCGTTCAAGCCCACCTCCTGAACCTTAGTATAGCATTCTCCTAAACGTGATCATAGGGAACAAAATGGTTTCCAAAAAAGAAAAAACCGCCGAGCGAATCGGCGGAGATACGATAGCGACTACGGGTACATCCGATATAATAAGCGCGGGAACGTGATCGTCTCACGCACGTGCTCAAGACCACAAATCCAGGCGATCGTGCGCTCAAGACCCAAACCAAAACCAGCGTGTGGTACTGAACCATAACGGCGAAGATCCATATACCAAGCATAATCTGTCTCCGAAAGTTCATGCTCTTTAAATCGTTCAAGCAACAAATCAGCATCATCGATCCGCTGCGAGCCTCCGATGATTTCACCGTAACCTTCTGGCGCAAGTAGATCAGCACACAAGACAACCTCTGGTCTGGCTGGATCGGGTTTCATATAAAAGGCTTTAATCGATGCCGGATATCTTTCGACAAATACAGGTCGATCAAAATGCTCTGCAATCGCTGTTTCATCAGGTGATCCAAAATCTTCACCCCAAGTGATCGTATGTCCTTTTTGTCGTAACAAAGCAATTGCTTCATCGTACGTTATACGTGCAAACGGTTCAAGAACGCGTTCTAACTTGGTCACATCGCGTCCAAGCACTTTTAGTTCGAGAGAACAATTCGTAAGCACATGACGAACTACCGCTTGCAGCAAACCTTCTTGGATTTTCAAACTATCTTCATGCGTACAATAGGCCATTTCTGGTTCAATCATCCAAAACTCGATCAAATGACGACGTGTCTTCGATTTTTCCGCACGAAAAGTAGGGCCAAACGAATACACGCGCCCAAGTGCCATAGCTGCCGCTTCCATATAGAGTTGTCCGCTTTGCGTAAGATAGGCATCTTCTTCAAAATATTTGGTATGAAAAAGATTGGTTGTTCCTTCACACGACGATGGGGTCAAAATCGGTGGATCAACTTGTGTAAATCCTTCTCCATCAAGATAAGCACGAATCGCTTTGCTGATTTCGGCGCGAATTTTCAAGACCGCACGCTGTCTTGGTGCGCGAATCCAAAGATGGCGATGATCCATCAAAAAGTCGACACCATGCTCTTTGGGTGTGATGGGATAATCGACAGTCTTATGAACGATCTCAAGATCTTTCACCAACAGCTCAACACCACTCGGGGCACGATCATCGGCGCGAACAAGACCCGTAACCAAAACAGAAGTTTCTTGCGTCAAAGAACTGACCTTTGCATAGAGTTCTTCTGTCACTTCTTCTTTAACGACGACACCCTGTACAAATCCAGTACCATCGCGAAGTTGAACAAATTGAATCTTACCTGAAGAACGATGTTGATGAACCCAACCATGTAAAGTTACGATCTCATCATGATGTTCATGTAATTCACGAATCCATAACGGTTGCAATGAAGTATCCTCCCTAATCCGATTGCCATGCTAACTTCCTTATTGTAAAGGCAAACAGCCTATGGTGCAATTTCTCACCAAAGGCTGTTTTTAAAACATTTCTTACGCTTTCACTTAGTGTCCGCTTGCCACAGCCATCGTATCGCTCTTTAAAGACAAGAGCCATTCTCTGAACGCTTGTCCGGAAATACTTTCCTCTTTTACGACAAATTCCGCAAAGCTGCGTAATTGTTCAGCAAAAGAAAATAGCACTTCTTTGGTGCGATTCTCGACTTCAGAAAGAATATTCCTCACTTCTTCGTCTAATATCGCCTCAGGAAGATGTTCTTCTGCCACGATACCGATGCGACTCAAACCGCATAATACTTCTGTCTTGGCTAGACGACTGGCTTGCAGAAAATCACTTTGCGCACCGGTAGAACGATTACCAAAAATGAATTCTTCAGCAACCGCACCGCCTAGAGCAACGATGATTTGTTGATCGAGTTGTTCTTTCGTGTAGAGATAAGAATCGGACTCGGGAATCTGACGAACAAAACCTAACGCATTACCTCGCGGTGCAATCGTGATGTGTGACACGGAGTTAGGGCGGACTTGTTCTGAGGCGATCGCATGACCGAGTTCATGCACAGCCACGCGAAACAACTCTTCATGCGTCGGAATTCTACCCGTTTTTTCCCCCATCAAGACTTTATCGACAGCATCGCGAAAATACTCTTGCAAAATCACTTTCGAGTTTTGTCGTAGCGCGATAATCGCCGCTTCATTCGTCAAACTCTCTAATTGTGCCCCAGAAAAACCGAACGTTTCACGTGCGATGTGCTCCAAATCGATCGAAGGATCTACGGGTTTATCTTTCGTCTGAATCTTAAGGATGTGCAGCCTTCCATCTTTATCGGGAAGATCGACTTTGATCTGCCGATCAAAACGACCTGGACGCAATAAAGCACTATCGAGCATATCGACGCGGTTCGTCGCTGCGATGACGAGAATCATCGGATTTTGCGTCGTCTGCATTCCATCCATTTCAGTGAGTAACTGATTGAGTGTTTGGTCATACTCTTGATGATTCTGCGCACCGCGCTTACCGCCGACGACGTCGATCTCATCGATAAAGATGATCGCACTGTCCTTGCCTAATTTTTTTGCATTTGCCCGTGCTTTCTTAAAGAGTTCACGTACACGCTGTGCACCGACACCGACATACATCTCAACAAACTCACTACCTGATGCGGAGACAAATGCCGAATCCGTGTACGTCGCTGCTGCTTTCGCCATCATCGTCTTACCTGTACCCGGAGGGCCTGTTAACAAAATACCACGAAGAGGACGAATGCCCAAAGATTTAATTTTATCGCGTAATCGCAAGAAATCGAGCGCTTCCATCAATTCGCGTTTCGCCGTATCTTGACCGCCGATATGATCAAAATGGACAGCATGTGAAATGGCCGTTTCCCGAGAACCAGCAGAAAGCGTCTGCCTTTTACCTGTTAACGCAAACATCAAATAGCCAAGTCCAAGGATCAGTACGATAAAAGGAAGGGCTTGACTGCCGATTACGATGAGAAACAAAAGTACTGCGACGCCTGCACCGATAAGCCAATCCATCATCGTTTGATCACCCCGCGTTGTGAAGTGTAAAAGGAATTACATCGTAGAGATATTTGCTTCCCTGCGAAAGACTGACAAAAATATTTTGACCGTTCATCGTGATCGTTCCTTGTATGTGGGCGAGGGCGACCGTTTGATGAAAAGAACGGAACATGGAGACAAAATCGCCAGCCGCTATACCCGTAAAAATGATCGGGCGAATCAAACTGTCATACGTATGGCGAAGTGATTGCGAAGCATGATCGTTGATGATCAAACTGACCGGCGTACTCAAAAGTCGCGTGATGACATTCGATATCTTGCCGTACACCGTTTGCAAATCGGCATTCGCTTTTAAATCGACGGTGACAACCGGTGTGGAGGTACTAAAATCAACCGACACGGCGTTCACCGAAGGAATCGCCTTAACTTGCTGTGAGAGCGGTTGTGACAACGAGTAATTGTCATAATTACGATAGACATACGTGCCACCCAACAATACCCCAAAAGTCAGGATCAGCGCGATCATGGCTGGG
>JABEUY010000038.1 GCA_013044175.1 Bacilli bacterium
GTAACAGACGACGAATGACATAGCCACGGCCTTCATTGCTCGGCAAAACGCCATCAGCAATCGAAAATGTCACCGCGCGAACGTGATCGCTGATCACTTTTAACGCGACATCCGTCGTTTCTTTTTCACCATAACGAATACCTAACAAAGAAGCGGCTCGCGCAATAATCGGAATAAATAAATCCGTATCGTAATTCGTCGCTACATTTTGAAGGACGGCAGCAGTTCGTTCTAGCCCCATACCCGTATCGATGTTTTTCTTAGGAAGTGGCGTGTATGAGCCATCTGGATTATGATTGTATTGGCTAAAAACAAGATTCCAAATCTCAAGATGACGATCGCAATCACAACTCGCGTCACATTCTTTGCGACCACACCCGACATGTTCGCCACGATCGTAAAAAATCTCCGAATTCGGTCCGCAAGGGCCTTCTCCGATATCCCAAAAATTGTCTTCCAACCGCAAAATCTTATCGTCGGTCACACCGATTTCTTTATGCCAAATCGCATACGCTTCATCATCCTCTGGATGAATCGTGATCGATAATTTTTTAGCATCAATCGCTAGGCGTTCGGTCAAAAACTCCCAAGCCCAATGGATGGCTTCTCGCTTGAAGTAATCTCCGATCGAAAAGTTGCCGAGCATTTCAAAAAAAGTATGGTGGCGTGCCGTTTTTCCTACATTCTCAATATCATTCGTACGGATACATTTCTGACTGTTGGTCAAGCGCGGGTTCTCTGGAACTACGCGACCATCAAAATACCTCTTAAGCGGTGCCATGCCGCTATTAATCCACAATAAACTCGGATCATCGTGAGGGACGAGGCTGGCACTTGGCACAATTTCATGCCCTTTCTCACGGAAAAACTCGACATAATGACGACGAATTTCACTAGCTTTCACAAGAAAAACCTCTGATTTCTATAACACGTGATTTCACTATACCAAAGCCGAAAATCCTGTTGCAACAAAGACACATAAACGAAAAGCCCCTCACTGTGGAGGGGCTTTACCTTGCCTGGCAACGTCCTACTCTCCCAGGATCCTGCGATCCAAGTACCATCGGCGCTAGAGGGCTTAACCGTCGTGTTCGGGATGGGTACGGGTGTGTCCCCTCCGCCATGGTCACCAAGCACGCTATTAATATTAGCGATTTCGCAGTACGATGTCAAGCACTTTTTAAAAAATGTTCATACCAAACCTTGATGACCGCCACGATCGGAACTGCAAAAAGCAAACCTGGCACACCAGCGACTTGACCACCCACCATCACAGAAAGCAGGATCGTCAATGGATGGAGTCGCATCGTTTTTCCCATGATAAGTGGCGATAGCAGGTTACTTTCAAGTTGCTGCACGATCACATTGACGATCAATACTTTCACGATCATCGTTGGTGCAATGCCGATCGCCATCACCAACGCAGGCGTAGCACCCAGAATCGGTCCGACATAAGGAATTACATTAAACAATCCCACGAGCAGACCAAAGACTAACGCGTAAGGCATGCCGATCGTCGTTAGTCCGATAATCGTTGCAAATCCGATGATAACCATTACCAAAAGTTGTCCACGCACATACTTACCGATCGTTTGATCCGAAGCTTCCATCACCGGCACCAACTTAGCACGATAGCGCTTAGGAAGCAATACGGTGATCACATTGAGAAAAAAGCGATCTTCTTTGAGCAAATAATAGGTGATAAACGGTACCACAAACGCATTGATTAAAAATGCAAACCCACTCTTCGCACCCGCAATAGCGTCATAAAAAGAAGTTAGAAAGGCACCCTCAAACCGCAAGAAGCCTTGATCGATAGCATGCCGAAACCCTTTCGGTAAAAAACTCACCATATGCATGACGCGTTCGATAACTTGATCAAGAATCTGGCCATAGCGCGGTAACGCAAAAACTAAACTCGTGACTTGTGCAAAAAGCATCGGAACTAGATGGGTCAGAAATATGGCGATGATAAGAAGTAAAAACAGATAGACGACCAGAATCGCCACCGTTCTCGGTAATCCTCGCGAAACCATCCATACGATGATCGGACGTAGTACGTAGCCGATCACGATCGCCGATATCACTGGGCTGATCACCGTCGCGATCACTCGCCAGATTTCAAACACAAAACCACGCAGATGAAAGACGAGGATCAGCGTAGTTAAACTCAATACCACCAAGATCAGTGTGTATAAAGGTCGATCTTTGGGGTCGATCAGCGCCATCGCACACACTTCCTTATCGCAACGTAAGACGCATTCGTAACGAAAGTGAGTATATGCCATGTCCACTTGCTTCATGCATACAAAAACCCGTCGATCCGTCAGGTGAGATCGTCGGGTTTATCCGTTTCAGAGTCTTGAAGATTCGCCTTACGAAAAGGAGAATCGGGAAGTTCAAATTGATCGTAATTATGCTCTTTTTTTTTCATTTCTTCTTGAAGCATCAGTTCTTCTAACTCACGGTGTTGTCGATCGCGAAATCGCTCAAGATAGGTTTTAGATTGGCGTTTATATTTGCGATTAAGAAGAAAAAATATACCGAGCGCAAACACAGCGATTAGGATTCGTGGATCAGCGAGATGCATGTCGATCCTCCTCATGATGGAAAGAGTAACGATGACTTTGAATAATTCAAAGATCGTTACTCTATACCCCGTCTGGTGGGCCTAAGTGGACTCGAACCACTGACCTCACGATTATCAGTCGTGCGCTCTAGCCAGCTGAGCTATAGGCCCTTATTGGACAACGAAAA
>JABEUY010000039.1 GCA_013044175.1 Bacilli bacterium
CACCACCGAACAACATATTCGTAATCCCTTTCATCAGTTGCACTTCATACGTAATCGAACCATGATACGCTGCGATATGACCGGGATGCACCAAGATGGTTTCACCCGCGCGAAGTTCTTGTTCCACAACCTCGCCATCCACAGAGACAAACGCCATACCATGACCTGTGATCTGATTAAAAATCAAGCCATTGCCACCGAGAAATCGACCTAGCTTTAAGGTAAAAGCAGTCTTATATTCCGTGCCTTTTTCTGCACATAGTAAAGCATGCTGTTGTACGATAATCGAACCTTGTTCTTGCATGGCAAAAGGGACGATATGACCAGGCACACGCGTCGCAAACATCACACGTTGATGCTGATCTGTCGCTTCATAATAATTCAAAAACATGCTATTGCCGCTCAATCCGCGTGCAAGCATTCCTCCGAGACCGCCACCGCCACCGGATGTGGTCAATTTGACAGCACTACTCATCATTAATAATGTACCTTTTTCTGTATAGACTTGATCATGCGCATCTAAATTGACGATCAATGTTTGCATCGTACTTCCTGCGATTTGATAATTCATGACAACGCTCCCTTTTTCTTTTACATTCCCTGCCTATCGATTACTGATTTGCCTAAGATCATCACCTCCCCGGTACTTCGCCGTTTTCACCCAATCGTCCTATCAGGCGTGAGGCTGCTCAAGGGAACGTATCAAGACTGCCCCTTCACGAAGCACGGTAGCCGTAGGACTTGGGTAATACACGCCATAACCATCATAATTCGGATACGGTTGTTTCGGTTGTAAATCCCCCGAAAGCATCCAAAACATCTCGCCTGCTCCATGATTTTGGTAGACAGTATGAATCCATTGCCGATAAACGCTCGGTTGTTCTTTTTGATTGCGAATACCAAATTCTTCAAGTAAGGCAGGTTTGCCAGCCGCGCGCGCTGCTTTGATGTGCGCCGCAATCCACAGATTCCCCCAAGCGTTGGTCGCTTTCCACTGATCGGGATACAGATGGTAGGTGCCAAAACTGATATAAGGAAGATGCAAAACCGCATCCCAATCGACACCTTTTTGCTGTCCCCACGTCCCTGGATTCGCGGAATTTTGCGGATCTGAGGCGCTAAACCAACCTTCATCGCCAAGATCGATCATGTGATGAGGATCGAGATGATGAATAAAAGCACTGATTTTTGCAGCCCAAGCGGTTATCGTTTTTCCTGTAGGATCGGATGCATCTTCAGGTTCATTGGCGAGTTCCCAGGAAAAGATCGTCGGATCATTACGATATAGCACCCCTGTTATCGAATTGCGATGATTGATAATATGAGCAATAGCATTTTCATAAGCTTTAATAATTTGTGGATTCGTATAAAATGCATCATGTTGACCGTTTGAACCTAGTACCCAATGAACATATTGATCCATGCCGCCAAATTGATCCCAATTATTCACCAGCGTCAAGATGATTTTGATGCCGTACGATTTTGCTAGAGCAAGCGCATAGTCCATCTTCACATACCCTGCCGGTTGAAATACACCAAGCGTAGGCTGGATCACCGTAATCCCTTGATTCGCACCATCGAGAAATCCCCACATGCGGATCACGTTCAGACCCATGGCCTTCGCTTTTTGCAAAACATCCTTAATCGCGTAATTATACTGATAATTCAGATAATAATTATTAGTACCTGCAACATAAAATGGCTTACCTTGAAGTTCAAAATGGCCATCTTGGACGGATACGTACGGATTGTTCACAACAGGAGTCGATGCGTTGCTCAAGCCGCGTGTCGAATAGGACAAATAAAAACAACCCACGGTAAGCAAAAATGACCCGAGTAGGGCTGGATACTTGTTCATTTTATGTTCGCCTCCATTAGCCACCTGCTAGCATCATAGCAAGTGGCTTTGAAAGGTTCAACTTAAAATCGAATTCCTTCTCCACGGGATATGCCTGCAACGATCCGTTTTTGGAAAAACAGATAGAGCAATACTACGGGAATCGTCGCAAACATACCGGCTGCCGATAAACCTTGCCAATCCGAAGAATTGCTGGTGAGATAGGTGGCGAGCGCGACTTCGATCGGTTGCACATTGGGCGTCGCCGTTACCATAAGGGGCCATAATAAGGAGTTCCATGTACCGATGAAGATATAAATCGCGATCGTCATCAGGATCGGTCTTGCGAGCGGTACGGCGACCGACCAAAGAAACCGCCAATGACCGCAACCATCGATACTCGCCGCCTCGCGGTAATCACGCGGAATCGTCAGAAAGAATTGTCGCAACAAAAAGATGCCAAAGGCAGAAGCACCATACGGCAAAATCTGTGCAATGCGCGTATTGACAAGATGAACTTGCGCCATCAAAACGAAATTCGGGATTAAGAACGTCTCACTAGGAATCATCAAAACGACGAGCACCAAAGCAAAGACGAAGTTTTGACCTGGAAAACGCATAAAAGACAAAGCATAGGCAGCGAGAATGGTCGTCCCCAAGGCGATGATAATCGTCGCGATCGCAATGACGATTGTATTCAAGTAGTACAACAGCCAATCATACTCATGCCAAGTACGTGCCCAATTCGCAAAGTTAAAATCAAGGAGCAGGTGTGGTGGAAAGGTGAAGACATTTTGCGCCTTATCTAAGGACGTGGTCAACGTGATATAGATCGGAATAAGAAAAGCGATACCGATGATCAGCGCAACGAATACGCGCACGATCTGTAAGCTTCGTAGATACCGCATAAGATCCTTCTTTCGTCTATTGATAAAAAACAACGCGATTACCAATCCAGCGCAGTAGCATCGTTAAAGCGAAAATTCCGAGAACAAGAAAGATCGCCATCGCGGCTGCGTAAGAAAAATTACCATATTTAAACGCTGTCTGATAGATCAAAAACAGTGTCGTCGTCGTTGCGTACTCAGGGCCACCAGAGCCCGTCGAGAGGGCAAACATCTGCGAAAAAGATTGAAAGGACCCGATCGTGGTAACCACCGTAATAAAAAATAGCGTCGGTGAAATCAAGGGAATGATGATCGTAAATAATTTACGAAAAAAGCGCGCTCCATCTAAATCTGCTGCCTCAAGAACCCCTTGGGGTAACCCCGTGATCGCCGTAAGCACGATGATGACATCAAAGCCGATGCCATGCCAGAGTGAATAGATCACGATCGCGGGCATCGCCATACTCGGTGATGCCAACCATTGGGACACAGGAAGATGAAAAAACGACAACAGCGCATTCATAAAACCATAGCTCGGATTGTACATCCATAACCAACCGATTGCCGTTCCGATCGTTGGTGTCACATAAGGCATGAGAATCAATGTTCGTAAAAACGAATAGATTCTCGATGTTTTTGCGATCAATAGCGCGATCGCAACCGAAAATAGTAAGGTTAGCGGTACGATCATCGCCGCATAATACAAGGAATTGCCGAGCGATAATTGAAAAACAGGATCAGAGACTGCTTGCGCGAAATTCGACGTGCCTGCCCAAGTGGTCGTGCCCCCTGGCGAATAATTAAAAAAAGCCAGCAAAAACGCAAGGATCGTCGGCAGATAGACGAATACGATCAAAAACACGAAAGCAGGTAATAAAAAAAGGGAGGCAACCAGCAAACGTCGCCATTTGCTGGTGCCAATCTGCGCGGCATAAGGGACACTTTGCACGATCGAATCTAGCCCCTTAATTTCCCGCTTAAATATTCATTGCCAACTGTATTCATGTTCGTGACCGCTTGTTGTACCGTTTCCTGGCCATTTAATCCACGCAAAAAGTCATTATTCATCGCATTTTCTGCGGCATAAAACTCGGTAGCGTTCGCCGACGGATCGGTCATCCATAGCTTTGGATTCGAGAAAGCGGCACCTTGATTCGGATTCGCTTTGTAATAAGGCGTCAGAATCTTGGCGGCCATCGCACTCGTGGGCAGATAATTAGCCGCTTTATCCCAAGCTGCATTAACGACAGGACTCGTCAGCCACTTTGCAAACGTCCATGCAGCATCTTGTTGTGCTTTCGTACCCGTTTTAAAAATCGCTAGACTGTCTCCATTGACATAGTTGAACGCTTTTCCTGTCGGGCCGGCAGGTGCTGGTGTTGCTTTCATCACGAATTTACCACCAGCCGATTTCAGATCGTAAGTCCAACCAGCGGAAGCTTCGATCAAAAGACCTACATTGCCCGTTCCATAATCGAGTTGATAATCATAATTTTGCGTCAATATCATGTCATTGTTCGCTACCATATCACGCAACATCGTAAGCGCAGCGATCGCACCCGCATTGTCGAGCGCAAACTGCGTACGGTTTGGCGAGGACCATATCTTCCCGCCCATGTCAGCCGTCATGACCAGATACTGCGTTAACGATGGCGTCCAAGCGATTCCATGATACTGAGACCCAAGAGCACTGACCGCTTTAGCATCTTGCTCCACTTGAGCCCATGTGCGAGGTGCAGTTGAAATCCCGGCTTTTTTCAAAAGATCAGCGTTATAGAAAATCACCATTTGACCATTTTCTTCGTAGGGAAGAATATAGCGGGCGCCTGAACTGATCGAGCGGCCATTCCATACAGAAGGATAGAAATCTTGAGCGATTTGTCTTTTTGTAAAACCATTTGAGCCATTCAAGTAAGGTGTCAAATTCAGTAGATAGCCATTTTTAACAAACTGTTGGGCAGCATCGAGATGAGGCATTCCAACATTGGGAGCCGTTCCTGCGATCATCGCAGCGGTGATAGACTGAACGTCCGTATATTTATCAATATACGAAACATGAATATTCGGATGCGTGTCATTGAACCATGCGATCTCAGCATGCATTTGCTTTTTTAACGCGCCAGAAGGATGCCCATTCCAAAAAGTGATATCGATCGCTTGTGAAGAAGTACGATGAGGTTGACGCGCTTGTGCATACACTTGTGTTGCATCGAATATCGCGGTCAACGATAACGAGAGAACACCGAGCATCGAAAGGCGTTTACGCCAAAAACTTTTCAAGTTATACCCTCCCCAGATCTTCGTTCCTATCCTGATGAGTTCAAACTATCATACGGGGTTTGGGCTATGGTAAAAACGACTTTAAGAGCACGTAAGCAAGCGTAAAAAAGTTGTAAATAGTTCGTAAACTCATTGTGTTTATCGAGATTCTACCGAATTTCGGGAAAAGCGCAATGAAAAATCTTCAATCGGTTCTGGCTTCATAAAATAGTAACCTTGAAACTGGGTGCAGCCTTGCGCAAGCAACCAGTCATATTGTCGTTTACTTTCAATACCTTCGGCGACGATCGCTACATCGAACGCTTTTGCGACTTGTAAAAGGGAGCGTGTTAACACCTGATTCGTGGTCGACGAAAGCAATTTCTGCATAAGATTGCGATCGAGCTTGATTTGTAAAGGATGGTACTGCGCCAGTAATCGGATTGAGGATATACCCGTACCAAAATGATGAATGGAAAACAACACCCCGACATCTTGCAGTTCCCGAATCGCTTGGACGAAATGATGCGTTTCATCGACGAGGACATTTTCCGTCATCTCGATGATCAATTCCCCTTTTTTCATATTCTCACGTTCCAAGACATGATGAAGGTATGCGAGAAAAGAAGGGTCGCGAAGCGATATCGTGCTGATATTGACAGAGATCGGTGGAACGTGGTAGCCTTCTTCACGCCATTTACGATGCTGAAAAATCGCACGTCGAATCATGCTGCGATCCAGTCGTAAAATCAGATTCTTACGCTCGGCAAGATGGATAAACTCATCGGGCGTTACCGATTTTCTTCCCCAATCCCAACGGCTAAGAATCTCAGCACCAACAATCTGATGTTGCGCATCATATTGACCTTGGATATACAACTCGATGCGATCATCTTCTACCGCATCTTGTAAAGCGAGCGTCATCACATGCAACCGATCGATTTTTTCAATCAGATGAGGGTCAAAAAAGGCAGAAGCGTCACCGCCTTTACGCTTCGCCTCATACATCGCCAGATCGGCACCTTTCATCAATTCATCCCATTCGTATTTGCCATGTTCAAAGATGCGCACACCGATGCTCACCGTCACAGGAATATGAATATCGTCGATGATGATCGGCGCTTTTAGTGCATTTTGTAATGACTCGACAATTTCAAGAGCATATCGATCAAACGTCTTGACGCAAGGTACGCGAAGTAGTGCGACGAATTCATCGCCGCCTAATCTTGCAAGAACCCCATTTTCTGCAAGCATTTGTTCCATACGAATAGCCAAAATTTGTAAAAGATGGTCACCGACAGCATGGCCAAAGTAATCATTCACTTCTTTAAAATGATCCACATCGATAAATAGCAAAATCGCTTTTTCTCCAGATTGCAGACCGATTTCATTACCTTTAAGCATTTGAAAAAAATATCTGCGATTAGCTAGACCCGTTAAAGGATCAAAAAAGGCTAGTTGCTGAATCTCTGACTCTGCTTTCTTGATTTGACTTAAGTCGAGGAAATGAGCGACATAATTCGATACATTGCCATTGGCATCATGCAGGGCTGAGATACTTAACCATTCCGGATAGATCTCACCGTTCTTACGTTTATTCCAAATTTCACCTTCCCAATGATCTTCTCGCTTTAATTGATCCCACATTTTTTCATAGAATGCGGCATCATGACGACCCGATTGCAAAATTCGCGGATTTTTGCCGATAACTTCTTCGCGACGATAGCCTGTAAAGCGCATAAAGGAGGTATTGACAAGCAGAATATTCCCCCTGGCATCCGTCACGATGATCGCATCGAGCGACTCAAATACTTTCGCAGAAAGACGCCAATCAAGATCTTTATCAAATCGAGCATGAATCAATTCATCATGATAAAGAACATAAGCAACCGCATACGTGATCGATTCAATCGCGCCGACACGTTCAGACGTAAAATATGCAAGTTCGTTTTGATAAAGGCAGACGACATACTGCGGAATTTCTTCAATGATGATCGGTACATACATCGTTGAACACACTTTTTGTTCACGCAGTTGCGTTTGCCACAAGGCATAGTCTTCAAAAATCTCAACATTATCGACGATTTGGCTTCTGGCCGTTCGAAAAGCTTTAAGGAGAGGACCTTTACTGATCGAATGCGTTGCATCATGCGTAAACGGCAAACTCGCTACAAACTTTCTTGCTTCATTCGTCCCAGCTACCCATTGAATCGGCTGTTCCTGACGATAATCGAGCTTAGCAATCCATACCATTGATAACCTAAATGTTTTTTCATACAAAAGAACGATTTCTTCAAAAAGTTGATCGATCGTACCATGTTCCAAGGAGAGGCGTTGTAAATGCATAAATACTTCAGGATACAATGCCATGCTTTCGGAAAGTTCCATCGTAAGATCATCCTTATGGTCGCTTAGTCTTCTCTCATAGTAAAAGGTCTCGCCAGTCTTGCCAAGAACTAAAACAAGAAAAATCGTTAAAGAATCTTTTAGCAAAAGGAACTCGGGTATCATTGTCGAACTTTATCCTCGAGGGAAGGGGATGACATCATGGAGCAAGTCGAATTACGCAATAAAATTGAACGTGCGCAACAAACGATGGATGAACAGCAAAACCTGATTCGTGATCTCGTTGAAAAAGTCGGTGAAGTTGATCATCGTTCTGGCGATATCTTAGACGAGGTTAAAAGCATTGAACAACTTTCTCAAGACGCATCGCTCGCAACGGCCAAGGGAGACCAAGAAGTCACCACCATGACGGAACGCATGAAAAAAATCTACGAGACCACGATGGTGTTAACGACACAAATGGAAGCTCTTTTCACCGTTTTTGATCAAACACAAAAAATCCTTGAAACGGTACAAGCGCTCGGTGGACAGACGAAAATTCTCGCGTTAAACGCCTCGATTGAGGCAGCGCGATCGGGCGAACATGGACGCGGCTTCTCCATCATCGCGAAACAGCTTAAAGAGTTGGCTGACCAAAGCTCGGATTCTTCCAAACAAGTCGATCTTAATATTCGTCGACTCGCAACGGAAATCACGACCATTGCTTCCACCACGAAAGACAATGCTTCTTCCACGGAAGAAGGTATGATGCAAATCCGTTCTTTGGTCGATAGTTTTTCTGCCATTCGCTCGACGATTACTGAGTTAACGATGCATAATCGAAAAGTCTTTGAAGAAGCTGACTCCTTGCATCAAATGAGCGCATACGTTCGCTCACTCAGCGAACCGATTGCGAGAAATCGCATCATTATCTCCGAAGGGTTAGAAGCTGCTGAACTGACTGCACAAGAATAATACCTTCGAAAGCAATCAGGTTATCCACAGTCTGTGGATAACCTGTTATTAACTCAGAATTTACACGCAAATCGAACGATATGGACAGTCCATAAGGCGCATTCGCTTTTTTGTCTTTATACAAGCTGATTAGCCATTTCATGATCCGTAACGATAATTTGACCTCTTCCAGCATTTTTCGCTTTATAAAGCCGCAGATCAGCCATACGGTATAACTCTTGATACGTTCTCCCTTCAAGCGGAAATAGACATGCGCCAGCACTTACCCCAAGTTCAAAGTCCGATAAAGGTAGTTGTCTGATTATTCCCTCAAGCCGAACCCTCGTTGCCTGTTCATCCTCTACTTCGTCAAGTAAGAGAATAAACTCATCACCACCTAAGCGAGCAGCAAGATCACGCGGTTCAAGCACGTTAACAAGGTGAGCAGCAAGCGCCTGGAGTGCATAATCACCATGTTGATGCCCATATGTATCATTTACGTATTTAAAATGATCCAGATCCAAAATAACAAAAGCAAAACAACATTGGTGATCTTCTTGGTAACGTATCATGCGTTCTTCGAGCTTCGTTTCAAATCCCATTCGGTTCGGCAATTGCGTCAAAGCATCCGTATAAGCAAGTTGTCGCACATCGATATAACTTCTTGTTCGAATCAGCGCCAAAGTAACGACTTGAATAAAACCGCTTAATTTTTCAACAACTTCGGGAATGAGTTGATTCTCATCGCGATAAAAGAAAGAAAGAATCCCCACACTTTCTTGATTATCAATCAAAGGAAAAGCTACAAAAGATCCCAGGCCAACTCTTGTAGCAAAAGCATAGGTATCTCTCGGCATGCGATTGTGTACGATCCATTCTTTACGATCGATGACAAAGAAATAATCTTCCTTAAGCGTAGCGAGCGAACGACTCGTCTCTTCATTTTTTGCAAATCGCAAGGAAAGGACAAACTGATCAACATCTTCACCTTTCGATGCGGTAGGTATCAGCAAACCTGTTAGCGGATCAAAGCGATGCATGATCACCAGATCACTGCTACTGATCGCCATCATTTCTTCGACCATCACCACATCGATTTGTTCTTCATGAATCGATTTCATGATACGCGAATACGTATGGTGCACATTTTCCGAAGCAAGCATGCCATTCAGTTCTTCGAGCGATCGTTTTTTCGATTCAGGTAATAAAAAAATCGTAATCAATACGCCTAAGCATGACACAGTCGCTAGCAGACCAAAGAAAAAGTGCATGCCATTTTGCACGATCAGAATAGGAAACAAAAAAGCTGCCAAAAATGCTCCCACTTTACCGATAGCAGCAGCAATACCGTGGCCAACACCTCGAAGCTTCGTAGGAAAAAGTTCAGAAGGAAAAATAAATGTCGTCGTATTGGGACCAAACTCAATAAAAAAATACGTGATGCCATAAAGCAATAAAAACAGATAGGTATCGTGGACGATACCAGGAAAAATAGCGATAATGGCATATCCCATCGCCATAACGAGAAACCCTAGCCACTGTATGAATCGTCGACCCAATGAATCCATTTTATAAGCTGCCAAGAAATAGCCTGGTAAGGCAAAAACAATAAATAAAAGCAAAGATAAAAAGAGGGATTGCACCATGGTGACATGGTAAAAAAAGTGCATCAGGATTTCATGAGACGATATACCATTTCCATAAAAGGCAACATCGATTAAAAACCACGATAAACTCGTCGCGAGCAATCTTCGCCCAAAAGGGGCATGCAAAAAAGTAATCCCTTTCTTTTTTAACCCAGCAAATGTCGATTCCTCAGAAATGAGATCAGGTGCTTTTGTTGTCAATTTTGACAAGATGGAGGCTGTCTGCTTGGCATCGCCTTTAACATGAAGTAAAAATCGTGGTGATTCTAACATCTTTCGACGAAGTCGTACAACAAATAGCGCTGGAATCGCGCCGATTCCCAAAATGATTCGCCATAATAACCAAGTCGGTATACCCGATTGAATGATCAAAATCGATAAAAGCGGTCCCGCGATCAAGCCTAACCCTTGCATCATAAAAACGTAAGTGACAAACTTACCTCGATTCGATCGATTAGCAAACTCAGTGATTAAAATCGCACTACCGGGGTAGTCACCGCCGATGCCTAAGCCGAGAATAAAACGCATCACGATCAACAGCGTAAAATTTGGCGCAAGCGAGGAGAACAATGCCCCGAGAATAAGAAGGATCGATTCGACGCCATACATCGTTTTTCTACCCAATCGATCCATCAAAAATCCGAACAACACGGCACCGATCGCAGCGGACAGTAAGGAAGTACTGTTAAGCAAGGCCGTTTGCCAAGCATGAAGATGCCAAAAGCGCGTAAGCCAAGTCGTAACGATCCCTATGACAAACAAATCATAGGCGTCTGTAAAAAAACCCAAGCCCGCAGTGAGGATAACTTGCCAGTGAAAAGATGAGGATGGCGTCTCATCAAGATCATAAAATGGACTATCTTTCACTTTACGATGCAAATCCATCGGTAATCGAAGCATAATACACCTTCTTTGAAAGACTAATCGCATGAAATGAAATCATCATAACCTATGATCTCGATCTGTTTTCTAACTTCACGTTAAGGAAATCTAAATCCTACACAAAAAAACCTGTGAAGGCTTTACGCCAACACAGGTTGTTAAGATTGCACATCACAAATTTGCTTACGTTAATTGATTGTAGGACACGACATCTTCGAGAGGAAGACGTTTCGTAGGATGACCCGGTTTTGCTGCTTTACCAATAGCGAGCAACATCACGGATACATAATGATCAGGGAGTTGATACGCTTCGGCAAATTTTACTTTATCGTATCCACCCATGGGTACCGTATCATAGCCCTTAGCGCGCGCAATCAGCATCAATTGCATAGCGATCAACCCACCGTCGGTGACCACGATCTGTTTGCGATGTTCATCACTTAAACTGCTATACATCGAAACGGTGCGATCGACAAAGGAAGTAGCCACATCTTGCGCCATATACCCTGCTTCTACCGCTTGCGCATAAATCTGGCTTGCTTTTTCATAGCTTTTAAGATCACCGAGAATCGCGATCACCGCAGAAGCTTCCACGACTTGTTGTTGGTTAAAAGCGATCGGCAAAAGTTGTTGTTTCAAATCATCAGCATCGATAACTAGAAACCGCCATGGCTGTAAATTGGACGAAGAAGGTGCAAGTGTCGCTAATTGCAACATTTCATTCATTTCTTCACGAGAAATTTTCACCGTTGGATCGTAACTGCGTACAGAATGACGCTCTTTAATCACATCAAAAAAAAGGGCTGTTTCTTGAGCATTCAACAAGGTAGTTTCTGACAAAACAAACTCTCCTTTACCTCTTGGGCAGTTGCCACAAAAGATTTATCACTAATTTTTTGTTATCTTCTTGTATTTGATTATAGCTTTCTTTGATGATGATAGCAAGTGATCCCCTCTTGTCAATGAAAATTCTCAGGAACTCCATGTATAAATTTTATAAATTCCTTTTCCGGAATTGGTTTGCTCAGATAATATCCTTGGATCTCATCGCACCCCTGCGCTTGCAAAAAGTCGAGTTGCTCCTTCGTCTCCACCCCTTCTGCGACCACTTTTAACCGTAAGCTATGCCCCAAAGCGATCACCGCATCCGTGATCGTCGTATCCCCTTGCCGCTTTGAAAAGTCCGGTAAAAAGGACTTATCGATCTTTAAACTATCGATCGGAAAGCGATTTAAGTACGCCA
>JABEUY010000002.1 GCA_013044175.1 Bacilli bacterium
CCACATAGACGGAAGGCTCTCGTGGATTCGTATGTGTCGTGATCATGCCAGTCGAAGGATGAACACACTTCGTGGCCGAACCGCCACCGATTCCGATAATCGTCTGCGCTTCTTCGATGATACTGATGTTATAGATACCTTCTTTATGTGGACGCGCATAACCTACATTCTCGAGATTCGCCAAAATATCTTTTTGACGATAAAGATAATACGGTTCCATGCCGTTAGCGCGAATTGCGTGATCAGCATAGGCCATCATCGCTCGAATCGTCGCATCATCAGCCACAGCATACCGATCTTTCTCTCGTGATACGGTCGAAGAACGCTTATACGAAAGGGTATGCACCGTGATCGAATCAGGTTGCAATGCGATCGTCTTTGTCACCGAGTCGATGACGTGTTCGAGGTTTTCGCCGGGTAACCCGAGAATAAGATCCATATTGATATTGTGAAAGCCGATTTCTTTACAGAGTTCGATTCGAGATGGAAGCAAGCTCGCCTTATGACCACGTCCGATAAAGTGAAGCGTGTCATCATGAAAGGTCTGCGGATTCACACTGATACGATCGACACCGAGCTCTTTCATGACGAGGAGACGATCTTTCGTGATCGTATCAGGCCGCCCTGCTTCCACACAAAACTCTCGCCACGTATCCGGATTGGGAAGATAATTTTTGGCTGCCTCAAGGACGATGCGAAGTTCTTTTGCCATCAACGAAGTCGGCGTACCTCCACCGACATAAACGCTCGTCACGGTAAGGTTTGCCTCTGTAAGCCATGCGCCGAGCACTTGAATCTCTTTGACGATCGCTTCAAGAAAAGGTTTCGCATAACGCGCTTTATCCACCATGGAGTAAGCGGGAAATGTACAGTAGGCGCAGTGTGTTGGACAAAAGGGAATACCGATATACACACTAACTTCCTTTTGCAACTGATAGAGATCAGGGATCACGTCAAGTTCTTTGTTTGCGATCTCGACAAGCATCTTGGCACGAATAGGATCGATCAGATACGCTTCTTGCAATCGCTGTACTTCGTGAAGCAAAACTTTTCGACCTTTTTCGCTTACGTGCTGATGGACGAGTTTGGTAGGACGCACGCCGGTAAGAATGCCCCATGGCTGATAGAAACCGAATTGTTTTGACAAACAGACATGTAAAGCAAACATAACGGCACGTTTTGCCGTTTTTCGCAAATCCGATTCGCTCGTACTTTTTGCCGTAAGATCCTTGCGAAAACTATCTCGAGACGGCAACATCGTCACCGTAGCGCTCGCTTCACTCCCTACAAATTCAACGCTTATCGTCATGAAGATATCGATAGCCTCCACCGTCTTGCCTTCATCAAATACGATGACGGCATGCTGGGCAAAGAGGCGTATCATCCGCGCTACTTCCGCCTCATACGAGGCGCCTTCAAACTGAACACGAATATTCATCGTGCAAAAACGTCACCTAGCTCTCTCTTAGCGATCGACGAGGATCGTTCCTGATTCCCCATCATCAAAATACCCGATAACGGCACTTTGTGTCATCCCTGCTTGCGCTAGTTCTGCAACAAGTGATGCAGCTTGTTCTTCGGGAACGGAAAGTAACAGTCCACCTGACGTCACCGCATCGGTCAACAACGTTGGCATGATTGGATCGAGTCCAGTTGCATACGTCGTCGCTTGCGCAACAAACGCTGCATTGCGCCGACTGCCTGCAGGAACGAGTCCTTGCTTGGCAAACTCTGCGGTCATCGGTAAAATTGGCACTTGATGGGCGGCGATCGTCAGACGAAGGGAAGACCCTTTCGCCATCTCAAGCGCATGCCCTACTAACCCAAAGCCCGTAACATCGGTTGCCGCATGCACAGTGTATGCTTTAGCGATCTCCGCAGCTTGGCGATTGAGCATCGCCATCCAGTAGGTGACTTGAGCGATGACCTCTTCACCAGCCACACCTTCTTTGATCGCTTTGGTGGTGATCCCCATGCCGATCGGTTTGGTCAAAATCAGCGCATCACCCGCTTTGGCGTTCGCATTCGTCCAAACCTTTCTTGGATCGACAAGACCCGTAACCGCCATGCCGAATTTTGGATCGACATCATCGATCGAATGCCCGCCGACCAGCGTAGCACCCGCTTCGCGGACTTTATCCGCGCCACCTTCTAAGATCGCAGCAAGGATGCTTTTATCGAGTTTACTGATCGGAAAGCCGACGATATTCATCACCGTCAGCGGTTTACCGCCCATCGCATAGATATCACTAAGCGCATTGGCAGCAGCAATCTGACCAAACGCATAAGGATCATCGACGATCGGCGTAAAATAATCGACCGTTTGTACCAAGGCCAACTCATCGGACAAACGATAGACACCCGCATCATCCGAAGTCTCTAACCCGACTAAAAGATCAGGGTTTGGTTCAGCTTTAGGAAGAAACGTTAATACTTCTTGAAGGTCCGCCGGACCGATTTTGCAGCCTCAGCCAGATTTGTCAGTCAACGTCGTCAGGCGTACTTTCGCCCGCAAGTCCAAGACAGGCTCGTGCGATCCCGTCGATAAAAGCCTCTTCTTGCCAGGTAAAAACGGTTCGGACATCACAGATCACCTCCTTTTGTTCCATACGCGCAATAATCGGCAGCGGTTGTCGGCGCAAGCACTCAAGCAAAGCTTCACAACCGAACGATCGAAACGAAATCGCCAACGCATACGAAGGGATCTCCACGGTTGGCATCGTGCCACCGCCGACGACCGATACACAAGGTACAACACGCACGGTCATCGTGCCTTGCGCGATTTGCCGTTGTAACTTTTCTTGAAGCTGATTTTTATAGGAGTCCGCGCGTACTAACAAGTGCTCAGGAGAAGCGGTCAACAACGCTAAGGCAGGGATTCTCGCAAACGCTTGTTTCGGTTCAAGATACAAAGAAAGCGTAGCGCGTAAGGCGGCAAGCGTCATTTTATCGACGCGTAACGCGCGCATCAAGGGATTTTGCTTCATCCGATCGAGATAGACTTTCTTTCCACAAAGAATACCCGCTTGCGCACCGCCGAGCAATTTATCACCCGAAAACATCACCACATCGACGCCAGCCTGCAAGCTTTGCGCGATCGTCGGCTCATCACCAATGCCATAAGGCTGTAAATCAAGCAAAGATCCGCTGCCCAGATCCTCAAGCAGTGGGACATCATACGTTCTCGCGAGTGCCACCAGTTGTGTAAGCGTTGGTTTTTGCGTAAAGCCTTCGATGCGAAAATTCGAGGTATGCACACGCAACATTACCGATGCACCTTGCTCAAGCGCATCGCGGTAATCCCGTTCATGCGTTTTGTTCGTCGTTCCGACTTCCAGCAAACGCGCGCCGCTCATTTTCATCACATCAGGGATGCGAAACGAACCGCCAATCTCAATCAATTCACCACGCGAAATCACGACATCACGATCGCTAGCTAATTCGCTTAACGCGAGTAACACGGCGGCCGCGTTGTTGTTAACGACAAGCGCCGCTTCAGCGCCCGTCAAGCGACACAAAAGCGCTTCTACTGCATCATGACGATGACCACGTTGTCCTTGTAAAAGATTATATTCGACATTGCTATACCCTTTTGCCACATCAATGACCGCATCGACCGCTTCTTTGGCGAGCGGTGCACGACCGAGGTTCGTATGTAACACGGTACCTGTCGCGTTAATCACCATTTGCAAGCGCTGTAACGCCAAGCGCTCAAACGCAAGCTCCGCTTCTTGAAAGATTCGATCGATCCAATCATCGACTTCTTCATCATTATTCTCCTGACGTATGCCATCTAACGTACTTGTCAAAACGGCGAGTACATCATTTTTGCCAAACTGCAAATGCCACTTTTGTGCTCTAGGATGGTTGAGTAGACGATGCATCGCAGGCAAAGTGCGTAATCGATCTTGCTTTCTCGTTTTTGACACTCCCCCATCTCGCACGGTAAGCTTAGCGTGATCTAGATGCATTATAGCAAATTTACGGTAAGGGGAAATTCCAATGAGGTACGAACAATCAGAAAAATGGCATGAACGAGCCAAAAATGTGATCATCGGTGGCGTCAATAGCCCTTCGCGATCCTTCAAAGCGGTCGGTGGCGGTACGCCGATTACGATGACTCGCGGGCAAGGCCCCTATCTATATGATGTGGATAATAACGCGTATATCGATTATCTTTGTGCTTTTGGTCCGATCATCGCAGGTCACGCCCATCCGCACATCAGCGAAGCGGTTGCCGCAGCAATGGGTGAAAGCAGTTTGATTGGCGCGCCGACACGCCATGAAACGCTGTTTGCCGAACGTTTGCATCAAGCGATTCCTGCAATGGAACGCATCCGTTTCGTCAATTCAGGCACCGAAGCGGTGATGACGACGATTCGCGTAGCACGTGCGTATACAGGTCGATCCAAAATCCTGAAATTCGCTGGATGCTATCATGGCCATTCTGACCTTGTACTTGTCGCCGCCGGTTCGGGTCCTTCTTCCCTTGGCATTCCAGATAGTGCTGGCGTACCCGAATCGATCGTCAAAGAAGTGATCACCGTCCCGTTTAACGATTTTGCCTCTTTTGATGAAGCGATCGCGCATTTTAGCGATCAAATCGCCGCGATTCTCGTCGAACCGGTCGTCGGCAATTTTGGTATCGTCGAGCCGATCCCCGGCTTTTTGCGCCACGTGAAGGAAAAAGCGTCGGCCAACGGAACGCTCGTCATCTACGATGAAGTGATCACCGCATTTCGTTTTCGCTTTGGCGCGGTCGAACATGACGATACGACGGCTGATCTGTATGCACTTGGAAAAATCATCGGCGGCGGTCTACCGATCGGCGCTTACGGTGGTAAACGTGCGATCATGGAACAAGTCGCCCCGCTTGGTCCTGCGTATCAGGCAGGAACGCTCGCCGGCAATCCAGCTTCCCTTTGTGCAGGGATGGCGTGTCTCGATCTCCTCGAGCAACCTGGCGTGTATGACGAGATGGAACGCCTTGCCAAACGACTTGTGCAAGGGATTGAAGAAAGCGCAGTGCGCCACGGCGTTTCGATTACGATCAATCGATATGGCGGCGCATTTACCGTGTATTTTGGCGTTGATCGCGTCTTGCAGTACGATCACGCCAACGCTGCCGACACGCGACTTTTTGGTGTTTTTTTTCATGCGATGCTCGAACAAGGCGTCTATCTGGCTCCTTCCAAATACGAAGCCTGGTTTTTAACGATCACGCATACGGATCAGGAGATCGACAAAACGCTTCGCGCAGTCGATGTGGCCATGAAGGCAGTTTCGCAAGCGATCTCACACTAAAATAAAGCGGTGCATGCCTTTTCGTCATGCACCGAATAGAAACTTAGCCTAGCGAACCGCCTTGACCGCGATCGTATTTCCTTTCTTATCAAAAGAAACACTGGGTTCGATCGTCACCCAAAGCGATTCTTCCTCTTTTTTCAAGTCAACGAGCATGATAAACGGCGTCTGCGTATACACGACTTTAATCAAGAGTTCATCATCGGCCACCATCGAACCACGTACAGCGACTTTCGTCATCCCCGGATATGGCGACAATGCCGTACACACGCCTTCGTCATAGCCATTCCAACCACCTTCTATGCGATGTTCAATCCCATCCGCCAAGGCGATCAACGTAAAACCATCCTCATCCGCGACACAGCGTACCGCTTGCAACTTCGCCCAATTCGGCGTATCGATGCGAAAATTGATCCCCGAGAGTTCGGAAAAAAACGCTTGCCGCGAACCTTTTGCATCTTCGATCTTCAACGAAAGTTCTTCAAGACGCAAGGCAAGCGGATCCACCTTCGCCAGGCTAAGCATCGGTGTCTCAGCTTGCATCGCAGGTAACAAATGATCCCACACGGCTTGTAAGATACCACCCATATCATCAGTTCCTGCGGTACTGACAAAGACAGCATCTTGCTCAGGCATTACGACGCAAAACTGCCCAAACGCCCCATCACCTCGATAAGCACCATGCCGACAACGCCAAAGCTGATATCCGTATCCTTGATGCCAATCATTGTTCGGATCATCCCCATTATGCACTTGCAGTTTTGTCGCTTCTTGCAACCAAGTAGCAGAAATCACCGTCTTCCCTTCAAATTGACCATTTTGCAAAAGTAATTGACCGAATTTCGCGATATCTTCCGTCTTAAGCGATAAACCAAAAGCACCGATATTGCGTCCCTTTGCACAAACTTGCCACGTCGGTTTTTCGATATGAAGTGGCATGAAAAGACGCGGCATCAGATAATCTCTTACCGTTTCTCCCGTAACTTGTTGTACGATCGCCGAAAGCATATACGTAGCGCCATTGTTATAGATAAAGTGCTTGCCTGATTCATGTTCGATCACAAGCGAGAGAAATGCGCGGACAAAATCACCATCTTCCGCGCTGACCATCGCATTGTACGTATCTTGCCCATGTCCTGTGGTCATCGTAAGAAGATGCTTAACCGTTAAAGCACGCACATTTTCAGCAAAGTCTTGTTCCTCATATTCGGGAAAAAAAGATACAACGCGATCCGTCACGTGAAGTAGACCTTCTGTGACAGCAAAGCCGATCGCAGTCGCTGTAAAGCTTTTGCTAAGGGAATAGAGCATATGCGGCATATGCGCTTGATAAGGATGCCAAAAACCTTGCGCCGCTACTTTGCCATGACGCAATAGCATGAAACTATGCAATACTAGCGATTGCTGTTCTATCGCATCTAAAAATGAATGCACACCTTCACGAACGATCCCGACTTCTTCGGGTTTGACTTGGCGAAAATAGGATGTCCTCATGCTCATGGCCTCCTTTATGGCAAAAAAAGCGAGTGACAGAATATATCCGTCACTCGCTCATCGTTGTTGTCGGTTAGAATCTTACGCTTGTGGCAAAAGATCAGCAATCTTGTCATGCAGTTGTTTCTTTGGCATATAGCCAACGATTTGACGAACCACTTGACCGCCTTGGAAAATCAACAGCGTAGGAATGCTCATAATGCCAAATTCACGAGCCGTTTGCGGATTATCATCGACGTTCAATTTACCCGCTTTCAATCTCGGCGATAACTCTGCCGCTAATTCTTCAACGACAGGGGATAGCATTTTACAAGGACCGCACCATTCTGCCCAGAAATCGACAAGAACAGGGGTATCACCTTCAACAAATTGTTTAAAGGACTGATCAGTAACTTCATGCACTGCTGCCATCATGACACCTCCACCTCAAATCCAACACTTTCGCTTACAATGGTATAGTATAGCACTTATTTCGTTGAAAACAAGTTCACCAAGTAAGACAAACTGAAGTTATAGACGGGTTTTAGCTTTTTCTTCCAATTGACGAAGGAGTACATTCGCATAAACGACATCACCATCAACGAATAGTACTAAAGTATCTTCGCGATGGGTTAAAAACCGTGATGCTGGCACAAAAACGATCGTTCCATCTACCCCTTGCACGATCATTTCTTTTGTTTTTTCAAGGCCGAGTAGGCTTGCCGTATCGGTCGCCTGTACGACAAGCGTGGCTAAGCGTTCAGTCACCGATTCATCATAGATCATAGTCCGCATACCACGACGGCCATCAGCATGCACACTTAACCAACCAAGAACTTCTTCCTTATCGGCGAAAAACTTTTCAAATCGAGCTTCATCGGTCGTCCGATGAGGCACCGCCATTTCCGCTTCTTCGTCGACTTTCACTTCTTCGTCGACTTTCACTTCTTCGTCGACTTTCACTTCTTC
>JABEUY010000040.1 GCA_013044175.1 Bacilli bacterium
AGGTGAAAGAACGCCAATACATCGACGCGCGCGCCAACCAGCACGAAGGCATGGTCAGCCTGATGGTGCAACAAGGCGTACAAGCCGTCCTCGCCGGAGGCATCGGTGCCCACGCCGTCGAACGCCTCGAAGCTGCCGGCATTCGTCTACTCGCCGGCGTCCGTCTTCCGATCGACGAAGCAATCCAAGGCCTGCTCGCGGGCACCCTCGAACCCGGCGACACCAGTTGCGGTTGTGGCGGTGATCATCATGGCGAAGGGCACCATTCGCATGGGCATCACCATGGTGAGCATCATCATCAACCCCAGTAATCGAAGATAGAAGAGATTCCTTTTTGTGATGAGCGTGAATCATTTTTGAAGATCACCCCATCCTCGCGCGGGAGAAGATAGGCAACATTCCTACATTTGTCCCCATTCCTTCTCCCGTGGTATACTTGACAGCGAATCATTTTCAACGTGCACCCGTAGCTCAGGTGGATAGAGCGCACGTTTCCTAAACGTGGTGTCGGCGGTTCAAATCCGTCCGGGTGCGCCAAACCAAAGGGACACGATACAAAATTAGTCACATTTTGTATCGTGTCCCTTTACATGATCGTGTTACTTGAGAATCACATTTAGTTCGCGAGGCATATGAACAGATGTTGCGCAAAACTTAGCGCAAAGTTTAAGTAATACGGAGAGTAATGTTGTCGTCCATATTTACTTCTTGCATTGGATATTTTGTAACTGATACGTTACAATGAACGTATATCGGAATATGAATGTAACAATGGGGGACGTTTTATGGCTGAGATCACCTATAAAATTATCGGGGAACGAATTAAAGCCGCGCGTAACAAGAGTGGTTTTACTCAGCAACAAATTGCAGACTACATTGGTGTCAAGCGGGAAAGCATATCGTATTACGAAAACGGTCAACGTTCTATTGACATGGTCACTCTAGAGAAAATTGCAGACTTATGCGGTTACTCGGTGGCATACTTTATTTCATCAGAAGACGTGTCAGATATTCCACAAGTTTCTGTAGCTTTTAGAACGCAGGACTTATCGACTGAAGATTTAGAAACAGTAGCATGGGCTAAAAGGTTTGCTAGGAACCTTAATTCCCTTAACAAGATTTTAAGCAAGTGACTTTGGAGGAATTGGTGATGATTCGTCAAAGCATTTCAAGTAAGGCACAGGCAATGGCCACTAAGGCAAGAGTAAAATACGGATTAAATGCGGTTGAGCCAATCGATGTTTTTAAGATTTGTTCCATGGCTAGCATTACGTGCATCCTGAAACCGCTTAATGGTAATGTTTCTGGGTTGTTTTTACGATTTGAATCGGTGCAGATTGTGTTGCTTAACTCTTCTAAATCACTTGGACATCAGAGATACACATTAGCTCATGAGTTACATCACGCTATGTACGACGATGGACTAGAAGGAAGAGCATGTATAGTTGGTGATTTCAAAAATGATAACGAGAAAGTTGCTGACTATTTTGCTTCAAATTTCCTAATGCCCGAAGATGGCGTTAGACTACATCTTAACGACCGACTAGGAAATCGAGAGGAAATTGAACTTCATGATGTCATTCATCTAGAACAACTATTTGGTGTTAGTCACTCCGCAATGCTCAATCGGTTGGAACAACTAGATATTATTGATAGTGCTAGTAAGGAAAATTTCCGCCCACATATTAGAACTTACGCACGTAGCTACGGATACGATGATTCTTTGTATCTGCCTACACATGCGGAAAGGATAATTTCAGATTACGCGGAAAAGGCTAAACGAGCTTTTGATAATTCCCTGATAACGTTCTCGAAATATGAGGAATTATTGTCTGATGCCGGAATCCTCGAAGATGTTTATTTCGATGAGGAGGTGGAAGACTTTGTTGACTAATCCCCCCTTGTCCTTGATACGGATATACTATCTTGTTTTGCCTGGATTAAACGCATGGAAATCCTTGAAGCCCTGTATTCAGGTCACATGTTAGTTCCAGGGCAAGTATTAGTTGAACTTTCTAAAGTTCCTCATCTTAGAGACCAAGTCGATCTGAGTATAGCGAATAATCATATTGTGGCAGTTCAACTTGACCCCTTGAAACCCGAGGCTCAAGAATTTGCGAAGCTCCTAAGTGGGGATCCTCCAATAGGCCGTGGTGAAGCAGTTGTAATGGCATTTGTTAAATTTAATGGAGGAACAATCAGTAGCAATAACCTTACGGACGTATTGTCGTATTCTGTCTTCCACGAATTGCCTCTCATTAGCATCAGGGCAATGTTTTACGATGCCATAGTACATAGAGGTGTACTGACTGAAGAAGAAGGTGAACAAGTATGGAATAAAATGAAAGGAAAAAGACGACAACTTCCATGCCCGACGGTGAAAGATATTATAGAATATTACTCAACAGGTTTTGGCGTTTCTCTTGAATTGCAACGATACTAAATGCTACCTAGTCTACCTATATACTTAACATAGATTCAGAGAACCTGTCCATAGCTTCGTGGGTGGCGCCTGGCAATACCTTCGTGTATATCTTAAGCGTTGTTGAGATTTCACTCTGGCCCATTAATGTTTGCAATGTCTTTGGGTCTACCCCTTGATGAATCAGGATAGACGCAAAGGTATGTCGAGCATCATGAATGCGAATCCTCGGGAGTTCACAAAGTAATATTTTCTTGTATTTTTCTTGCTCTTGCTTCACAGACACCAACATGTTTATGACTTGATTCGAAGCTGGTAGAGTTCTCCGCGAAGCTTTTGTTTTTGGTTCTTGAAATATATATCCATTTTTTGCGTAATCAATATTTCTTCTCACAGTAATGATTCTTTGTTCAATGTTCACATAATGCCATCTTAATGCCAATACCTCACCTATGCGCATTCCAGTCGCGAACAACAGGAAGAAAACAGGGTACATTGGATCTGCGTTCGTAAAGCGTAGGAACTGCTGCACTTGGTCTTTTGTCCAAATATCAGTATCTATTGTTTTAGGGCGAGGTTTATCCACAAGAAGGCATGGAGTTGTCTGTATAATACCCCATTTAACAGCTCGGTTCAGCGCATCATGAAGAATGCGGTAAACGTGGTGTTTTTGTCAAGAATGAATTGAGCCACAGTGATCCGTTTGAAAGTGAGCCATGTTAAGCTTCTCGTCACCAAATATCTGTACCCAGTCCCCCAAATCAAGATTTGAGGTTAAAATAAGGCTGCCCCGTTCCTGTCTTGCCGAGAAAAATTGGAATAACAATTCAGCACCCATCTTGGTGAACGGGACGTATCCAAGTTCATCGCAAATCACTGCATCGTATTTCAGCCACTGTTTTTCAAAATTAAGTAGCCGGAGTTTCCAACCAACAGAACGTTCTCTCGTTTCTGTACAAACTCACCCTTGGACAAAGCGATGATTTTCGTCTTGCTCAGACTAGGCAGTAGTAAGTGGGTTGTTTTTCCGATTCGATCCATTCGCGAGTATGCTTACTTTGGCTATTAAAAGCAGAAAGTGAGGGATCAAAAAAATGATCCAAGTGGCTCAGTATCATCTTATCAGAATCCCCTTTCCACTGCAGTGCATAGGCCTCACGTCTATAGACGTGAACGCTAATAGAATGTAAACGTAAATCCCCATCATTCCCTTGATAGACCAATGGCTCGATGAAGTTAGGCAAACATGGAGAACCAGAATCACACGGCTTCTCTTATTTATCATCGATTTCACTTTGTGTACGATTTTCAAAGTTCAAAGTAAAATATTCGAAAAGTGATGACTTACCGTTTCAATTTGACTGAGGCGAGGCCGATGTTCGGATCAACGGCGAAGTTATGCGTGACTATCTGTTATGCATGGATTGTCGTCTAGTCGGAAAATATTTCTTAGACCCTATGATAATGAGCAGCAGGATTCGTTTTTGGACGGTTTTGTCAGTGGATTTGATTCTTTTGATGGTGTTCCTGCAATTGGATTGTTCGACAATCTGAAGAGTACTGTAAAGAAATTCATGATGGGGCACTACCGAGAGGAACAAGAGTCATTTATGGCACTGCAGGCATAACTAAGTTTTTAAGCCGAGGTTAGTAATCTCCCTCGCGTTAATAAAAAAGGCGTCGTTGAGTGGCTTTTTGGTTATGTGAGACGGAATACCTTGGCTCCCATTTCGTAAGTGATGACTTAGGAGGAACTGAACACGCAGATTTTGCTTTCCTGGTGTGAGCAAACGTCCCATATGATCGATTTCCTGAAAACCCATGACACTAGGATCAAAAATTATTACTAGCCTAGTTCAATAGCGTCAGATTTTATGCAAGATACTTTGAACAATTTTCATTGAGCAAAGGATTGTTATTCATAGTATTGAAAACTATAATTATGGAAGATGTAGTAATTTGGATGAGTAGACAAAATGATTCCCGGGTTACCCGATGCAAGTGGATGATCGATTATTTTTCGTTGAGAAGATCTAAAGAGAGATGCTGTGGTTGTAGGTCTTGTACTACATGAAAAATTATTACATGTTGTTGTGAACCCTCACATAGGTAAACGGATAAATTATTTTAGCGCGGGATTACGTAAAAATAATGAGGTGAACGAGGGGAAATATATGCGAATTCTTGACAATGTGAATCATACCGTCAAGGATGATTTGGCGGAAACGATCACAAAGGGTGATAAACTTTCCATCGCTGCGGCTTGTTTTTCGATTTACGCCTATCAAGCTATCAAGAAGCAACTTGACGGAATTGATGAGCTTCGCTTTGTATTTACTTCACCCACTTTTTTGCAAGAGGAAGCGCCAAAAGAAAAGCGGGAGTTTTATATACCTAGACTTGACCGTGAGCGCTCCCTGTTCGGTACAGAGTTCGAGGTAAAGTTGCGTAACGAATTAACCCAGAAGTCGATTGCCCGTGAGTGTGCAACGTGGATTCGAAAAAAGGTGCAGTTCCGTTCGAACGTGACTGGCGGCGCGATGGGTGGATTTTTGAGTGTATCAAAGCCAGATGAAACAATCGCATATGCACCAATCAATTCGTTTACCACATCGGATTTAGGATGTGAACGTGGCAATCACATTATGAATCTTGTCAACCGGATTGAATCCCCCCTTGCCGTTGAATACGTCAAAATGTTTGAGCAAATTTGGAATGAAAAGAATCTTTTGCAGGACGTAACCGAGCAGGTTATCGACGGCATTACAGCTGCTTACAATGAAAACGCACCTGAGTTCATATACTTTGTGGCCATCTATAACATCTTCAATGAGTTTCTCGATGACATCAGTGAGGATGTAATGCCAAACGAAGCAACAGGCTTTAAAGAAACGAAAATTTGGAACAAGTTATACGCCTTCCAGAAGGACGCCGCACTCGCAATCATCAACAAACTCGAAAAATATAACGGTTGTATTCTCGCAGATAGCGTTGGTTTGGGTAAAACATTCACTGCCCTCTCAGTGATCAAGTATTACGAACTTCGCAATCGCACCGTGCTAGTCCTCTGCCCGAAAAAGCTTGGCGATAACTGGCGCACGTTTAGAGAAAACTATTTGAATAACCCTATCGCCTCCGACAGAATGCGTTATGACGTGCTTTATCATACCGACCTATCACGGGTGCATGGGTTCTCTGGTAGTGTGGATCTCTCAAAGTTCAACTGGAGTAATTACGATCTTGTCGTCATCGATGAAAGTCACAATTTTCGTAACGGCGGTGATTATTTCGGGCGCAGCGATGAAAAGCGTGAGAACCGCTATCTTCGGTTGCTGAACAAGGTGATTCGCAAAGGCGTAAAGACAAAAGTTTTGATGCTCTCGGCAACGCCTGTGAATAATGGCTTCTCCGATCTGCGGCATCAGCTTGAACTTGCTTACGAAGGGAACCCTGCCCTTATTAATGATAAGCTCGACACAACCAAGCCGATTGACCTGATCTTTCGCAACGCTCAAACCGCTTTTAACAAGTGGAGCAAACTTGAGCCAGAGCAGCGTACAACCGAAAACCTTCTGCGTTCCCTTGACTTTGACTTCTTCACGATGCTAGACAGCGTAACAATAGCCCGCTCACGTAAACATATTGAAAAATACTATAATATCGAGGAAATAGGCAAATTTCCAGAGCGAATGAAGCCTATTTCTTTACGCCCGAAGTTGACTGACCTACCGTCTGCGATAGACTACGACGAGATATACGGGCAACTAATGCTCTTGAATCTCGCCATTTATGTTCCGACAGACTTTTTGCTGGAAAGCAGACGCGCGAAATACATAGACCCTAGCGTGAACATTGACCGCGCTGGAAGAGAAACCGGTATACGACGATTGATGAGTATTAACCTTTTGAAACGACTGGAAAGCTCTGTCGCTTCATTTAGTATTACGCTTCAGCGTGTGAAAAGCCTGATAGATGGTACAATTGCGGCTATCGAAAACTACGAAAGAGGCAACAGAAAAATCATCAACACGCGGGAACTGGTAGAAAACGACTTTGATGGCGACGACCGCAACAGCGACTTCTTTGAAAACGACGGAAAGAAGCTCGACATCGACCTCGCCGATATGGACTATGTTTCGTGGCATAAGAAGCTCTCCGCTGATTCCGAAGTCCTCGAACTGCTGACGCTGATGATAAAGGACATCACACCCAAACACGACACTAAGCTGCAAACACTCCTTCAGCTCATTTCTGAAAAGGCGCAGCACTCGTTCAATCCGGACAACAGAAAAATACTGCTGTTCACGGCATTCTCCGATACCGCTGACTATCTTTACAAGGGAGTGGCTCCGTTTGCAAAGGAACGGTTTGGGCTTGACTCAGCGATGATCACTGGCACATCCGATGGCAAGACCACCGTAAAGTTGAAACGAACCGATATGAATACCATTCTGACGCTGTTTTCTCCGCTATCAAAGGATAAAGAACTGCTGATGCCGGACACAACAGAACAAATTGATATTCTCATTGCTACTGATTGTATTTCAGAGGGACAGAACCTGCAGGACTGCGACTACTGTATCAACTATGATATTCACTGGAATCCTGTCCGCATTATTCAACGGTTCGGACGAATTGATCGCATCGGAAGTAAAAACGACAAAATTCAGCTAGTGAACTTCTGGCCGAACATTGACCTTGATAAGTACCTTGAGCTCAAGGGACGCGTGGAAACCCGCATGAAAGCTTCCGTCATGACCGCCACGGGAGATGACAACCCGATTGATCCTGAGGAACAGGGCGATCTTGAATATCGTAAGGCACAGCTAGACAAGCTTCAAAACGAAGTGGTGGATATGGAAGACATGCAGTCTGGCGTATCGATCATGGATTTGGGATTGAATGAATTCCGGCTCGACCTGCTTGAATACGTCAAGCATCATGACAAATTAGATAGAGTCCCATTTGGACTTCACGCTGTTGTAAAAGGTGACACCGATGCGCCCCGAGGCACGATTTTTATTCTTAAAAACCGCAATGCAAACATTAACGCCAAAAATAAGAACCAACTTCATCCGTTTTATATGGTGTATGTACAGGAAGAATCGACCGTTTTCATCGACCACTTACAGCCGAAAAAGCTGCTCGATGAATTCCGTCAGTTGTGTCGTGGTAAGACGGAGCCTGATCGAATGCTTTGTGATCAGTTCAATATGGAAACGAAAGACGGACGCAATATGCACCGCTATTCCGACTTGCTTTCCTTTACCGTGAAGTCCATCGTAGACCTGAACGAGAATGATTCCATAGACAGCTTCCTGTCTGGCAAGAATATATCCCTTGCTGCCAACACGATAGAGGGATTGGACGACTTCGAGTTGGTTTGTTTTGTGACGGTGAAATGAGGTGGCGAAATGTTAGGGTTGCCAAGAGCGACTGAGATCAACAAGCCGCTTCCGAAAAAGTCCTTGTTTGAAAAGTTCAAGCCGAACGCCGCCGACCGGAAATTGTTTGACGATCAGATTAACAGGCTCTCAATTGTTGCAGAAATATCACCGGAGACGGTAAGCGTTGCTGCAAGCGCAGAGGTATCGACGATCTATGTGATCGCCGTGACGATGAAAACTGCCGATTGCGACAAGAAGAACATCGCACTTCTGTCTAATCTGATTGATCAGCGAATGCTATTCGTACTGCAATACGGAGATCACGCGCGACTAGCCGTTTACCGTGCAAAAAAGGTGTTTATTTCGGAGGAAAAGCCGACAGACGATTGGCAGTTGAATCTGAGCGGACTCGACCTCAGTGTGGTATGGGAACACATCATTGCTCAAATCGCCAGCATTGATCTGGCTGGGGGAAAAGACATCGACGCTACTATTGCCGAGAACGACCGCCGCGAAAAACTGGCCAACCAAATCGCCGCGCTTGAAAAAAAAGCGCGTGCTGAAACACAACCACGCCGGAAGTGGGACTACGCCGAGGAAATAAAGCGACTGAAGATCGAATTAGGAGGAAATACGAATGAATAATATTGAGAGGCTCACTATGCACACCCCGTCCATCACGGATGAGAATTTCACTGCTCTTGCGAAGCTTTTCCCTAACGCTGTCACCGAAACGATCGACGAGAACGGGGAGGTCGTTCGTGCCATTGACGCGGATGTGCTGGCGCAGGAGATCAACTCACACGTCGTATCCGGCAAGGAGGAGCGCTATCAGTTCACGTGGCCGGACAAGCGCAAAAGCATACTGCTTGCCAATGCGCCGATTGCTGCCACTTTGCGCCCTTGTCGAGAGGAGAGCGTAGATTTTGACAGCACAGAGAACCTTTACATAGAGGGCGACAACCTCGATGTGCTGAAACTGCTGCGCGAAACATACCTCAATCGCGTGAAAATGATCTATATCGATCCGCCGTATAATACGGGCAACGACTTTGTATACGAAGACGATTTTTCAGAGGATGCAATCTCGTTTTTGAGTCGTGATGGGCAATATGACGAGCAGGGCAACCGCCTCACGCCGAATTTTGATAGCAACGGGCGTTTCCACACCGATTGGCTGAATATGATGTACCCCCGTCTGCGTGTGGCAAAAGATTTGCTGACGGATGACGGGGTAATCTTTATAAGTATTGATGACAACGAAGTGGAGAATATGCGTAAGTTGTGTAATGAAGTTTTGGGAGATACCAATTTTATAGCTCAACTCGTTTGGGAAAGGGCGTATGCGCCTAAAAACGATGCGAAATACATCTCTAACAGCCATGATTATATCGTCATGTATGCAAAGTCGATAAATGAATTTCAAATAGGTAGACTTCCTAGAACAGAAGAAGCAAATGCGAGATACGCAAATCCAGATAATGACCCGCGTGGGGTATGGAAACCAAGCGATATGTCAGTAAAAACATATAATCCAAACTCGGATTATACAATTATAACGCCCTCCGGTCGTGAAATAGAGCCTCCAGCAGGACGCTGCTGGAGGCTCTCAAAAAATTCCTTTTTTGAGAGGCTCAAAGACAACAGAATATGGTTCGGTCATGACGGAAATAGTGTGCCCAGTATTAAACGATTTCTCAGTGAATTAAAGTATGATGGAATGGCACCTACATCAATATTGTTCTATAAAGAAGTGGGCCACAGCCAAGAGGGTGCCAAAGAGGTTACATCATTGATTGAGGCAGGCGCATTTGATGGACCTAAACCTATTCGGCTTCTGAGTCGCCTATTGACACTTGCAAATCTAGACGGAAATTCCATCGTACTCGACTTCTTCTCTGGCTCCGCAACAACCGCCCACGCAGTTATGAGGCTCAATTCGGAGGACAGTGGCAAGCGCAAATTTATCATGGTACAAATTCCCGAAGTGTGCGATGAGAAGAGCGAAGCGAGCAGGGCGGGCTACAAAAACATCTGTGAAATCGGCAAAGAGCGCATTCGCCGCGCTGGACGTAAGATCAAAGACGAAGCGGGGCTGACAGCGCAAAACCTCGACATCGGCTTCCGAGTCCTGAAGCTCGACAGTTCCAACATGAAGGATGTGTACTACAAGCCGGAGGAAATAATTCAACCTGAACTGAACCTCGATAGTCTGTCTGATAACATCAAGCCAGACCGCACTGATGAAGATTTGTTGTTTCAAACCATGCTCGACCTCGGTATTCCGCTTTCGGCAAAAATCAAGCAAGACGGCAAATTGTTCTTCGTGAACGATAACTATTTGATTGCCTTCTTCGGCAAGGTTGACACTACTCTCATTACAGAAATTGCAAAGAAGCATCCCTATTATGCCGTGTTCAGAGACGCAAGTTTCGTCAACGATAGCGCCATGGTGAACTTTGAACAGGTTTTTGCCACCTACAGCCCATCAACGATCAGGAGGGTGCTGTAAATGAAGTTTCAATTCAAGATACAGCCCTTTCAGACTGAAGCCGCTGAAAGCGTTGTGAAGGTGTTCGCTGGGCAGACAAAGCATGGCGAGTCGAAGTTTCGCCGCGATGTAGGCAACCTTAAAGGGGAGCTTGATGAATTTGACTCTGAATTTGATCTAGAATTCGAGACCGCTTACCGCAACGCTGACGTGGAGCTGTCAAAAGAACAGCTTCTAAAAAATATCCGCGCAGTGCAAACCGCGAACAATATTAAGTATTCGTCGGAGCTTGCCGCTGGGCTTGGCATGGTTTCCCTTGATATTGAGATGGAAACAGGGACGGGCAAAACCTATGTCTACATCAAGACGATGTTTGAGCTTTACAAAAACTATGGGTGGGGCAAGTTCATCGTGGTCGTACCGAGTGTCGCGATCCGCGAGGGCGTAAAAAAGTCGTTTGAGATAACGCAGGAACACTTCATGGAGCTATATGGCTTGAAGGCACGGTTCTTTGTATACAATTCCTCAAACCTGCACCAGTTGGATGAGTTTTCACAGAACAGCGGCATCAACGTGATGATCATGAACACGCAGGCGTTCAACACAACGATGAACGAGGAAAAGAATGTCGAGGGTAGAAGTGGCAACGAGGCGGCGAGAATTATTTACACCAAACGCGACGAGTTTGGTTCACGCCGCCCGATTGATGTCATCAAGGCAAATCGTCCGATTATCATACTGGACGAGCCGCAGAAAATGGGCGGTGCGGCGACACAGAATGCGCTGAAAAAGAATTTTTCACCACTGTTTTCGCTGAATTATTCGGCGACGCACAAAACCTCCCATAACCTTGTTTACGTTCTTGACGCGCTGGATGCCTTTAAGAAGAAGTTAGTCAAAAAAATTGAGGTCAAAGGTTTTGAACTGAAGAATCTGAGTGGTACGAACGGCTATATGTATCTTTCGGATATTGTTCTTGACAGGAAAAAACCGCCCCGCGCCCGTCTGGAATTTGAGGTAAGCCGTGCAGGGGGCGTGCCGAAGCGCGAAACGCATCTACTTAACGTTGGCGACAGCCTTTACACGGCATCAAAGGGATTGGAGGAATACAAGGGCGTATCCCTCGCGGAAATTGACCCGGTACGGGGTCTTGTCACGTTTACGAACGGAGAAAGTTTGCGAGCCGGAGAAGCATGCGGGAATGTGAATGAGGGCGATATTCGACGCATCCAGATTCGCGAAACCATTGCTTCTCACTTTGACAAAGAGGAAAAGCTGTTCGAACAGGGCATCAAGTGCCTTTCACTATTTTTCATCGACGAGGTGGCAAAGTACCGTCAATACGGGGATGACGGCGAGGAAATCCTCGGTGAATACGGGAGCATATTCGAAGAAGAATACACTGCTGCGCTGAACGAACGACTGACGCTTTTTCCATCGGCCTATCAAACTTATCTGCGCGGAATTGAACCCTCCGTTACACATCGCGGCTACTTTTCCATAGACAAAAATAAACGTTACACGGATAGCCCAATCAAGCGCGGTAGTGATTTTTCGGACGATATTACCGCGTATGACCTGATCCTCAAACACAAAGAGCTTCTGCTTTCCTTTGACCAACCGACCAGGTTCCTGTTTTCCCACTCCGCTCTTCGTGAAGGCTGGGACAACCCGAATGTGTTTCAAATATGCACGCTGAAGCATTCCGACAACACCACTACAAAGCGTCAGGAAGTGGGACGCGGACTGCGCCTTTGCGTGAACAGCATGGGCGAACGACAGGATGTGGAATCTTGCGGTGAAAGTCATGTCCATGCCTTAAATACGCTGACCGTTGTTGCAAGCGAGAGCTACGCTGGATTTGTCGCGGATTTGCAGAGTGGGATTCAGTCCGACCTTTACGAGCGTCCAACAAAGGCAAGTGTGGACTACTTTACGGGGAAAATGGTCAGTCTCGGTGATGAAACACACACCGTCACGGCTGCGGAAGCCACGGCAATTTATAATTATTTGGCTCGTAACTTCTATGTGGACGATGACGGTGGGATTACGGACACGTATCGCAATGCCGCTGTTGCTGGTACCCTTGCGCCTTTGAAACCTGAGCTTGAACCACTTACGGGCAGCATTCACAAGCTGATCCAGACGATCTTTGATCCGAGTATTTTGAAGGACATGGCAGGCAACGGACACGATACAAAGGTCAAAGAGAACCCGCTCAACGAAAACTGGAAGGAATTCAAGAATCTATGGGAACGAATCAACAAGAAATATGCCTATACAGTAGAATTTGACAGCGACGAACTCATCCAAAAGTCCATCACTACGATCAATACAGATCTACGCGTTGCTTCTTTATTTTACACGACGACGACTGGCCGGCAGGAGGGCGCGGAGTTTATTAAGGAGCATACAGAAACAAAAAAACTCGCTCGTTCTCGGGGTGGTTTTGCCGAATATGACCTTATTGGCAAGATAGCCGAGGGTACAACACTCACGCGTCGGACGGTCACGGATGTCCTCAAGGGTATCAACCGCGAAAAACTGTGGTTATTCCGTGAAAACCCGGAGGAATTCATTGCTAAGGTTTGCCGTATCATCAATAGTCAAAAAGCTTCTGTGGTCGTTGAACATATTACCTACGCACCGAGTGCGGAAGAGCCGTATTCGCAGGATATTTTCAATATGAGCCGCGCCTCCGATGAATACGCAAAGGCATTCAGAGCGAAGCGATCTATTCAGGATTATGTCTTTACAGACGGCTCGGCGACGGATAGCATAGAGCGGCGATTTGTCGGGGATCTGGATGTTGCCGATGAGGTCGTGGTCTACGCAAAGCTGCCGAAAGGTCCTCGCGGTTTCTACATTCCCACACCCGTTGGCAACTACTCCCCTGACTGGGCGATTTCGTTTAAAAAGGGTGCGGTGAAGCACATTTTCTTTATTGCCGAGACAAAGGGCACGATGGACAGCCTTCAACTGCGCCCGATTGAACAGGCGAAGATTTCATGTGCCAAGAAGCTGTTCAACGAAATCTCCACGACAGGCGTGAAGTATCACGACGTGGACAACTACCAGAGCTTGCTGACGGTGATGGAGACGCTATAAACCCATAGATTCGGAGGGTGAAGCGGTAAACGCATGCTTCCGTTCAAAGGGTCATGTAATGACTCAAGAGCCCTACGCCGACGGCTATAAGTGGGACATGACATTAAATCTTTACAGCGATTTTCCAGCTAGTGACGACTTAATCTATTTGATCAAACTTTCCGATATTTGTGCTATAATAGAGTCGCCTTATGTTTTAGATATAAGGGTCGGAGATTGTTGTCAACTGATCCACCGAAATCCCTGAACAGGATATCGTTTCAGTTGATGGGTGTCCAGTAAGCATGAACAGAATAATCCACAACGAGACCATGATTATTGAACTCCTCTCCTTGACTATCATAACATAGTCAACTATTAGGGCGAGACTTGGGTAGTTGGATTCAGTCTCACAACAGAATGAATTCAAGTTGAGTTATACCTGTCAGCTTAGGGATGCTACCCCCCATGTTGACGGGTATTACGCTATTGTAGGGGGAGAGTTCGTGAGTCTTCAGGAGTGGAAGGTTAGAAACAAGTTCGGTAGAAACTATGCGCATTTTGATTCAAGGGTATCGCTGGATAGAGTATGGAAATACATCAGCAACCCAAGAACTGTGGCTCGTCATGGATTCTATCCTTTCATTCACTACACACTCTCGTTTCATAAATACAATAAGGCGATTGGTGAAAAAAAAGATAAAAAACGCGAGATCTGCTACTCGGCACATCTCGATCGGTATATGTATCAGTATTATGCGTTCAAACTGAACCAATACTATAATCGCCGAGTGAACATTGACGGCCTTGATGATGTTGCGATCGCGTATCGTGACAACTTGCACAAGAACAACATACATTTTGCGAAGCGGGCTATCGATTTTATAAAGGCCAATCCCGAGTGTCACGTGATTATCGGTGATTTTACTGGTTTCTTTGATAACTTGGATCACGACTATTTGAAAGACACCATCTGTAATTTGCTCAATGTTGACAGGTTGCCGGACGATTACTATGCAGTATATAAGAACATCACTCGTTACTCATGTTGGAACCTAGAAGACTTACTGCAATTTAACGGACTCCCAAACAATCCAAGGGGAGTTCAGGCATTTAAGCAGTTAGACAGAGCTATCTCCCCCTCTGATTTTAGAATTCATAAAAAGAAGCTCGTAAAACCACACAAAGAAACGTTTGGGATTCCGCAAGGCTCAGCAATCAGTGCGGTTCTTTCAAATATTTATATGCTGGAGCTTGACAGGAAAATAAACCAACACGTTGCTGAGCGACAGGGTCTGTACATGAGATACAGCGATGACTTTATTGTAATTTTTCCAGGTTCAAACCTGGATGAGTTCAAGACTGATTTCTCGTTCATTACTTCGGTCATCAAGTCGATCCCCCGCTTAGAATTGGAGCCAGACAAGACGCAGTTTTTTAAATACACGCACGGCGTGTTGTCTAATTGTAATGAGGAAATTCTCCCCAACGTGCAAAAAGGGAAAAACATGCTCAATTACCTCGGTTTCTCGTTTGACGGAAAAAAAGTCCGATTGAGGGACAAAACGATTTCAAAATATTACTACAGATTGTACCGTAAGCTAAAAACAATTGTTAAACGTAAAGGAGTCACCAAACATGGAAAACGAATTAGCTGCGCAAATGTTTACGAGAAGTACTCGATAAAGGGAGCCAACGAATCTGATAGGGGTAACTTCATTAGCTATGTTCAGCGTGCTGAAAAGGTATTTGCAGGTGAAGACGCTATAGGTAACATCAGGAGAAGACATATGCGTCAAATAAGAAAACGGTTGAACCAAATCGAGAAGTAGTTAACCTAGTGTGTATGGTTAAGAGTCGTGGTTTTGGACTGATACGCTTCGCCTCCACCAGCCCCCCAACCTTACATACCCCCATTTTGATCGGATGAAGAAACAGGTCGACGGTGATAGTTCCGTTCGTCCTTTGTCCCCGTCTCGAACCACGATCGAAGGAAGTCCTATCCCTCGTATTTCATGAAGAATGCGTAGACTGTCTAGCATCCGGTGTGTGAATCTTGACGGTTTTTATTGGGTGGTGTAGGTTAGGAATGAATGGACGAAATAGGGTGTCGAATCTTGCCGAATGGCGCATCAACGTGATGTAGCCTTGCTTTTCTTCAGTACGATTCGAGGATGGACAGGGGACTTGTAGGGTATGGGTAGTGTTCCGAGAGAATCTCTTGAGGGTTCGTCAACCTCGCAGATGCCTTTTGCGCCAGGTAATAAAGCGAATGCAGTGTATAAGGAAAGTAATATGCGTGAAGCGGCCTTTGCTGATGCTTCCAACCCATCAACCACGCAATCTCTACGTGAAAAGTTACAGCAGGCACGAACAGACTTGTTAGATTTGACGCTCCGTAACAATATGCTTCATTTTCGGTTGCCTAAGCGACTCGGGGTCAATCTGCATGCTCAATCGACGAGTTTAATTCTTTCGCAACTTGTCGAACAGCATGCTGCGCTGCGTTTTGAAGCTACGTTACGTGGTGAGACCGATGCCCACCAAGAGAATGTTGAACAACTCGTCATGGAGGATACGGTTGTTGACGATGACGAGGAAATGGATACGGATCAGATCGGTCGTTCATCAGAAGTACGGCCAACGAAATCAGCCCCTATATTGTTTGCCCCTTATACGGTTGACCAATTACAAAATCGATTACTACAAACTTTTCGAACAGCAAGAACGTTAATGGAAGAACAAGGTGCCAATACGTTGTTTCTCGCGATCGGATTTCTCGAATGGTATGAAGCCAGTTCGAGTGATAAGGCGTTGATGGCGCCACTGCTATTACTTCCCGTGCAGTTGGAGCGCGATACGGTCCGTGACCAATTTACCTTGAAATACAATGATGATGAAGTGGTTGAAAATCTCTCCTTACAATATCGTCTTACGGTAGATTTTCAAATCGCTCTTCCAACTTTGGATGGGAATGAACCGGAATCCACCATCGATCGCTTTTTTGCTGAAGTGGAAAACGCCATTGGCAAGCAAGAGCGGTGGCGGGTGCACCGGGACAAACTCATGCTCGGGTTTTTCTCGTTTGGCAAGTATCTTATGTTTCGTGATCTCGATCCCGACATCTGGCCTGAAGCGGCAAGTCCTTTGCTGCATCCTATCCTTGCTTCGCTGCTTGGGGAGGGTTTTGGCGCAGAACCTTCTTCTGTCGATCCGGATGCGCGACTTGATGACGTGCTAATGCTTGCGGATATGCGCACGGTGCTCGATGCGGACAGTTCGCAGCTTAGGGCGATCGTCGATGTGTCACGAGGACGCAATTTGGTGATACAAGGGCCACCGGGTACGGGCAAATCGCAAACCATTACGAACATGATCGCGCGGGCGGTCATGGACGGTAAGTCGGTACTTTTTGTCGCGGAAAAAATGGCGGCGTTAGATGTGGTTAAACGTCGTTTGGAGCAGGTGGGTTTGGGCGCGGCTTGTCTTGAACTTCATAGTAACAAGACGAACAAACGTCAGTTGCTTTTGGAACTCGACAGAACATGGCAAGTGAAAGGAACAGACGCAAACGAAGTGCGGTCAGAGGAGCAGGCGTACCTGTCTTTGCGGCAGAAGTTAAACGAATATATCGACATTATGCACCAGCCTATGGCAGCGTCTGGGGTCACACCTTATCATGCGATGGGGACGATCGTACGTTTTCATGATGTAGCGGTTGAAGAAAATTGGCCGATTTTTACCGTTCAAACAACGTGGACGCAGGAGACGTTCATTGATCATGTGGATCTACTCTCTGATCTGCAAGCTTTTCTCTCTGGCGTGGGCGTACTTCAGACGCATCCCTTTTGGGGTTGTACCATCGATGAAATTCAGGTTGGCTCTGATTTGCGACGTATAGCAACGATCCTTGAAGAATCGATCACGGCCTTGGAAGCGATGCAAAGGGAATGGGCAGACCTGTTAGGCAATTTAGAAATTTCGTATGGTGATACATGGCATGATGTGGATCGGATGTGCACTGTCTTACATCGTTTACAAACAGCGCCAGATGTCTCCGGGATCGATGTAACGGCCGAGGCTTGGCGCACGCAGGCAGACACACTGCATGATGTCGCTAAAGCGATGCTGCAGATTGGTACTATGCGTCAAAAATATGAGGGAATCTTAGTAAGTGCTACGTGGCAGAAAGATCTATCGCGTGTTCGAACGCATATCTTCTCGCATAAGTCGAGCTTTCTTCGTGTCTTATCGGGGGAATACAAAGCGGCACTTACCGAGGCGAAGGCATGTCTGCGCCATGCGCAAAAGCAGTCCATACAAGAGGTCCTAGCTTGGATGGATGACGTGATCGAGACCCAGGAGAAGATCAAGGAAGTGATGCGCCATGAAGAATTGTTGCAAAACGTACTGGGACAGTCGTGGCGTGGTGAAGAGACAGATTGGCTTCGCGTCACGGACGTCATCACTTGGTTAGTCCAATGGCATGCGGACGTGGCCAATGGAGAATTACCTGATGGGGTGTTGACCACGTTATGCAGATCGGGTGTGCAAAAAGATGCCTTAGCGTGGGCGTCCGCTTTGCGACAGAAGCTCGATGTAGCCCAACATGCGGCACGCGCGGTAAAAGATGCGCTGAAGTGGAAAGAAGTAGATGCCGACGCGACAGATTGGGCACAGGCTATCGATCACGTTAAGCCGGCTTTTGGCAGGAGTATGGCTGTCGATGGTCAACGCATGCGCCAATGGCTCAGTGCAATCGATCAATTACCATCTATCATTCTCTGGAACAAGTATGTTCAAAAATGTTATTCGGTACAACTTCAGTCTGTCACGCAAGTTGCGTCGACGTGGCGACATGCCGGAACGAGTCTGGTCGATGCGTTTAGGTTTCGATGGTATGAAGCCTTGCTGCAAAAGACGTTTCAAGACCATGAAGCCTTGGCGCACTTCGCTGGCAGCACGCACGACAGCGTGATTGAGCGTTTTGGTCAACTTGATGAGGGGATGACACGTGCGACGCAGCAACTGGCCAAAAAGGCGCATCTCGCACGTATACCCGCACGCGAAGGTGGGGGTGAGCTGAGCGTCTTGCGACGAGAAATTCAAAAGAAAGCTCGTCACATGCCGATTCGCAAGTTGCTGCGTGATGCAGGTCATGCGATTCAAGGTATCAAGCCGATTTTCATGGCGAGTCCTTTGTCCGTGTCGACCTTCTTACCACCAGGAAGCTTGGCCTTTGACCTTGTTGTCTTCGATGAGGCTAGTCAGGTGCTTCCGACCGATGCCTTTGGTTCCCTGTTGCGAGGTCGTCAACTCGTGGTTGTTGGCGACAGTAAACAGCTTCCGCCGACCAATTTTTTTGACGTTACGTTGGAGGACGACGAAGAGGCGCAAGAGGCTGAGATACGAACGAGTGACATGGAAAGCATACTCGGTCTTTGCGTCAGTCAAGGCATGCCAGAATGCATGTTACGTTGGCATTATCGAAGCCGCCATGAATCGCTCATTGCTGTTTCTAATGCGGAATTTTATGATGGACGACTCGTGGTTTTCCCAAGCGCTAACGCATCTTCGCAGGCCACCGGACTTGTCTTGCATCATAGGGAAAACACGGTGTATGATCGTGGCAAAACGCGTACGAATCGTCTAGAAGCGCGTGCTGTCGCCGAAGCGGTGCTTCAGCATGCTAGGTCGTATGTCGACGGCGAGTCGAAGGAAACGCTGGGCGTCGTCGCTTTTAGTAGTGCACAGGCAAGTGCTATTGAAGATGAAGTTGATCGCCTTCGCCGCAAATCTCCGGAAACAGAGGCGTTCTTTTCGGCAAGCACAGAGCATTTTTTTGTCAAGAATCTAGAAACTGTACAGGGTGATGAACGCGATGTCATCTTCATCAGTGTGGGCTACGGTCGGGATCAAAACGGTTACCTTGCGATGAGTTTCGGTCCGCTCGGTAAGTCAGGAGGCGAGCGCCGTCTCAACGTGTTGATTTCGCGTGCCCGCATGCGTTGTGAAGTTTTTACGAATCTTCGCGCCGATGATATTGATCTGCATCGTACCAAAGGCGAAGGCACGCGCATCTTCAAAACGTTTTTGAAATACTGTGAAACGGGTATCTTGGATGTGCCGCACAGTACGGAGAGGGAAATGGACTCACCGTTTGAGGTCGCCGTCCGCGACGAACTCGTTTCTCGTGGCTATCAAGTCGATGTGCAAGTTGGAACAGCAGGATTTTTTATCGATCTCGCCGTGATCGATGTCGACAAGCCAGGGCGCTACCTGCTTGGCATCGAATGTGACGGGCGGACGTATCATAGTTCGCAAAGTGCGCGCGATCGAGATCGACTCCGTCAACGCGTGTTAGAAGGTCTCGGCTGGAGACTTCATCGGATTTGGAGCACGGATTGGTTTCACGATAAGCGCCATTCGGTAGATCGGTTGATTCAAGCGATCGAACAAGCCAAGTTAGAAGGAAAAAATGAAAAACCCCAATCAACGAAAAATCACATAGTGATCGCCAACGAGCAAGGAAATGGGTTGTCCGATGAGCAGCAAGCTATGGATCGTCAGGGTTCAGAAGATGTGAATGCTTTCGAAGCCAAGAAAAGTGCAGGAGAATCAGGGACTCCTCCGGTAGCAAGTAAATCTATTGCGGTACCATATGTTGTAAGTGACCTTGTGTTGCGCGTGTCGGGTGTGGAACTGCATGAAGTACCTGTGCCTACGATGGCAAACTGGATTCGACAGGTGGTCAACGTGGAAGCGCCCGTGCACGTCGATGTGGTCGCAAGGCGTATCGCAGACGCTTGGGGTGTGAAACGCGTTGGCAATCGAATTCAGGCCACGTTTCATTCTGCGATTCACTATGCGATTCGGCAAAGTCTGGTGGAAAAAAGAGAAGGAGAATTTCTGTTTCGTCTAGGACAAACCGAAATCCCGCTGCGGTCTCGTGTCCATTTGGCCTCAGGGGAACGAAAAATGAATTGGATTGCTTCTGCGGAAATCGCCGGTGTCATCTCTGCTTTGATCGACAAGTCGTACGGTTATGCGAAAGAGGATCTCATCATCGATAGCACGCGCGAACTTGGGTTTTTACGTGCTACGCAAGAGATGCGAGACATCGTGGCGAAGATCGTGGATGAATTGTATCATGCGGGAAGTATTAAGCTTGAGGGCATCAATTATGTCAAAGGGTAAGGCTAGGCGTCCCTAAGATGAAAACCATTATATAGGAGGTTTGTATATTGGCAGATATCAAGTTTGAAATCAAAGAAACCATCGGAATGATCTCTGAATCCAGTAAAGGGTGGAAGAAAGAGTTGAATTTGATTTCGTGGAACGATAAGGCTCCGAAATACGACCTGCGGGAATGGTCACCGAATCACGAGAAGATGGGTAAAGGGGTCACGCTCAGTAAAGAAGAGTTGATTACTTTGAGGGATATGTTAAATAACATGGAGCTATAGAGTTTTAACGCGTCTGAATTAGTTGAGTCCGTATACTTGGAGTGATATCGTGTGACAGTGCTACCTCACCCCTCTATTGGTAGAATGAGTTTGTCGAGAACACATTCGCAAGGATGGACTTCTGTCAAGATATTAGACACAAAAAGCGGGGTAGTGTGTAGGGAGCGTGATGTTGATGAATAAGGAGACTATGGAACCGCTTGGTTGGTTGTTGACTACAACATACGGATACACGGCGCATGAGTTTCAACCAGCGTAAAACAACTACATACGCCGATCTCTCACTATGGATGGTTCGGCTCTTATAGTTGTTTCAGTAGGTTTGTAAACTCGTCCACTGTCATTCCGGCACTTTTTAGCATGCTCCGCAGCGTGCCGGGTTTCAGGTCTTTATTTCCATGAACAGGAATGGGAAACGGATCGTGTCCCGGCTTGTGTACGATATGGTGGGAACCATGGATACGTTTTACTGTCCACCCGGCCAACAGGAACGTCTTTAATGCGTCTTTGCCGGAGACGTTGGGTAACTCCGGCATATCAGACCTCCACGTATTGCATTTTGAGGGTTTCTGGCAAACCGAGTTCACGCCGTGTTTCCACTAACCCCTCGATGGCCTCGCGGATATTCGCCAATGCTTCCTCGACTGTATCGCCTTCTGTTACGCATCCTGGAATGATCGGGCACTCCACGACATATCCGCCAGTCTCGTTCTCGCGTAGTACGACAGGATACTTCATCGCTGAACACCCATGCTATTTGACACCTCGATCGTCCTCTCTCTTAGTATCAGTATAGCACTGTTGCAAACAGTTGAAGCACCGCTCGGTGGGACGGTTTAGCACCGACTCCGCATTCAAAGGTCGCGGGCTTGTACGCACATGGAGTCAAATTGGTTTTAGGCTAATAGTGTGGACACAACGAATCGAGAATGTGAAAATAAGTAAATCGATTCGAGGTAACTGCAGATGGCAAGCAAGTATGACGTGGATTTTAAGGTGAATCATCTCATCGAGGCATTATCGTGCCGCGTAGTAACTTTTATGGCGATTCTCGTGCCTAAAGAGGGCTTGAATGGCGCGGCCAAGCCATGTGCCGATCAGAGCGAGCAGTACGCCAAAGACTACACTTAGCACGATGACGACATTTCCGGCATGTGTTCCAAAGCCCATGACGCCAGCAATCATGTTGGCGGCTGGCATCACGGGGGCAACGAAACTTTGTGCGACGAGTTCTCCTCCCCAACTAAGAAGGCTTGCGAGCAAAGTGGAAACGAAGGCGAGTCCTCCTTTTTTATACGAAAGGCCAAGCAAAAGACCGGTGATCAAGGTCATGTACCAAGCATTTATTTGATTTCCACCCCAATTGACGAGAATCACGACGAGCAGTATTAGCCAAAAACCACCGCTTTTCATCGACATCTTCATGGTATTTCACCTTCCTCTTTTCGTGTTAAGGTTGTAAGGACCAAGTGGCAAGTTCTTTTTTACTGGCTGCTTGACCGACGCTTTGCATTGGGAAATAGTTACCGTTCCACCAAGCGTTGATTTGATCTTCATACCATGGCGACAAGGGGTTTTCACTTTGTCCACCTGGATAGACACCCATTCCTTGACCATTGGCCCAGTTCATAATAAATCGCCAGCTCGGGCCAGCACTTGAAACCATACCGCCGTCGGCTGCGTTGATCGTCCAAGGATCGCCACTTGCCGCTTTGGGGCCAAAGCCGAGTGAGGGCACTTGGGCGAGGGATGGAAAGGCTCGGGCGTGTAGGTTACCCCATTGCCAATTTTGTGGAGATGGGCCAAGCTGTTTGGACAGATCGGATAAGGCGTTTGTAAAGGCTTCTCGCATCACGCTATTCGCCGTTCTTTTTGTACCATTGGGTAATGTGAATGCGGGATTGGTCGGATCGTGTAACGTCCAAGCTTCCAAGTCTTCTTGCAGAGAGACGACATTGGCATTGATCTGCAAGGAAGAGTCCTGATTGACAGGCACATGATCGGCATTCCACCAGGGTTGGAAGGTATCGATCAGGTAGTTATTTAAAAATTCCCACCAGATCGATGCTGCCTGTGAAGATACGGTCATGGTGTCATGCCATGTAGCGAGCAGATGAACGGCCGATTTTTCCTGTGCGGTGAGCGGTTGTCCTTTCAAGGCTGATACTAATTTAGGCACTAGTAAAGTGGCGAGGTAATCTTGCACGCTGTTTTGCAAGGTCTCCATGTCGGCGACGGACAGTTTTTTCTTCGTGCTTAGCGTCTGGTGAATTAGATCGGCACGATAACCGTTATCAAAAAAATCATCCGTGGTGCCGATATAGTAAGGGTAATTCTTGCCGACCACGCGCTGATTAGCAGAAAACACCATGTGCGTCGGCGGATCATACGCTTGCGGGATATCTTGAAAGGGGATGGAACCGACGATATCCGATGCCCCCGTACCAGGGAGAGGCAACCATGGTTGACCCGATTTAATGATCGGATAATAACCGGCTGAAAGCAGACCAATATTTCCTTTTTTATCGGCATACACGAAATTCAGCGCCGGTGCGAACCAGCTTTTTAAGGCATTTCGAAAATCGGTGTAATTCTTGGCTTTGGTCATCGCCAAAAGCACGGAAAGGTCTGGCGAAGGAATAGCGCCTACCCAGTCGACGGAGGTGGTTTCACCATCGGTCGTCATCACCGGTCCGTGTACGGTCAGGGATATCACATCGTGAACAGGCGCTTCACCTTTTACGGGAATGGTATACGTAATTTTTTTGAAAGGAACCCACTTGCCGTTCCATTTATACATGCCTTTATGGTGAGAACTCGTTTTTTCCTGATAAAAAAAGGTCGCTTGATCTTGTACATCTGTTAAACTCCAACTGATGTTCTGGTTGCGACCGATGAGGATGATTGGCAAGCCAGGAATGCTAACGCCTTGAAAGTCGTAATGGGGATCTTTCGCACTGATCTGATACCAAATCGATGGAATGGTCTGATTCAAATGCGGATCGCCTGCCATCAATGATTTACCCGTCGTGGTCTTCGTACCGTCGACAGCCCAGTTATTGCTGTTCGCGCCATGATGAACGGCCGTAGGAGGCAATTGACTGATTTTTTTAGTTAAGGCATCAACGGCTTTGATTTCCTTTAAGGAAACTTGTTGATCGGGTGACCAACGTAGCGTAGAAGGAGCTTGCTTGTGATAGGGTCCCGTATCGTAGGGGGATTGACTGTCAGGAGGTAAAATCGGGAACCATTGCATCGTACGTGTAACACCAAGAGAATGCTCATACAGAGCGTAGTCGAGGGGAGCGGTGGTAAAATCCATGTCTTGCGTCATAATCCCTTGAATGACCAACGTATCGGTCGGCTTCCAGAGCGTAGGTTGATAGCCAAGCAACTTAAACATGAAAGGAAGATTGCCTGAGGCGATGTCTTTTTTTATGACAGCGTTTACACCAGAGGTATACGCCAAAAGCGCTTGCCGAGCAGCGCTCGTTTGCGCTAAAGCTTGCCACTCTGCCTTGGCGGTTCTTGACAAGCCCAGTGAGTCTTCAAACTCATCGGAAGGAAGTGCTTGAACGCCTACCACTTGTGATAATAGACCCTCGCCTTGGCGTCGCATCAAATCCATTTGAAACAAGCGGTATTTGGCGTGCAAATAACCGATGGCAAAAAACAAGTCATGATCATTCGCAGCATCGATATAAGCCGTACCTCGTTGGTCAAATTGAATGCGGACAGGGTCTTTCAGACCTTGTATGGTGAGCGTCCGACTGGTTGGAAGCGTAGCGCCGTTCGCTACTGTCCATACGCCAGTACCTGGATTAAACGCTGGCCCCATCGGCGGAAGCGGACCAACGCCTGAGAAACCTGCATACAGTATGCCACCTGTGACCAGCAATGCCGCGACAAGATTGATCCCCTTCCCAAGTCTGCGTGAATTCAATGAATCGCCCCATTATTTTATAGGATAGTTTTTAAAATTGAGTATAACATGTGAATTCGTTTTTTAAAAATTTACTATAATAGAAATTAAAAATCATTGAACGAAAGAAAAGGAATTCACCCAAGAAAGTTAGGGTAACAAGGATTCTCATCCGCCATTTACCAGAAGATCTTTAGACTCCCCCCATTGAATACACGGTTTTTATCACTATAATAGTATTGGAACGTTACTTTATGTAATGTGCTAAAATCATTACTGTTGGCTAGCGTTGTTTTGTACATAGTGCATTCTATTTATTTTGAGGAGGTTATTCGATGTCTAAAGCTACGGCTCGTGCTGTTTTTGATCCAAAAGGTTCTTTTCAAACTACCTCGATTGAACGCAGGGAGCTTCAACCGGATGATGTATTGATCGAGATTAAATTTGCGGGGATTTGTCATTCGGATATCCATACGGCGCGCGGTGAGTGGGGGCAGATCCAGTATCCTCTCGTGCCTGGTCATGAAATCGCTGGTGTTGTGGCGCAAGTTGGTTCTGCGGTCACGAAGTATGCGGTGGGTGATCGCGTTGGTGTCGGTTGCATGGTGGATTCGTGTGGTGAATGTGATAGCTGTAAGCATGGGGAAGAACAATATTGCAGCAAAGGGAACACGGGTACGTACGCTTCGATCGATCGCTATGGCCAATATACGCAAGGTGGTTATTCGACGCACATCGTGGTGACGGAAAACTTCGTTGTGCGTATTCCTGATAACATTCCGTTAGATAAAGCGGCGCCGCTGTTATGTGCAGGGATCACCACGTATTCTCCGCTTCGTCATTGGGAAGTAACGCCTGGGCAAAAAGTGGCGGTGGTCGGCATGGGTGGTCTTGGCCACATGGCAGTCAAACTCGCGCATGCGATGGGTGCCCATGTCACCGTGCTTTCGCAATCGTTAAAGAAAAAAGAGGACGGTTTGCGTCTTGGTGCTGACGACTATTATGCGACGAGTGATCCGGAGACATTTAGGACGCTTAAAAATTCGTTTGATTTTATCATCAACACGGTGAGTGCGAAAATTTCGGTTGACGCCTATCTTTCGCTGTTAGCGGTCGATGGTACGATGGTCAATGTGGGTGCACCACCGGATCCGTTGTCAGTCAACGTTTTTTCGCTAATCGGTCAACGCAAATCGTTTGCTGGATCGATGATCGGCGGTATTCGCGAAACGCAAGAAATGCTCGACTTCTGTGCTGAACATGATGTTACGCCGGAGATCGAAGTGATCGCCGCTTCGCAAATCGATGAAGCGTGGGATCGTGTTCTTGCTTCGGATGTGCGTTATCGCTTTGTGATTGACATCAGCACGATGGAGAATGACTGACGTATTTCATGGTTTCTACTAGATACTCCATTTTCATTGCGGACACGATTAACGTGTCCGCCTTTTTTGCCCTTAACGTCTAAGGGAATCTTAGGGAGGAGTTTGCCTGCTGTGACTGCCAAGAAACATGCTTTTCGCTTCGCCCTTTTACTCGCTATGTTTTCCGGCCTTGGCCCTTTTACGTTTGATATGTATTTGCCATCCTTTCCACAGATGATGAAGTTTTTTGGGACGACTGCTTCGACGATTCAGATTAGTTTGACCGCTTGTTTGCTAGGCTTAGCGGTGGGGCAAATCGTCATGGGTGCACTCAGTGATGTCTATGGCAGAAAAAAACCGCTGATTTTGGCGATGCTGCTTTATGGTCTCTCTTCGCTCGGCTGTGCTTTCGCACCGAACATCGGCGTTTTTATCGCGCTGCGCTTTGTGCAAGGCTTTGCCGTTTCAGCAGGAACGATCGCAAGCGCCATCGCGCGCGATACGTATCACGGGACGGAACTGACGAAATTTTTCTCCCTGATCAGCGTCATGAGCAGTACAGCACCCTTGCTCGCGCCACTTGGCGGCAGTGCGATCATTACGCTGACCAAGTGGGAAGGTGTTTTTTACTTTCTCGCGGGTCTAGGATTGTTACTTTCGCTGACGACGATTTGGCGACTGCAGGAAAGCTTACCGAAAGAGAAGCGCATCCGCAGTCATCTTGGCGAAATGTTCAGCAATTTCAAGACCTTGTTAGGCAATCGTGTCTTTATGGGGTACGTGCTCGCGCAGGGTTTTTTGCTCGGTGGCGTGTTTGCTTATGTGGCCGGGACACCTTTCGTTTATCAAAAAATCTATGGGGTATCCCCACAGGTATTTTCCTTGCTGTTTGCACTAAACGGTGTCGTACTGATCACCGCTTCGCAAGTGGTTCGTAAATTGGCAGGCAAAATCGAGGAGCATCGCATTTTGCGCTTTGGTCTTGGTTTATCGTTTGTCGCGACGATGGGAGTAATGATCGCAGTTATCACGCACGGACCGCTTTTTGCTCTCGTGATTCCGCTCGTCGGCTATGTGGCTTCGATGGGGACGATCGGTCCAGTTTCGTTCACGCTTGCGATGGAATCGCAAGGACATATCGCAGGTAGCGCTGCGGCACTGCTTGGTGTCATACCGTTTTTACTCGGCTGTATCAGTTCGCCTTTGGTGGGTATCGCTGGCGAGTATTCGGCGCTTCCACTTGGGCTCATCTTAGTAGTAGCCAGCTTGCTCGCTATCGGTTGCTACGTCCTCTTCGCCGCAAGAGAAACGATGGCGAGATAGCCTCTATGCCTTGATCGTGAGAAGCCAATACCGAATGGCGCAGCGAGGAGGGATCGGTCGATAATCATGGGCAAGGCTAGTATAATTGGTTATGACGAATGGTTAGAAAAACAAGCGATCAGAGAATGGGTGAGCGATGAAACAAGGACTGTATGAACAAATCATCAATCAGCTGACAGCAAGGCAACTTGAGAAGCTCGACGAAGCTGTCTTTGCTGTTGGAAGAGAACGCCTCGATGCGACAGAAGCGAAAAAAATGTTATCTTCTTATATCGCTTCGGTTACGCGCAAAGCGCTATCGATCGTCCGCGACGACAAGGCAGACGAAGATGAAGCGCTTCTTGCGCAAATTCGACTGTGTAATGACATGATCGCCACGCTCACTTCGAGTCTTGGCCAAGATGAAATCCAAGAGCTTGCTTTGGAGGAAAAAGGCGAAGTTTTGACCTATGTGTATAGTAAGGTGAACCATGCACGTGGTCTTAACCATGCTCACTCTTCCAAAGAAAAACCGATTCGACCAACCACACCGCTGTCACAAAGTTCGTTATTTACTGGCGCTCATGCCGAACCGAGTATGATCAATGAGCTCAAAAAAGAGATTCTCACGGCAGATCGCATTGATTTTCTCGTGTCGTTTATCAAGTGGAGTGGGATTCGACTTTTCATTGAGGAATTAAGAGATTTCACAGAGCATGGTGGTCAACTTCGTATCGTTACGACGACGTATATGGAAGCTACCGATTATAAAGCGATTGAGGAACTTGCAAGGTTAGCTAATACACACATCAAGATCTCCTATGATACCCATCGAACACGTTTGCATGCGAAAGCGTATGCGTTTTATCGCGAAACGGGCTTTACGACCGCTTACATAGGTAGTTCGAATATATCTCATCCTGCGCTGACGAGTGGTCTTGAGTGGAATGTAAAGATCACGGAGAAAGATGCTTTTGACGTGGTAAAGCGTATGGAAGCTACGTATGAAAGTTATTGGTATGATCAAGAATTTCATGATTTTTCTCTTGACGAGGATAGCGACGTAAAGCGACTGCAACATGCGCTTCAAAAAAAGAAAGGGAATGACGTCGTCGATTGGTCTTTTGGCTTTGCAATCCGACCGTATGATTTTCAAAAAGAAGTGTTGGAAAAACTCGATGTCGAACGAACGTTGTATGGTCGGATGCGTAATCTCGTGGTCGCTGCCACTGGGGTCGGAAAAACGGTCATTGCGGCGTTTGATTTTAAACGCTTTTGCGCCAAAAAACCAGGGGCGAAACTGTTATTCGTCGCGCATCGCGAAGAGATATTGCGCCAGAGTCGAGACACGTTTCGTTGGATTCTTCAGGATCTCAATTTTGGCGAAATGCAAGTCAACCATGAACGAGCAACGTCAATCGATCATCTTTTTATCAGCATTCAGAGTTTCCAATCGAAAAAGCTCGATACGTTCACATCGCCCGATTTCTATGACTTTATCATTGTGGATGAATTCCATCATGCTGCGGCACCTTCGTATCAAAAATTATTAACGCATTATCAACCTGCGATCTTACTTGGTTTGACAGCTACGCCAGAGCGCATGGATGGGCAGAATATCCTCTCGTACTTTGATGATACGATGGCAGCTGAGATTCGCTTGTCCGATGCGATCGATCGAAAACTTTTGTGCCCTTTTCACTATTTTGGTGTAACCGATTATGTCGATGTATCGAAAGTAAAATGGTCACGCAAAGGGTATGATTGGCAAGAACTTGATCATTTATATACCAATAACAGTATTCGTGCCAAACAAATTCTGCGCAGTGTCCAAAAATATGTGACGGATCTTGAGGCGGTGAAGGGACTCGGCTTTTGTGTGAGCGTTCAGCACGCGCGGTATATGGCGAAGATCTTCAACGAAGCGGGTGTTCCATCACTTGCGTTGCATGCGCAAACACATCATGAAGAGCGCAATGAAGCGAAAAAACGTTTGGTCTCAGGTGCGATCAAGATGATCTTTGTGGTCGATCTCTACAACGAAGGCGTCGATATTCCGGAAGTTAATACGATTTTATTTTTACGACCGACGGAGTCATTGACGGTATTTTTGCAACAGTTGGGTCGTGGTCTGCGGTTAGCCGATGATAAGGAATGCCTTACCGTCTTAGATTTTATCGGTCAAGCGCATCAATCGTATAATTTTCAAGAAAAATTCCGTGCTTTGATCGGTACCACGAAGCATGCTGTATCGTATTACGTGGAACAAGGATTTTCTCATCTACCTCGAGGTAGCTACATTTCGCTTGAAAAACAAGCAGCCGACTATATATTGAGCAATCTGCGTCAAGCGATCATCAATAAGAGGTATCTTATCGATAAAATGAAGTATTTCGAAGCGGATACGGGATTATCGCTTACCCTTCACCATTTCATTGATTTCTATCGAATGAGTTTGCAAGACTTTTATGGACGACGTAATTCAGGACGTACTTTTCAGGGCATGATGGCAGAAGCAGGGTGTCGGGCGGCAATACACATCGAGGACAAAGAAACGTTACTTAAGCGTATTCCGTCGTTACTTACGATCGACTCGAAACGGTGGCTTTCGTTTCTTCTCGCCTTTTTGGAAGAAGGGCGTGAACCGCGATCGCAAGAAGAACGTATCATGCTCACGATGCTCTACTACAGTTTTTATCGGACAAAGCCTCAAGACCAAAACTTTGCCCATATCGAGGAAGGCATCGGGTATATCTTTTCCTCAGCGGATTTTCGCGAAGAAATCATCGCCATTTTGCGCTATAACCTTGACCATCTTCATTTCGTGCCTAAGCCCAATACGTTACCTTTCGTATGTCCACTTGAGATCCATTGTCGTTATACCATCGATCAAATTTTGGCTGCCGTAGGATATTGGCAAGAAGATAAGGCGCCAGCTTTTCGCGAAGGTGTGCTATATCTTGCCGAGCACAAAACGGATATGTTTTTTATCACCTTAAATAAGTCCGAAAAAGATTATTCCCCTTCGACGCTTTACGAAGATTATGCGGTTAATGAGCGTTTGTTTCATTGGCAGACACAGTCTCGTACATCGACTGCATCAACAACTGGGCAACGCTATCTGCATCATCGCGAGACGGGTGGGCATATCCTGCTTTTTGTCCGCGAATATAAAGAACAAAACGGTGTTGCTTCACCCTATGTGTATCTGGGTGAAGCCGATTACGTCAGCCATTCAGGCGATAAGCCGATCAGTTTCCTTTGGCGATTACGAGAAGCTATGCCTGCCTCACTAGTTCCGATCGCGAACAAAGGGATTATGTGAAAAGCATGCAAATCCTAAAATTTACTATAATTTACTCAAATAAAATGAGAGCAAAGTATTGGCAAGTGGGTTTTGTGGTGACATCGTCACTTCTTCTTGGCTAAAAAATACTCCACCGTTTTTATATTGCTCTTGATAAGCAATACCGTATGAGGGTAGCGTCGTTCCTTTATGCTGAATCTCGTATACGGAAGTGTTGGGGTTGATGACATGATAGGCGATAAACGGGAGCGAGGCAGTGTTGAAACCTACCTCTTGTTTTTTCGCCCATGCGTTGAGATTAGGAAAGTAAGAGCCCATATCGGAGATGGAACATCCTTGACAAGCGCCGTCATCACGTACGGTCATGCTTTGTGAACCGTTTGGAGACTGGAGGGTAAAGCTCTCTGAACCATCAGCACCGATACCTGCGTCTTTAACGAGCCAATTGCGCGGACCAAGAAATGTGTATCCTTGGTTGTTGTACCCTTCATTCACCCAATAGAGAGCCAATTGAGAAGCTTGATTGGGTGGGAGGGAGAATTTGATAGGTGATAATGGTTGGGAAGGTATCATACTGGGTGTCATATTGATGCCATAGCTTGCCTTAATACCGATGACAGGAAGGATCGACGTTGATCCATCACTTCCTCGAAACGTAACAGTACCGCCATACTGTTCATGGCTTGGTAGGGATGATACGCCGTATTGATTTTGAGAAAAAGGGTTTCCTAGGCTTGTGTTCATCGATTGCATATAGTCTGCCCAAGTTTTGCTATTACGTGCTGTGAGAACAGGGACCTTGATGGCGGAGGTGCTCGGTGTTTGTCCTGAAAGATTCATCCCGAGGGAAGCGGAAATGCCATTGAATACATCGGGCTTATTCTCAGCCAAGCCAGTAGCGACATGAAAAGTGAATCCATTCCCGAATAGAGATTTTTGCAGCGTGATTGACGTCGGTAAGAGTGTAATGACGCCAGCATGAATCGCTTTATTTATGGAAGATTGTAGTTGTGTAAAGGATAGGGAATCGATGGTAGCTTGGGTTAATGGCGCGGTGTTTGCCTTCCGATTCATCGCATTTAAGGTATTGATATCTTGAACAAACATGCTTTTATGTTGTTGGATTTGTTGAAGAAAAGCGTCAACGATCGGGAGTACCGAATTTTGATTAAGGCGAATCGTAAGGCCAAGAAGTCCATTTCGAGTAATATCTTGGCTTGGTATACTTTGTATGAGCATGCTCATGATATCGCGTTCGGCGTGAAGTTGATAGGCAGTCAGTGTGTTTCCTTGATGAAGCACATTCCAAAATGTTCGCAATGGCTGTGCATAACCTTGCCCTAGATCGATATATTCAGGAAGAGAAGGGATCGGAATATTCAATCCGGATTCCTTGGTGATTTGATCGATCAGCTTTTGTAGACCGTTTACCTTGGCGATAATATCTTGGTCATTGATCCACATGGTCATTTCATCGCTACCTTGTTGGTTTAGGAGGATACCTTGGATCATACCTTTATCTTTTTGAGGATCGAGAGCATAAGAAAACGATAAGGAAGATCCGTCCCATGACGACACGCTTTGCCTCTCTTGTAACGAGGTTGAGACGATGTTGTTGAGTTTGAAAGAGAGCGTACCTGAAAAAGACGTTGGTAGGCTCGGTGCTGATAACGGTTCCAAGGAATTGACAGCAGTAAGTAGGATCTCTTTGGGTGAAGAAAACAGATTTACTTGCGTTGCCCCGTAAAGAGCTCCTCCGACGAAGAGAACGATGCCAAGGGCGATACTACCTGCCAACAGCATTCGTTTCCACGATGTGGGGCGAGCGATTTCATTTTGCGTCATCGACGTGGGCAGCAAATCCGTACCTTGTATGGCTGCAATTTCAAGATTTTTGATATTTTGTACTGGATTACCGCAGTATGGACAAAAAGCCGCTTTGTCTGAAATTTGTTGCTGACATGCTGAGCATGGGATCAGTGCCAAGGATTTCATTCCTCTCAAAACGAAGTAGGCGTTTTCGATGCATTTTTCGATGCTAGTCGCATTGTGAGCATTCTTTTATAGGAAAGTGAGGCTTACGGCACCGATGACAACACCGATTATTGTCACGATCGTGCCAAGGAGACTGCGTCCACCTTTTGCGGCAAGTTTAGCCTGAAGTTCATCGGTGTCCGCTTTGGGAAAAGCCGCTTTGATTTTATGAATTTTTGCTAGGGCATAACGATAATAGAGTGCGTCTCCCCACATTGCGAAAATGAAAATCGAGAGTAATTGGGTGATTTCATTGATCAAAATTCCGGCGAATAGGCTGATCACAAAGAGGATATAGTACAGCGTAGCGAAAAGATACATTTTTCGAAAGCCCATCCAATACAACATTAATAGACCTGCCCAATTCCATGAGATGTGAAGCGGATTGGTCGATTTGGCCCAACGGGAAAGATAGCGATCGGCGTATGGTCCAATAAATGAGCGTAAATCTTGTTCGGTCACTTCAGAGGCGATGATTTTAGAACGTGTAGGGGAAGGCGCAGCGTTTGATGGCTTTGAATTGCTATTTTGTTGCTTCGTATCGTGTGAAAGTGGAGTGCTGATGGGCGTTCCACATTCGGAACAAAAACTCGATTCGCTTTGTAGTTCTTTCCCGCATTGTGAACAGTACATCGTATGCTTTTCCCCCAAGTATGCTTTTAAAATGCTGGTCGGCTTGAAAGAGAACTCTTCTTCCAAGCCTTACATTGAATCTTTTCGTTAAACAGTTTTTTTACTTTCCTTGCGCAAAAGTCCCATGAGCCCTGCGGGTATCAAGAGTAAAGCAGGAAGTACACCGAATAGACTGATCGAAATCAAAATACCAACACCGCTGATCAGCATCAGAACACCGCCGATTTTTGCTTTGAACTTAACGAGAATGGAACCGAGAATCGCAAGAATTGCGAAGACAAAAGCAGCGATCCCCAAGCTACTAATCGAGCCGCCCGTTCCTGTTGCTGCTTTATCGAAAGCACCGAAAAACATCGCAAAAAATGCACCGCCGAAACTGAAAATGCCACCGATAAGCCCCAGCACGAATTCGGTTGTACGATTCATTTGTCTTACCCCCAAATTTAGTATGTTGTCTTGTCGTCAGTGAAAACATGGTTGATAAGGATAGTATAGTGAAACCATTGGACACGATATGTCCATGTTACTGCGTATATCCTAAAAAATAATACGATTTACCCGATTTTTTTGGTGGCGCAATCTTGCTTACTTGCTTTTTTGCAAGGCACGAATTCTTCTTTTTTAATCAACGCGTCGGCAATCATCGCGCATCCCTAGGACATAAAGGCTATCGATATGCTAGAATCGATTTATTGATGATTTTGCCAATGGTTATTTTTCGACATTGGCGTTATTCCTGGTTCGAAAAAGGATGAAGGGTGCTTTTCTTGACGAAGCTTGGGGAGTAGAAATGCCGTGATTTTGCGATTGATAATCAATAAGACAGCCAAGAATGGATAAAAGATCATCGCGACCACAGCTAAAGCGAATAAACCGAGCACTAATTCAAAAAGGGCTTCCATGGTTGAAACCTCCCAAGTCAGAATGTACTTTCAGTATAGGCACCATCGTGGACAATATATGTCCATATAAGTTTGTTATAACGTGTATAGAAGTCGATAGGGGGAAACCGATCTGGGGGTTGGAGAATCTTCGCAGGCGAAAGGCTTTCGCTTGTTATCGATGTATGATCGTTTGCAACAAGGCGAGGTTTTGAACAAAAAGAAGTTGGCGCAGGAACACGGTGTAAATGAAAAAAC